>JBQTJV010000001.1:0-7504 GCA_052386775.1 Betaproteobacteria bacterium
TGCCGGTACCGACGGGGTCGCCGACCGCGACCATCACGAGCGGGACGGTCGTTGTGGCCTTTTTTACCGCCAGGGTGGCCGGCGTCCCGGCGGTCACGATCACATCGACCTTCTGGTCGATCAGTTCTCCAATGAGGGCGGGAAACCGCTCGTACTTTCCCTCTGCCCATCGATAGTCGATCAAAATGTTCTGGCCCTCGACGTAGCCGAGGTCGCGCAAACCTTCTCGAAACGGCCCGAGGAGATGAGCCTCGAGGGCCGCAGTGGAATTGCCGAGGAAACCTACGCGGTGAACCTTTTGCTGCTGGGCGAAAGACGCAATCGGTGCCGCCAGCACGGCTGCGGCAAGCGCAACCAGCAGTCTCGAAATCGCCAACATCGAACAGCCCTCCCCTGCTGTGTCGATTCTATGCCCGCGACATTAGGCCGTCCATTGCCAGGGTGCTGACGGGGAGGAAACGTGTTATTTACTTGTTGCCGCTTGCGAATAGGAGCTGATTAAGACGTTTCACGAAGCCCGCCGGGTCCTCAAGCGTACCGCCTTCGGCAAGCAGCGCCTGATCGAACAGGATCTGTGCGAGGTCGGCGAACCGCTGCTCTTCGCCTTCATCCCTGAGGCGCTGGACCAGCGCATGGTGCGGATTGATCTCGAGGATCGGCTTCGAATCGGGAGACTTCTGCCCGGCGGCCTTGAGCAACCGCTGCAGATGCGCGCTCATGTCGTGCTCGTCCATGACGAGGCACGCCGGCGACTCGGTGAGCCGCAGCGTGACCCGCACGTCCTTCACGCGCTCGCCGAGCGATCTCTTTACTTTCTCGATGAGGTCCTTGTATTCACCCGCCTGTTCCTCCTCCTTTTTCTTTTCCGCTTCGTCCTCGAGTTTGCCCAGTTCCAGGCGCCCCTTGGTAACCGACTGCAGCGCCTTGCCGTCAAACTCGGTGAGGTGTGCCGTGACCCACTCGTCCACCCGATCGTACAGCAGCAGCACTTCCACGCCCTTCTTGCGGAAGATCTCCAGGTGCGGACTGTTCTTCGCCGCGGCGAAGCTGTCCGCCGTAACGTAATAGATCTTGTCCTGCCCCTCTTTCATGCGGGAGACGTAATCGGCAAGGGAAACGTCCTGCTCCTCGGTATCCTTGTGCGTGGACGCACAGCGCAGCAGCTTCGCCACGCGTTCCCGGTTGGCGTGATCCTCGCCCACGCCTTCCTTCAACACCCGGCCGAATTGCGTCCAGAAGGTCGCGTACTTCTCTTTCTGATTCTCGGCGAGATCTTCCAGCAGAGAGAGCACCCGGCGTACCGAACCGGCGCGGATCGTCTCCACGTCCTTCGATTCCTGCAGGATCTCGCGCGACACGTTGAGCGGCAGGTCGTTGGAGTCTATGACCCCGCGCACGAATCGCATGTACGCCGGCATCAGGTGCTCGGCGTCGTCCATGATGAAGACGCGCCGCACGTAGAGCTTGATGCCCCTGCGATGGTCGCGATCCCACAGATCGAACGGCGCGCGGGCCGGAATGTACAGGAGCTGCGTGTACTCCTTGGTGCCCTCGACCTTGTTGTGCGTGTAGGCGAGCGGTGCCTCGAAATCGTGCGCGACGTGCTTGTAGAACTCGTGATACTGCTCTTCCGTGATCTCCGCTTTGGAACGCGCCCACAGCGCGCTCGCCTGATTGACCGTCTCATCCTTGCCGGTCGTCCTGTAGACGCGGTTGTCCTTGTCCCATTCCTCCTGCTTCATCACGATGGGCAGCGTGATGTGGTCGGAGTACTTGCGGATGATGTCGCGCAGCTGGAATCCGCTCAAGAGCTCGTCCTCGCCTTCCCGGATGTGCAGCGTCACTTCCGTGCCGCGCCCGGACTTCTCGATGGTCTCGACCGTATACTCGCCGCTGCCGTCGGATTCCCAGCGCACCGCATGCTCCTTGCCGAGCCCGGCGCGGCGCGTCTCCAGCGTCACCTTGTCCGCGGCGATGAAGGCCGAGTAAAACCCCACGCCGAACTGACCGATGAGGTGTGCATCCTTGGCTTGGTCGCCAGTCAGGTTCTGGAAAAACTCGCGAGTGCCGGACTTGGCAATGGTGCCGATCTGGTCGATCACTTCCTGCCGCGACATGCCGATCCCGTTGTCGGCCACGGTGATCGTGCGCGCCTTGGGATCGAAGCTCACCCGGATCCTGAGCTCGGCGTCGTCTTCGAACAGCGCCCTGTCGGTGAGCGCCTCGAAGCGCAGCCTGTCGCAGGCATCCGAAGCATTGGAAATCAGTTCGCGCAGGAAAATCTCCTTGTTGCTGTACAAGGAGTGGATCATCAGGTTGAGCAGTTGCTTGACTTCCGCCTGGAAGCCGAGCGTCTCCCGGGTTGGCGTATCGCCCATTTTCTGGTTCCTCCAAGTGACGGGTGGCGGCACGGAAATGCCGGCGTAGGCATCGACCCCGCAATCATTGGGTCGGGACGGCCGGTTTTCAAGGCGGCTGTGCAGCTTGGCGGCGGCTGTCCGGGGGCGGTAACATTGCGGCGCACCCGTCGCGCCGCCCCAAAACCTACAAAAGGAGGAACCGTGTCCACAATGCGAATCTGCCTGCGCTTCCTGCTGACGGCATGTTTCAGTGCCATGGCGCTCGCCGGCCATGCCCAGCAGCTCACCATCATCACCTCCTTCCCCAAGGACTTGACCGAGGTCTACAAGAAGGCGTTCGAGACGCGCAATCCCGGCGTCAAGGTCGAAGTGCTGAACCGCGGCACGTCGGCGGCCATCGCGTTCGTGCGCGAGGCGCGGGCCGGCAGCCGTCCGGACGTCTTCTGGGCGTCGGCACCGGATGCGTTCGAGGTGCTCTCCAAGGAAAACCTGCTGGAGAAATTCAACGGCGCCAATCCTGCCGTGCCGGCCAAGATCGGCAGCTACCCGATCAACGATCCGGAGGGTTTCTACTACGGTCAGGCGCTGGCGGGTTACGGGCTCATGTGGAACACGCGCTATCTGAAGGCCAACAAGGTTCCGCCGCCGCGGGAGTGGGCGGATCTCGTGAAGCCAGAGTATTTCGGCCACGTCGCGATCTCCGCGCCGTCCCGCTCGGGCACGACGCACCTGACAATCGAGACCATCCTGCAGGGCGAAGGCTGGGAGAAAGGATGGCAACAGATCCTGCAGTTCTCCGGCAACTGCGCCGCCGTCACAGAACGCAGTTTCGGCGTGCCCGATGGCGTCAACAACGGCCAGTTCGGGATCGGCATCGTCATCGACTTCTTCGGGCTTTCTGCGAAAGCGTCCGGTTTCCCGGTGGAGTTCGTCTATCCGTCGGTGACCGCCATCGTGCCTGCGAACATCGGCCTGATCGCCGGCGGCCGCAACAGCGAACTGGGCAAGAAGTTCATCGCCTTCACGTTGTCCGAGGAAGGCCAGCAGTTGCTGCTGGAACCGCGCATCAGCCGCTTGCCCGTGCTGCCTGCGACCTACAAGAAAGCGCCGGCGGGCTATCCCAACCCCTATGGCGGGAAAATCCAGGCCAAGGTGAAGTTCGATTCCGACCTGTCACGCTCGCGTTACTACCTCGTGAACAGCCTGTACGACCATACCATCACGTTCCGCCACAAGGAGCTGATCGCCGCAACCCGCGCGATACACGACGCGGCGGCGAGGCTGGCGAAGAAACCCAATGCCCAGGCGAAGAAACTGCTCGACGAGGCCCGGGAGTACGCCTACAAGCCGCTCGTCAGCGCCGAGAAGGCGGCGGACGGGGAATTCCTCGCCCTCTACAGCACCACCAAGCGCGACGCCCTGCGCACCAAAGAGGTCACGGCGCTCGAGGAATACTGGGGCCGCGAGGCGCGCAAGAACTACGCGCGGGCCGAGGAGCTGGCGAAACAGGCCGCAGCGCTGGTCAAATGACCGATGCCCGCATCGGTCATGTCGGCGAAAGCCGGCATCCAGAAACATTCGTCATTCCGGTGAAAACCGGAATCCACGCCGCCTTGACCCCGGCTGTTGCCGGGGAGACGACCACAGCGTAGCCAAAACGCGCGCCATGTCCGCCCGCTTCACGGCCTCGCAGCTCATTATCGCGCTGCTGATCGCGGCGTTCCTTGTCGTATTTCTCATCGTCCCGGTGATGACCGTGCTGTACGTCGCCTTCGCGGACGGCGCCGGCGGCTTCACGGTCTCGCACTTCGTCTCGTTCTTTCATATCTCGCTCATGCGGGAGTCGTTCTGGAACAGCCTGTACGTCGCCTTCTGGAGCGTGGTATTCGCCTCGCTCATCGCTGTACCGCTCGCCTATTTCACGGTGCGCTTCGAGTTCCGCGGGGCGGTGCTGATCCAGACGCTCGGGGTACTGCCGCTCATCATGCCGCCCTTCGTCGGTGCAGTCGCAATGCAGCTCATCTTCGGGCGCAGCGGCACCGTGAACCTGCTGCTCAACGACTGGTTCGGCTTCACGCTGCCGATCATGGACGGACTGAACGGCGTGATCTTCGTCGAAGCCATCCACTATTTCCCGTTCATCCTGATGAATCTCGTGGTGGCGCTCATCAACATCGACAGCTCGATGGAGGAATCGGCGCAAAACCTCGGGTCTTCCGGCTTGCGGCTGTTTCGCCGCATCGTGTTTCCGCTCGCGATGCCGGGGTTTGTCGCGGGTGCCGCGCTGGTGTTCATCAAGGTGTTCGACGATCTGGGCACGCCGCTCGTTCTCAATCAGACCAACATGCTCGCGCCCCAGGCCTATCTGCGCATCACGACCATCGGCATCGAAGATCCGATCGGCTACGTGGCGAGCGTCATCATGGTCGGCGCTTCGCTGTTCGCCCTGTGGGCGTCGACGTGGATCATGCGCGGGAAGGAGTATGCAACGCTGCAGCGCGGCTACGCCGGGCTGTCGAAGCGTCGTCTGACCGGCACCCAGTCGGTATTCGCGTATGGCTGGATCGGGCTGGTGCTGCTGGTCGTGCTCGCCCCGCACATCGGCATCCTGCTGCTCTCGTTCGGGAAGGTGTGGAGCTTCAGCGTCGTCCCCGACAGCTATACCCTGGACCATTACGCGACAGTGTTCCAGGATTCGCCCGGCATGATCTGGAACACGGTGCTTTATTGCGGCATTGCTGCCCTGCTCGACGTGGTGATCGCCACGGCGATCGCCTACATCCTGCTGCGAACCCGCATACCCGGCCGGCAGGCACTCGATTTCACCGTCACCATGGCGCTCGCGAGTCCGGGCGTGGTGCTCGCCATCGGCTATCTGCGCACATTCCGCGACTTCGACATTCCGTTCACCGATGATCTCGCGACGACGTCCTGGATACTGCTCACGATCGCGTACGCGGTTCGCCGTCTGCCCTATGCGCTGCGCTCCTGCATCGCCGCGCTTCAGCAGATGCACGTGTCCCTGGAGGAGGCGGCGGAGAACCTGGGAGCCACCAAGGGCCGCACCATCCGGCGTATCGTGGTTCCGCTGATGGCCGGCGGCATAGCGGCGGGCTTTATCATCAGTTTCATGACGGCCGCGGTGGAATTGTCGGCGACCCTCATGCTGATTACGGCGCAGCACGATTCGCCGATGTCGTATGGCATCTATCTCTACATGCAGAGCGCGGCAGGGCGCGGGCCCGGCGCGGCGCTCGGCGTGCTGGCGGTTCTCCTGGTCGCGGCAGGAACCTATGTCTCGCACCGACTGATCGCGGGCCGCGGCACCCACGGAGCGCGTGCCGGCATCGCGAAAGCGCCTGAGCTGCAGGCGATCGGCGCTTAGAGAACACGATTCTGGCTCATAGCGCATACGTGGCTCATCATGTCAGGCACGCTTAGCATGGAAGCACTGCGCAAGGTCAAGGTCGAGGTCCGCAACGTTTCACTTGCCTACGGCGCGACCCGCGTGCTGCACGACGTCAGCGTCATCATCGAGCCCGGCGAGTTTTTTGCCCTGCTGGGACCATCGGGTTCAGGCAAGTCCACCCTGCTGCGGCTGATCGCCGGTTTCAACCAGGCGCAATCGGGCCAGGTGCTGATCGGTGGTGAAGATCTCTCGCGCGTGCCCCCGTGGAAACGCGACATCGGCATGGTCTTTCAAAACTATGCCTTATGGCCGCACATGACGGTGGCGCAAAACGTGGCATTCGGGCTCGAGGAGAGAAAGTTTTCGCGTGACGCCGTTCGCGCCAGGGTCACGGCGGCGCTGGAACTGGTGGGGCTCGGTGCGCTCGCGGCTCGCAAGCCGGGACAGCTTTCCGGCGGGCAGCAGCAGCGCGTTGCCCTCGCGCGCACCATTGCGATAGAACCGAAAGTGCTGTTGCTCGACGAGCCGCTCTCCAATCTCGACGCCAAGCTTCGCGTCTACATGCGCGCGGAGCTGCTGGCGTTGCAACGCAAGCTCGGCATCACCACCATCTTCGTCACGCATGACCAGGAGGAGGCGCTCTCCATATCCGACCGCGTCGCCGTACTCGACTGCGGGGTCATACAACAGATCGGCACGCCCATGGATCTCTACGACCACCCGGCGAATCGCTTCATCGCCGATTTTGTCGGCACCATCAATCTGGTCTCCGGGCGCGTAAAGAAGGAGGCGGACGGCTTCGTGTTCGAGTCGGCGACGCTGGGCACGATCAGGATTGCGGGAAACGCGGCTGTCGAAGGGCCGGCCGAGATCGCCATACGGCCCCACGTGTTGATGCTGGCCGATCGAGCCGGCGACGGCGACCGGGTTTGGCTGGACGGCGTCGTTACCCAACGGGAGTTCCTAGGCGAGTTCGTGCGCTATACGGTAAAAGTCCACGACGCCGTGTTCATCGCCGACCGCCCGCACTACATCGGCAGCACCACCTATACGCCGGGCGCTGCAGTGAAACTGGGCATCAACCCGGCGCAGATCAAGCTGCTGACCTGAGCCGTAAGGTCGCGCATTAGCAACCGTGGCGCAACGACGACGGCGCCTGGAGGAGGTGCGCAGTGAAATGTCCGCGCTGTCAACAGGAGAACCCGGCGACGGCGAAGTTTTGCGTCGAGTGCGCCGCGCCGCTCGCACGAAAGTGCGAACGCTGCGGAAGTGTCCTGCCTGCCGCTGCAAAGTTTTGTCCTGAGTGCTCGCATCCTGCCGGCGCGCCGGCGGTGGCCGCTGCCCCTGACACCTACACGCCCCGGCACCTCGCCGAGCAGATTCTTGTTTCCCGAGCCGCGCTCGAGGGCGAACGCAAACAGGTGACCGTACTTTTCGCCGATCTGAAGGGCTCGATGGAGCTGCTTGCCGAGCGTGATCCGGAGGAAGCCCGGGCGATCCTCGATCCGGTGCTCCAGCGCATGATGGATGCCGTCCATCACTACGAGGGCACCGTGAACCAGGTGATGGGCGACGGCATCATGGCGCTGTTCGGCGCGCCGCTCGCGCACGAGGACCACGCGATTCGCGCCTGCTATGCCGCACTCCGAATGCAGGAGGCCATCCGGCGCTACACCGACGAGGTCCGCCGTACGCGCGGCATTGAAGTCCAGATCCGCGTCGGGCTCAACTCCGG
>JBQTJV010000002.1:0-49154 GCA_052386775.1 Betaproteobacteria bacterium
ACGAGTTTTGGCCCATGACTTTGTCGCCCGCCTTGTGAATATTCGCGATATTCACTGCGGCGAGCTTCGCGTCCTGAGCCAAAATCGTGACAGCGCACCACGCGGGTCATTATGTTAGGCACTCTTAATCACGCGAATTCGAACGCCATGTATCCCAATACGCAGCTTTACATCAACGGAGCCTGGACCGCGGGCGCGACCGGCCGGACCTTGCCGGTCGTCAATCCGGCGACCGGTGCGGAAATCGGCACCGTGGCCTATGCCGAGCGGGCAGATCTCGACCAGGCCCTTGACGCGGCGGAACGGGGTTTCAGAGCCTGGCGCAAGGTTTCGACCTTCGAGCGGGCGAAAGTCATGCGCAAGGCGGCGGCGCTGTTTCGCGAGCGCGTGGATGCGGTTGCGCCCATGCTCACCATGGAGCAGGGCAAGCCGCTGTTCGAGGCGAAACAGGAAGTGCTCGCCGGCGCGGACATCATCGACTGGTTTGCGGAAGAGGCGCGGCGCGCCTACGGACGGGTGATTCCGGCGCGCGCGGAAGGCGTCTACCAGCTCGTGATCAAGGAACCGGTCGGCCCGGTCGCCGCTTTCACGCCGTGGAATTTTCCGATCAACCAGGTGGTGCGCAAGCTTTCCGCCGCGCTGGCGGCGGGCTGCTCGATCATCGTGAAAGCGCCGGAAGAAACGCCGGCCTCGCCCGCTGAACTGATCCGCGCTTTTGCCGACGCCGGTGTCCCGGCGGGCGTGATCAACCTGGTTTACGGCAGCCCGGCGGAAATCTCGAGCTATCTGATCCCGCATCCCGTCATCCGCAAGATGTCGTTCACCGGTTCGGTGCCGATCGGGAAACAGCTTGCCGCCCTGGCCGGCCAGCACATGAAGCGGACCACGATGGAACTCGGCGGCCACGCACCGGTGATCGTGTTCGACGACGCGGACGTCGATGCGGCCGCGAAAACCATGACCTTCATGAAGTACCGCAATGCCGGCCAGGTGTGCGTTTCGCCGACGCGGTTTCTGGTGCAGGAAGCGGCCTATCCGCGCTTCGTCGAGAAATTCGTCGAGGGGGCGAAGGCGATCAAGGTCGGTGACGGCTTCGACCAGGACACCAAGATGGCGACGCTCGCCAACCCGCGCCGGCAGCGCGCGATGCAGGCGCACGTCGAGGATGCGAGAAAGCACGGCGGCAAGGTGCTGGCCGGCGGTTATCCGATCGGCGAGAAAGGAAACTTCTTCGAGCCCACGGTGATCACCGAGTTGCCGAAGGACGCGATGGCGATGAACCAGGAGCCGTTCGGCCCGCTGGCGATCATCAACCCGTTCAAAAGTTTCGACGACGCGGTCACCGAGGCGAACCGCCTGCCGTACGGACTGGCGGCCTATGCCTGGACCAAATCGGCCAAGACGGCAAACGCCATCGCGGCATCGGTCGAGACCGGCATGATGACGATCAACCATCTCGGTCTGGCACTGCCCGAGGTGCCGTTCGGCGGCGTCAAGGATTCGGGCTACGGCTCGGAGGGCGGCAGCGAGGCGATCGAGGCCTATCTCAATCCGAAATTCGTGACGCAGGCAGGGTTGTAGTCGACAGTACGAACTCTGCAATAAGCCTGGGGAAAGTAATGAAACGTGCAGTGTGGGCAGTGATTCTTGTCGTTGTGGTGTCGGGACTCGCCCGGCTGGGTCACGCCCAGCCCGCTTCCAGGAGCCCGCCCTCGACGGCGCAGAGCGCTCCCGCGATTCAGACCGTGCCCGGCATGCCGCCGGTGGTCGATCCTTCCAATCTCTACAGCGAAACGGCGGCGGGCAAGGTGCGACCGGATGTGGCCAAAGCGCTGCCGCGCGTCTACGTGCCGAACCGCCGTTCGAACGACGTCACGGTGATCGATGCCGAGACGATGAAGGTGGTGGATCGTTTCAAGGTCGGCGTGCACCCGCAGCACGTGGTGCCGTCATGGGATCTGAAGACCTTGTGGGTGACGAACAACGCCGAAAAGCGCTTCGACGGTACCCTGACGCCGATCGATCCGATGACCGGCAAGCCGGGGCAGCCGATCGACGTGGACAATCCCTACAACATGTATTTCACGCCGGACGGACGCTCGGCGGTGGTCGTGGCCGAAGCGCGCAAACGCCTCGACTTCCGTGATCCGCAAACGATGGCGTTGCAGAGCTCGCTGTCGGTACCCGGCTGTGCCGGCATCAATCACGGCGACTTCTCGATCGACGGCCGCTACGCCATCTTCACCTGCGAGTTTGAGAAGGGCACGCTCGCCAAAATCGATTTCGTCGAGCGTAAAGTCCTCGGCTATCTGAAGCTCTCCAAGCCGGGCATGCCCCAGGACATCCGCATCTCCCCCGACGGTAAAGTGTTTTTCGTGGCCGACATGCATTCGGGCGGCGTGTTCGTGATCGACGGCGACAGGTTCGTCGAGCTGGAATTCATCGCGACCGGCGTCGGCGCGCATGGGCTCTACCCGAGCCGCGACGCCAAGCACCTCTACGTCATCAATCGCGGATCGCACATGGTCTATGCGAAGCCCGGCGGCAAGGGCAGCATCACGGTCATGGACTTCGCCACGCGCAAGATCGTCACCACCTGGCCGATTCCGGGCGGCGGCAGTCCCGACATGGGCAATCTGAGCGCGGACGGCAAGACGCTGTGGCTGTCGGGTCGCTTCGACGACGTGGTTTACGCCATCGATACGGCAAGCGGCGCCGTGCGCAAGATCAAGGCCGGTACCGAACCGCACGGTCTGACGGTCTGGCCCCAGCCCGGCCGCTACTCCCTGGGCCACACCGGCAACCTGCGCTGATGGCCGCCGCCCGGATGTCATGATCCTTGCGGCGAGGCGCATCGGCATGGTGGCGCCCTCGGGATTCCTGCCGGACACCGCCGTGCTCGATCGCGCTGCCGCCTTCTTTGCCGCGCGCGGCTGGGAAGTCCAGGCCGGCGAAAGCTGCTTCGCGAGCGAGCAGCGGTTCGCCGGTCCCGACGAACTGCGTCACGCCGATCTTTTCCGTTTCGCCACGGACCCTTCGATCGACATCGTTCTCGCGGCACGCGGCGGTTATGGCTTTACCCGCTTCATGGAGCGGGTGGATTTCGCGAAGATCAAGGCGCGGGCGTCGATCATCGTCGGCTATAGCGATTTCACCGCGTTTCACCTCGCGTACCTGGCGCGCGGTGGGGTGAGTTTTGCCGGCCCCTCGGCCGCCGATTTCGGCGCCCGGACACCGGCTCCGTTTACGATCGAGCACTTCTTCGGCGTGCTGGAAAACCGGGATTACGCCGTCGACTTCGAATCGGAAGGGCCGACGTGCGCGGTGAGCGGACGGTTGTGGGGCGGCAACCTTGCGCTGGTCTGTGCGCTGATCGGCACGCGTTTCATGCCGAAGGTGACAGGCGGAATACTGTTCCTGGAAGACGTGAACGAGCCGGCATACAAGATCGAGCGCATGATGCTGCAACTCGATCAGGCCGGCATACTCGCGCGTCAGCGCGCAATCCTGCTGGGCGCCTTCGATCCGCTTACGCCGATGCCGAACGACAACGGCTATAGCCTGCCCGCTGCCCTCGAATTTTTGCGCAAGCGTAGCAAGACGCCCATCCTCACCGGGCTTCCTTTCGGGCACGTCACGCGAAAGCTCACGCTCCCCGTCGGTGGGCGCGCAAAGCTCACCGTGCGCCGCGGCCGGGCGCAACTTGCGCTGAGCGGTTACCCGGTGCTCGCGAAGCGCGCGTAACGCCCGCGCTGCTAACCGCCGCTCAGCGCCTGCACGATCACCACCTCGTCGGTTTCCCGCAGCGGCTGGGACAGGTCGTGGATCTGCGCGTTGTTCACGAATACGCGGATGTGCCGCCGGATGCGCTCCTGCTCATCGACCATGCGAAACCGTATTCCCGGATGGCGGCGGTCGAGGTCCGCGAGCAGCGCGCCGAGCGTTGCGCCGCTCGCCTGCGCTTCCGCGGCGTCGGTGTAGGAGCGCAAGGCGCTGGGTATGTGAACTTTCATCCCCGCAGTCCGTTGATATTTCGACTTCGCTACGCTGCGCTCAATACGGAACGGACCTACTTGAGGACTGCAGTCTCCACCGCATAGATCTCCGGCAGATGGCGCGCCATGCAGGCCCACCCCTTGCCCTCGTCACGGCTGATCCAGAGCTCTCCGCTGGTGGTTCCGAAGTAGAGGCCCACCGGATCGAGCACATCGGCCGTCATCGCCTGCCGCTTTACCGTCCACCACGCCTCGCTCTCCGGCATGCCGGAATCCATGCGCTGCCAGCTTTTTCCCGCATCGCGCGTGCCGTAGACGGCGGGCTTTCCGCCCGGGCTGGTGCGCGGCCACACGCTCGTGCCGTCCATCGGCAATACCCAGGCCGTGTCGGCGTTGCGCGGATGCACCACCATCGGGAAACCGATGTCGCCCACGTCCGCAGGCATGCTTTTCACGATGCGGACCCATACGTCCGACGGGCGGTCGATCCGATAGATGCCGCAGTGATTCTGCTGGTACAGGCGATCGGGATTGGTGGGACACATGCGGATGCAGTGCGGATCGTGAAACGTCGGTTGCGTGCCGTCGAAGCCTTCCACCACGTCCAGGCCTTTCAGCAGCGGCTTGAAGGTGCGCCCGCCGTCGACAGACTCGTGCACGCCGCCGCCCGACATCGCGAAATTCAGCTGCCTGGGATCGCGCGGGTCGATGATGATGGAGTGGAGCTTCGGTCCATCCGGCGTGCCGTCCTGGACTGTCCCCATCCATTCCCGGTACTGCGGATCGTCGTTGAGGGTGGAGAACGGCTTCCATGAAACGCCGCCGTCCTCGGAGCGGAACAGGCCTTGCGGGGAGGTGCCCGCGTACCACACATCGCGCTCGGACGCCGGGCCCGGTGCGAGCCAGAACGTGTGATCGACCGAGCGGCCCTTGCCGTCCGCGGCTTTGGCGAACGCGGGCGGCTGCGCGGCTTCTTTCCAGTTCTTGCCCAGATCGGTGGAACGGAAAATGGTGGGTCCGAGATGCCCGGTCTTGGCAGCGGCGAGCACAGTGCGTGCGTCGCGCGGATCGAGCACCATGTGGCTGATCACATGGCCGAGGAAATGCGGCCCGTCCGCACGCCAGGATCTGCGCGTCGCATCGCCGTGATAGAGCCACGCGCCTTTGCGGGTTGCAACCAGTAGTATCAATTGTGCTGTCATGATTTCCCTTCAATGGCCGGTTTTTTGCAATTGCGCCTGCGCGACGGCTTCGCGGATCGGGCGTATCGGGCGGACCTCGATACTGCCCATGCGTGCCGGCGGAATTCTCGACGCGATCTGTATCGCCTCGTCCAGATCCTTCGCTTCGATCATGTAAAACCCGGCGAGCTGCTCCTTGGTTTCGGCAAACGGCCCGTCTGTGACGGACAGGCGGCCGTTGCGCATCCGCACGGTGGTCGCGGTATGTACCGACTGCAGCGCCTCCGATGCGAGGCAATGGCCGCTGTTGCGGATTTCCGTGTCGTACGCCACGCAATCCTCGTCCGGCAGTTCGCTGAGCCGATTTTCATCCAGATAGACCAGACACAGGTACTTCATCGTTGCTCCTCAAGCTGTCGTGCTTTCCCTGGTCGATCGGTACCGCCCCGGATCGACACACCGGTGCAGAATTATTTCTGGGTCAGCGCGGCTTCCATCGCCTGCCCGAGATCGAGCAGCGCCTTTGCACCGTCACCGGCGAAGGCGGAGCCGTGCATCGTTGCACAGAGCCCGGGGCGCAGCGCGGCCAGCTCCCGAAGCTGCCCAGCCGTCCGGGTGGTCCACGGCATGTAATCCATGAACGGCGGCGTTGCCTGGTAGGCCTTCAGCGCATCGTTGAAACGGCCCACGATGTCCGATCGGGTGATCGGCTCGACATCGCCGTTGTGGCCAAAGAGATCGGAACAGAGCAGCGTTCTGCCGGTCTCCTCGAACAGCACTCCTGCGTCCCAGCCATGCGGCAGATGTGGCGTAGGGTAGAGCCTGAAGCGGTACTTGCCCGTTTCGATCATGTCATTGCGGCCGACGCCGCGTGCGGGACGAAGTGCGGCGTCGTTGGCGAAGACGATGGCGCCGATCTCGCTGCAGAAACCCTGCGCCTGCGGTGCGGCAGCCAGCCATTCGTTCAATGAACCGCACTCGTCCGGCTCATAGTGGCTGAATCCGACCCAGCGTAGCGCGGCCGGGTCGAGTACCTTGGCAACGGCATCCCGGACGGAAGGGTACAGCGACCGCATGCCGGTTTCCCACAGCAGCGGCTGTTCGTCTTTCACCAGAAACTGATTGAACTGCAGGTTGAAGTCCGGGATATAAGTTGAAATGCGGTAAAGATCCGGCGCGATCTCGTCGATTCTGGTCTGCATGGGAGCGGTCGTCCTGTTGACACGTGAAGAGGGCATCAAGTCTAATCGGGCTCCACGTGTCGAACAAGAAGACGCCCCGTGCAGGCGCGAGCGCGCAGCCGTGAGGAAGCCTGATGAAGCGTTTGTCCGTTGCCGTTTTCGCCCTGATGTTGTGCGGCTTCGGTGCGGCGCTGGCGCAGAGCGGCGACGCCGCGCGCTATCCGACGCGGCCGGTGCGCATCATCGTTCCCTTCGGCGCCGGTGGTCCTTCGGATCTGCTCGCGCGCACCGTCGCGCAGAAAATGTCGGAGAGCCTGGGGCAGCAGGTGATCACGGAGAATCGCGGCGGGGCGAACGGCGTCGTCGGCGTTGAAGCCGTCGCCCGCAGTGCGCCGGACGGCTATACGCTGGTCATGGGCACCACCGGCACGCACGGCATCAACGCGAGTCTCGTTCCCCGGCTGCCCTACGACACGATCAAGGACTTTGCGCCGATTGCCCGCTTTGGCATCTCTAACTACGTCCTGGTCGCCCATCCTTCGCTGCCGGTTCGCACGGTACAGGAGCTGCTCAAGCTCGCGAAGGCACGGCCGGGCCAGCTCACGTGGGCTGCAGGGGGCGGCGTAACGCAACTGGCCGCGGAACTCTTCAAGCACAGCGCCGGCATCGAGGTCATCATCGTGCCGTACAAGGGCAACGCACCGGCGGTGACGGCGACGATGAGCGGGGAAGTCTCGCTCATCTTCGGCGGCATCGCGCAGTCCGCGAAACTGGTCGAGGCGGGTCGATTGCGCGCCATCGCCGTGAGTGGCGCGCGGCGGTCTCCCGCATTACCGAATGTTCCGACTGTCGCTGAATCCGGATTGCCCGGGTTCGAAGCGGGCTCCTGGTACGGGCTGCTGGCGCCCGCGGCGACGCCCCGGCCCATCGTGGAGCGGCTCAATCAGGAGGTGCTGCGCGTGCTCAAGCTGCCGGACGTGCGCGAACGGCTCCTCGCCGAGGCGTTCGAGATTCCGCTCGACAGCCCCGAAGCGTTTGCAGCGCACATCCGCGCCGACGTGCCCAAATGGGCGAAGGTGATCAAAGAAGCGGGAATCAAGGCGAACTGATGGCGCACAGGCAGATCGGGGTTGCCATCGTCGGCGCGGGGCGCATCGGGACGCTGCGCGCGCATATCGCCGCCACGCACCCCGGGGTACGCTTCATTGCTGTCTCGGACGCGGACCTGCAGCAGGCGAGGACGCTCGCCCAGAAGGCGAACGCTCATCTCGTTTGCCAGGAAAACATGGAGGCGATATCGCATCCCGACGTGGATGCCGTGATCGTGTCCACCAGCGAGCACGAACACACCGCGCCAGTCCTGCAGGCGCTGGAGCGCGGCAAGGCCGTCCTCGTCGAAAAGCCGATTGCGCTCGAACTCGAGGATGCGAGCCGGATTCTCGCCGCGCTCGAAACCACCGGCGGGAATCTCCGCGTCGGATACAGCCGCCGCTTCAAGCGGCGTTATCTCACAGCGAGGGAACAGTTGAAGCGCGGCCGGCTCGGAAAAGTCGTCGGCGTGTCGGCGCGGCTGTACAACACGCGCGCCCAGGTCTGCCAGATGCTCGATCGCAACCCCGGGGCGACGCCGGTGGTCGATTCGCTCACCTACTACGTCGACCTGCTCGGCTGGTTTCTTCCGGACAATCCCGTGGTGGAGGTGTCGGCCTGGGGACAGGCCGGTGCGATACGGGCGCGCGGCTACAACTGCGACGACGTGACCTGGGCCATCCTGCGGCTCGCCGACGGCGCGCTGGTCAATCTCGGCGTGAGCTTCGCGTTGTCGGACAAGTACCCGTCGCTCGGTTACAGCGGCCGCTTCGAGATACTGGGTACCGAAGGTTCGCTCATCATCGACGACGATCATCTCGATCAACTGCTGTACACCGAACGGGGCATCCCGCACATCTACATCCCGGACCATACGGTGAACATGGCGTTTCTCGGCAGCTCGGCGCCGGGCGACTGGGCGGAAGGCGACTTCTGGGGACCGCTCGCCAGCGAAACGCGGGCGTGGCTCGATCACCTCACCACTGGCCGGCCGTGTGCGCTGACCACCGCCGAGGAGGCGCGCAACAATCTCGCGGTGACCCTCGCCATCGAGCACGCGGTCGCCAGCGGGAGGCCGGTCGCGCTCGGCGCGCGTGTCCCATCCGCGCCCTGATGGCCGGCAAGGAAGGCACGCGGCGCGCACGGTAACGATGCGCCAGCGAATCACCACAAGGGAGGAAAGTCATGGGCGTTGAGAAGAATCACCGGTACGGCGCGATTCCCGCCGTCGCCGCGCTGATGTACTTTGCGGCGCCAGGCGTGATTGCGCAGGACAACTATCCCACGCGCCCGGACCGTCTGATCGTGGCGTCATCGCCCGGCGGCGGGACGGAGGCCTCGGCGCGCATCGTCGCGACCAAGCTTTCCGAGGTCCTGGGCCAGCAGGTGGTGGTCGACAACCGGCCCGGTGCGGCGACGATGATCGGCGCCGAAGTCACCGCGCGCGCCGCGCCCGACGGCTACACGCTGCTGCTCACCAACAGCTCGATGACGATCGTGCCGTCGATGCGCAAGAATCCGCCCATGGAAATACTGCGCGGACTGGCGCCGATCAGCCTCGTGTCGACCAACCCGCAGATCCTCGTGGGGCATCCGTCATTGCCGGCGCAGGACACCCGGCAGCTCATCGCCTTCGCCAAGTCGCGTCCGGGGCAGTTGAACTATGCCGCCGGCTCGTACGGCGGCAACGTGCACCTGTGCATGGCGCTCTTTGTACAGATGGCGGGCGTGGACATCGTCTACGTGCCCTACAAGAGCGGCAACGCCGGACTGGTGGACGTGCTCGCGGGACAGGTGCCGCTCATCATGGCGAGCATACTGAGCGCGCTGCCGCACACGAAGAGCGGCAAGCTCCGGGCCTACGGCGTCACCACGGCCGAACGCTCGCCCGCGGTACCGAACGTGCCGACCATCGCCGAGGGCGGCGTTGCGGGTTACGACGCGAGCCAGTGGTTCGGCATGCTGGCGCCGCTTGCGACGCCGCGGGCCATCGTCAACAAGCTGCATGGCGATCTGCTGGCGACGCTTAAGGACCCGGAAGTGCAGAAACGGTTCGCTTTCGACGGTTCCCGAGCGATCTGGAGCGCTACGCCCGACGAGTTCGGAAAATTCATCCGCAGCGAAGAAACCAAATGGGCGAAAGTGATCAAGGATGCGGGCATCAAGCCTGTCAACTGAAGGAGCAAGCGCAATGAGCGGCATGCACGCGTTGCACAAGATCCTCGCCGAGAAGTCGCGTCCGCGGCGCACTGCGGTTGCGGCCGGGGAGTTTCTCGAGGTCGAGCCCGACGTATTCGGTGTCATCGTCGGGGTGAATGGCACGGAGGCGAAACGCATGGCCGCCGATCTCGACGAACTCGGGATCAAGGACCTGCCGCTGAAGGACCGCATCTACGCGGTTTCCGATCATGCGGCCCCGGCGCCGACGCTGGCGCTCGCCGAGGCGCAGAAATCATGGCGGGATTTCTTCCGCTCGCGCGGCATCCGCATGTTCGACGGTGGCGCCGGTGTCTCGCATCTCGTGCTGTGCGAGGAAGGGCTGGTGCGCCCGGGCATGCTGGCGATTGCGATCGACTCGCACGCCTCGACCATGGGCGGGGTCGGTGCGTATGCGACGTCGCTGGGCGGCGGCCGTCTCACGCTCTACGCCATCGGGCGCTACGTCATCGAGGTGCCGAAAGTCACGCTGGTGCGCATTAGCGGAAAACTCAAACCCGGTGTACTCGGCCGCGATGCCTCGCTCTATATCAATGGTCGGCTCGGGCAGCGCGGCGCGTACCAGAACGCAGTGGAGTTCGGCGGCCCCTTCATCGAGAGCCTGAGCATGGACATGCGGTTCACGTTTACCAACATGGGCACGGAAATGGGCGCGGTTTCGTCGTACATCCAGCCCGACGCGACGACGCTCGAATGGGTGAACCGGCGCAGCGGCCCCACCTATACGGTCTACGAGACCGATCGCGATTTTGTCTACGACGCTGTCCACGAGATCGACATATCGGGCATCGGCCCGCAGATTGCGCTGCCCCATGCGCCGGACGACGTCAAGCCCGTCGACGAGGTGGCGGGCCGCCGCGTCGATCAGGCGTATATCGGCTCCTGCGCGAGCGGCCGGCTCGAGGACATGGCGGAGGCCGCCCGCGTGCTCAAGGGCCGCAAGGTGCATCCCGATGTGCGTCTCATCGTCACGCCTGGCTCGCGGGAAGTGCTGATGGCCGCGAATGCGCTGGGCTATATCCAGACGATGCACGAGGCGAACGCAATCGTGACCAGCTCCAACTGCGGGGCGTGTCCCGGGCTGCACGGCGGAATACTCGCGCCCGGCGAGGTGGCGATAACCTCCATCACGCGCAACTTCGAAGGCCGCATGGGTACGGGCGCGGAAATCTATCTGGCCTCGCCTGCCACCGTCGCGGCGTCGGCGATCGAGGGACGCATCACCAGTCCGCTCGCTTATCTGTGACAGGAGGCGCCTGAATGAAACTGACCGGCAAAGTCTGGAAGTTTGCGCAGGACGACATCAACACGGGGCTGATCCGCAAGCAGATGTACAACCATCTGCCGCCCCACGAGCAGGGCAGGCACTGCATGGAATCGCTCGACCCGGAATTTCCGAAGAACGCGCAACCCGGCGACTTCATCGTGGCGGGAAAGAACTTCGGCTGCGGCTCTTCAACGCCGGCGCACTATGCCATCGCTGCGCTGGGCATTCCGGTTATCGTGGCGGAGTCTTTCGGTTCGCTGTTCTTCAGCAACTGCGTGGGCGGCGCGATCTGGCCGATTATCTGCCCCGGCATCGTCGGTCTCGCGGAGACGGGCGACACGCTCGAAATCGACACGGACAACTATCTTGTGCGCAATGTCGCGAGCGGCAAGTCTCTGCAAGCGCGAGCGCTGCCGGAAATCTATCGCGCCATGATACTGGCCGGCGGCGAAAAGCCGTATCTCAAGGCACGGCTCGCCCGGCAGTCCTCTGTGGCGCCCTGAGCGCCTGACCAGGGCTAAGATGGTGCGCGTGCCGTATCGCCGCGGCGGTTCCTCTTACGGGCACTGATAGCCGGTGAGTGCAGACGGCCGGAAACCGGGCGCGGCGGTGCGCGCGCCGGTCGATCCGATCAGCGCCGGGAAACGAGTTGCCTCGCGCGTGTCAGTTCGGCCCGGGTCCCTTGCGACTGTGCACACATGGACGCAAGCTTCTCATAGTAACCGCGTGCCTTTATGCGATCGCCTGACTGCTCCGCCGCGAGCGCCGCGCCGTAAAGCCCGCGGAACCGGTTCGGTTCCTTGACCGTCGCGGCTTCGTACGCCTTCAGCGCTTCGGCAGGCTGTCCCAGTTCCATAAGCATGTCGCCTAGCAACTCGCGCGCTGGCATGATCGGGCCCGGCGTCACGACGTGCTTCTCCGTCTGATCTTCGTGGTCGGCGGCCGCGCGCATCTGCGCTAACGCTTCCGTATTCTTGCCCTCGGCTCGCAGTGCCCACGCGCTCGCGACCTTGATTTGCACCTCGGTCTGTTCGGCCCAGTAACCCAGTTTTCGCGCCTGCAGCGTCGAGTGCAATTCGTTGAGCCGGGCGATGTGCTGGCGTGCCGCGGTGGCATCCCCCGCGCGCGCAGCACCGAGCGCGCGTGCATAGACCTGCACGGACTCGGCCTGCGGAAAACGCTTCCAGTCGGCCTCGGATATCGCGGGATGCAGGGTGATCCGTGCAGCTTCGTTCCAGCGCCCGCGTTCCAGAGCGAGACGTGCAGGCATCGCGGCCATGCCGAAGGCGACCGCCAGATTCGGATTCTTCGCGGCGGCGGTCTTCTCCGATTCCGCCCATACCTGCTCCGCCAGCTTGTCCTCGGCCAATTGCAGATAGGCATAGGTCATGTAGTCGCGTGCATGCGTGGCGGCTGCCAGCGCGCCCCGGGCCGCCTGCTCGCTGCCCTTGTTTGCCGCAATGGACTCGCGCCAGTAGCCGACCCGCGTGAAGATGTGCGAGGGCATGTGCTGCGCATGCGCCGCATCGGGCGCGATACGAGCGTAACGCCGTGCCGAAACGAGGCCTTTGTCGGCGATCGGGGGATAGTCGTAGCTGTGTATCAGGTAGTGCGCGACGCCTGGATGATTCGGGTGCGACTTGAACAGCGGCTCGAGCAGCTGCGCCGCCTTCAGTGGGCGGCCGAACTTCTTGTCGTTCAAATCGTGGTTCGCGCTCAGTGACAACGCATAAAGTATCCGCGCTTCCATGTCGTCGGGATGACGTGCCGCCAGTTTTTCCATGGCTGCCTCGTAAGCGAGCGCACGTGCCCTGTGCGGCGTGGACTCGTGGTTTTCATAGAGCTTTGCGAGCGCCTCGATATAGTCCCGCTCGCGCTGGGTGCCTGCGCCGATCTGCCGGGCTCTGGCGATCGCTGCGGCGCCTTCCTTGAGTCTCAGGCTCACCGGCCATGCGAACGGGTTGTCGGAGGCGATCATCGCCAAGCCCCAGTGTGCCATCCCGCATCGTGGATCGGTCTGAGCGATGTCTTCGAAAGCGGCCTTGCCCCTGTTCCAGTCAAAAGAGTGATAGAGCGCCATCGCGCGATGGAATTTCTGCTGCGCCTCGGCGGAGCACGAAGTCTGGAATCGGACTTCGCCGAGCGTTTCAGTGCCATAACCATGTCCTTGATCATCGGTTGCGCACGCAGTCAGCATGGCGGTAACTGCTGCGCTCAGGAAGAGTCTACTTGCGTTCACGCAATCCTCCTTGGAGTATGGGGAACAAATACATCCGCATGCTCACGAGGGCGCTGGAGGCGGCGCGGATCAGCAAACGGCGAGCAGCCCCAGACGCTTCACGTCACAGCGGATGCCGTAGCCCCGATCCCACACCATCGGGGGAGCGAAAGTATAAGCTCAAGGCGGGGGCGTTTGGCAATGAACCGTACCAGGGACGCGACACCTGCAGGGCGCCGCCTCGGAGGGCAAACGCGATGGGGTCAGGCGAACTCGCGGGGGTCGGTGATGCAGCCCGAGACAGCGGAGGCGGCTACGGTTGCCGGGCTGCCGAGATAGAGTTTCGCATCCTTCGCGCCGAAGCGGCCCGCGCCGTTTGCGACCGCGGAAGAAATCGAGACCTCGCCCGAGTGGATGAGGCCGGTGCGGCCGCTCGCGCACACGCCGCATCCCGCCGGCATGATCATGGCCCCGGCGTCGTGAAACACATCGAAAAGCCCATCCTGTCGCATGCGCCGCGTGGAGTCTTCCGAGCCGGGCGTAACGATGAGCCGCACGCCCGGCGCAAGATGTCGCCCGCGCAGAATATTTCCCGCGGCGATGAGGTCGTCGTACATGCCCGAGCCGCAGGAGCCGATGAAAGCGTGATCGATGCGCGTGCCGGCGACTTCCGCCAGATCGACCGCGTTGTGCGGCGCTCCAGGCAGCGCCACTTGCGGCTCGAGACCGCTCACGTCCATGTCGATTGCAGCGTCATAGCGCGCATCGAGATCGGGATACACCGGCGCAAACGGGCGTTGCGCACGCTGACGCGCCGCTGCCACGATCTGCTGTGACGGCGGAAAAAAAACGCCTATCGCGCGCATCTCCGTCGGCGTGCTGCACAGCGAAACCCGTGCGGCAAGACCGAACTGGTCCAGATCTCCGGCGAATTCGAGCACGCGGTAATCGATGTCGACGCCGAACTCGCCGCCCGGCTTCAGTCGTTTTCCGATCTGAAAACCGAGATCTCTCGCGTAGACGCCCGCCTTGAGCCTGCCCCTGATCGTCAGCTTGACCGAGTGCGGCACCAGCGTCCACACCGTTCCGGTGGCAAGCACGCGCGAAATCTCGGTGCCCACGCGTATCGCCAGCGCGCCGATGCCGCCGGCATTGGTGCAGTGGCGGTCGTTGTCGAAATAAAAAGTGCCCGGCAGAACCAATCCGCGTTCCATCGGAAAGATGTGCCCGTGGCCGCCCTGGCCGGCGTCATAGAAATGCGTGACGCCCCACGCGCGCGCGGCTTTTCGGTTGAACGCACCGCGGGCCGCGGCGCGCTCGTTGGTGTAGACCACATCGTGGTCGGTCACCATCAGCACGCGATCGGGGTCGAACAGCCGGTCGATGCCGATCGCATCCATTTCCTGCTTCGCGCCCATCACCACGCCATCGTGAATAATGACGAGATCGGCCAACGGGTTAACGATGTCCCCGGCGCGCGTGTCGTGCAGGCCGGCGGCGCGCGCGAGAATCTTTTCAGCGGCAGTCATTCCCATGGGGTGAGTATATCGTCTCTCTTTCCCGGGGTGATATCATCGGCGCGACGCGATCACATGGTGGAGAAAAGAATGAAGTGGCTTGCCGGCGTGACGAACTTGTTGACGGCGTTGCTGGTGTGCGCAGCGTTTCCCGCGCAAGCGCAATGGAAGCCGGAAAAGACGGTGGAGATCATCGCCCCGTCCGGCCCCGGCGGCACCACCGACCGCACGGCGCGTCTCGTCGCAAAAATCCTCGCGCAGAACAAGCTGGTCGATGTGCCGGTCAACGTCGTGAACAGGCCCGGGGGCAGCGGCACGATCGGCCTCAACTATCTCAATCAGCACCCGGGCGACGGCCACTACATCATCATCGCGACCACCGGCTCGATCAGCAATCACATCCTGGGGCTGATTCCCTACAATCACACCGCCTTCACGCCGCTGGCGATGCTGTTCGAGGAATATCTCGGCGTCAACGTGCGCGCCGACGCCGCGATCAAGAGCGGCGCGGATCTGGTTGCGCGCCTGAAGCAGGACCCGCAGTCGGTGAGCTTCGGCGTCTCGACCAGCCTGGGGGGCGGAAATCACACGACCCTCACCACCTGCCTGCGCGCGGGCGGCGTCGATATCAGGCGGCTCAAGACCGCGATATTTCCGGGCGGCGCGGCGACGACCACCGCGCTGCTGGGCGGCCACGTGGACGTGATCAATACCGGGCTCGGCAACATGGTGGCGCACCTGCGCAGCGGCAAGCTGCGCACGCTCGCCATCTCCGCGCCCAAGCGCATGTGGGGCGATTTCGCGGCGGTGCCGACGTGGCGCGAACAGGGCGTGCCCGCGGATTCCTCGAGCTGGCGCGGGCTGATGGGGCCGAGAGGCATGACGGCGGAGCAGATCGCCTACTGGGACAAGGTCTTCGCCGCGCTGGCCCAGACCGAGGAATGGAAGAAGGATCTGGAAGCGAACTTCTGGGTGAACGGTTACGCCGGTGCGCAGGCTGCGCGCAAGCGCCTCGACGACGAATACGCCGAGTACAAGGCCGTGCTCACCGAGCTGGGGCTTGCGAAACTGCGGTAAGCACCTTGCAGTGGCACGCCGCGCTGGCTTTGTTATAGAGTATCAAGCCGAATTCGTTACGAGGACGACAAAATGAAGAAGCATTTCCTGATCGCTCTGCTTGCGGGCATCGCAGGCACCCTTGCCGTTGCGACGCCTTCCGAGGCACAGACCTATCCGACGCGCGCGGTGCGCATCATCGTGCCGTTTCCGCCGGGCGAGGCGGCCGATACCATCGCGCGGCTGGTGGCGCCTGTGCTTTCGCAGCGCATGGGGCAGCAGTTCGTCGTGGACAATCGTCCCGGAGCGGCGGGCCAGATCGGGTTGCAGCTCCTCAAGCAGGCGCCGCCGGACGGCTATACCATCGGCATGGGACAGGGCGGCAACATGTCGGTGCAGCCCCACACCTACGCGAAACTGCCCTACGATGCGCTGAACGATTTCGCAGGTCTTTCGCTTGCCGCGACCAACTACCTCGCGGTCGTCGCGAATCCCGGCGCACCGTTCAAAACGCCGAAGGATATGATCGACTGGGCCAAGAAGAACCCCGGGAAACTGTCGGTGGGCACGAACGGCGAGGGCGGTTACCCGCACCTGACGATGGAGTTCCTGGCGCGTTCGGCGGGGTTCACTTTCCTGCACGTGCCGTACAAGGGTGCAGGCCAGATCACCACGGAGGCGATCGCCGGTCAGATTCAGACGGGGGTGGGCTCCTACACCTCGATGTCGCCGCATGTCGCAGCGGGCCGGCTCAAGCTGATCGCGGTGACCAACGACGTGAAGGTTCCGAACAAGCCAGACCTGCCGATCTTCGCCGAAGTCGTGCCTGGATACGATATGCGCGGCTGGTTTGGCTGGGTAGCGCCCGCCAAGATCCCGCGCGACATCGTCAAGCGTCTCAACGCCGAAATAAACCGCGCCATGCAGCAGCCCGAAGTCAACACCAAGCTGGTCGATCTGGGTCTGCTCGTGCAGAACGAGTCCGCCGAGTACTTCGACAAATTCCTCAAGGCGGAATACGAGAAGTACGGCAAGCTGGTGCGCGATATCGGCCTCAAGCCGAAGTAAAGGAAAGCGGGCGCGGCCGTGCCCGGCCGCCACCCGCCCTGACGCAGTTACTCGCGCATCGCGCGCGCTTTCTTGGCGGCCGGCCGATCCCAGCAGCGCTGGAACCATGCACTGAAGCGCGGCCATTTGGCGAGATCGAGCGTGTGCGCCCGATAGAGCGCGGACGCGACATTGAGATCGCCGACCGAAAACGCGGGTCCTGCCAGCCAATCGGTCTTTTTCAGTGCCGCTTCGAGGACATCGAACGCCGGCACCACTTCCTTCCAGGCTGCGTCCGCGACGTCCGCTTTGCGTTCTGCGGCGGGCAGGTCTTTGGTATGCCGGCAGTAGTTGACGAGCTGGCGGTCCAGCCGATCGGTCTCCCACAGGCTCCACTGCCACACCAGCGCCTCGTGTTTCGGGTCGCCGGGATAAAGCGGGCTCCTGTGTTTCTTGGCGAGGTACATGTTGATCGCCATCGACTCGGACAGGATGAAGCCATCGTCGTCGATCGTCGGGACGCGCGCATTGGGGTTGAGCGCGAGATACTCGGAAGTCCGCGTTTCCGGCGAGCGCGGCAGCCAGTCTTTCTGTTCGTAGGGAATACCCAGTTCACCGACCATCCAGAGCACGCGCAGGGTGCGCGATTTCGCCGAGCCGTAGATGCGTAGCATGTAATCCTCCAATAGGGCGTTGAAAATCCGTCACAGCCACTTCACGGGCTCGAAGGACGGGTGATAGACGCCAAGCGACCTGGCGTAGCCGTCCAGTCCGGGAAAGAGGCTCGTGCGCGTAACGTTCATGTGGTAGAGCTGCCGCAGGATCGGGCGTCTCAATTCGATCGGGATCACCAGCTTCACCACGTTGTCTGCGCTGTGATACTGCGGCAGCGCCCGCAGATTATCCATGAAAGGCAGCCGGCAGTCTCCCGGCACCATGAAAATGCCCTTCTGCGTGCGCAGGCGCTCGTTGAGGCGGAACGGATTCACCGGCACCGTGCACCGCACGTGGGGCGTTCTTAAAAACGCTTCCGCAGCGATGCTCTCCTGTTCCTGAACGGTCGGCTGAAGAAACGACTGCACCCCTTTCTTCCCGGCCTTGCGCAGCGCCGTCACCGATGCCCGCGATGCCCACGGGCCGTTGATGGCCCAGACGGCGCAGTCGTCGTCGGCATCCTCCAAGGCGAAGTAGGCGGCGACATAGACGGAATAGCTGAAGTCCACGCAGCGCGTCGGCGCCCCGTGATGCTCCATCAACGCCAGCCACTCCAGCATGGCGTTGTCGCCGGGGACGTGGGCGGCGTACTGGTGATAGGCGCGCTTGAAATCGCGCAGCAGTTCCTGCTCCAGGTCGTAGCGCTCCTTGACCGGTATGCCTTCCCGCGCGAAGCAGCGCTCGATCGAGCTTTCGATGACCCAGTCGGCCTTGCGATGTCCGCGGTACAGCCAGCCGGGCTTCGCGTAGCGGTTGAGGTCTTCGCAGTTGTCGAGCCGGATGCCGGTGATCTCCGGGTCGCGGCTGCGCTTGCGGGCCGTCCTGTTCACGTTCAGGCCTTCAGTGCGCGGTAGAGGAAGGGCAGGCTCACGTCCATGCGGTAGTCGATATCGGAATGGTTGTCGTCGAATTCTTCATAGGTGTGGCGTATGCCGGCCCGAGCGAGGCGCTGTGACAGGATTCGCGAACCGTAATGGATATGGTACTGATCGCGCCAGCCGCAGTCGAGGTAGATGCCGCGCAGCGTCTTCAGATTCGCGCGATACCGTTCCACCAGATTGATCGGATCGTGTGCGAGCCACCTGCGCCAGCGCTCGGGCAGCAACTCTCCGGATTCCATATTGAAAGGCACGCGAAAGCCCAGCGGCACGCGCGGGTCCGGGTCGTAGGTCGCCGCCATGCAGATATTCATGATGCAATGACCTTCGGCGCCCGAGACTTTCTCCTTGTGCCAGACGTGGTCGAGAAAGCGCTTGATGCGTCCGTCATCGATTCCTTCGTCCAGTCCCTTGCGGTCCGACTCGCGGCGCGCGTCGTAGCGCCCTGCCTTGCGCTTGGGCTGACGGTGTTTCGCCAGTTCGTTCAGCGTATTGGGCCAATCGTGCCGGTACACGAAGTCGAAGTACGCGTCGCCCGAGTGGTCGGCAATCGCGCCCCAGTACTTCGCATGCTTCATCGCGTGCAGCATGGCGCCGTAACCGCCCGACGACTTGCCGAAGCAGCCGCGATGCTCGCGGCGGGCGAGCGTCCGGAACTCGCGATCGACGAAGGGAACGATCTCGCGCGTCAGATAGTCGGCGTAGTTGCCGGTCGCCGCCGAGTTCACGTACTGGTTTCCGCCCAGCGCCGTGAAGCAGTCGGGGAAGACGATGATCGCCGGGCCCATCTTCTGCTCGCGGATGAGCCTCGCCGCGCGCTCCGGCACGTTGTCGCCAAAGGGTTTCCAGTTGGTATGCGAAAGCCCGGTTCCGGTGAAGCCCACGAGATCGTAGAGGACGGGAAATCGTCGAGTACCTGAATCGTCGTACTGCGGCGGCAGCCACACGGCGAGTTTGCGGACGTGCGGGTCGTGCAGGGGATTGTCCCTGAGCACGTTCGAGGTGTGCTCCAGCACGACCAGCGTGCCGCCGGGTCCTTTCGGGCGTTTGCGTGCCATTCGGTCTCCGTTCAGTCCACGGTCGCGCCGGATTCGCGCACGACTCTCGCCCACTTGGCGATCTCGGAGCGGACCAGATCGGCTGTCTGCGCGACGGTTCCGCCGAGGGCATCTATACCCTGCACCGCAAGCTTGTGCTTGACCTCGCTGTCTGCGACCGCCTTTACCGACGCGGCATTCAGCCGTCCGATGACGTCTTTCGGCGTGGCCTCCGGCGCGAACAAGGCAAACCAGATGGACGTCTCGAATCCCTTGACGCCGGCTTCCGACACCGTAGGCAGTTCGGGCACGATGGCGGCGCGCTGGATGGTGCTCGCGGCGAGGGCGCGCAGCTTGCCGCTCTTGATGAACGGCAGGGCGGTCGAGGCCGGCGCAAACATCACCTGAACCCTGCCCGCCACGAGATCCGTCACCGCCTGCGGGCTGCCCTTGTAGGGCACGTGCACCATTTTGACCTGCGCCATGCTGTTGAAGAGCACGCCGGACAGGTGCGGGCTCGTGCCATTGCCCGACGAGCCGAACAGGATCTCGTTGGGATGCGCTCTTGCGACCGCGACGAGTTCCTTCACGGAGCGCGCGGGCAGGGAGGGATGTACCACGAGCAGATTCGGGACCGACGCGATGCTCGCTATCGGCGCCAGATCGCGCGCAAAGTCGAACGAGAGCTTTTTATAGAGGCTGGCGTTGATGGTGTTGGCGATCGTGCCCATCAGCAGCGTATAACCGTCTGCCGGCGAGCGGACCACCTGTTCAGCGGCGATGTTGCTGCTCGCGCCCGGCCGATTTTCGACGACGAAGCCCTGCTTCAGGTCCTCGCTCAGTTTTGCGGCGACGATCCGCGTCACCACGTCGGCGGCGGCCCCCGGCGGAAAGCCGAGGATCACGCGCACCGGCTTTGCGGGATAGGTGCTCTGGCCGCATACCGTGAGCGGCGCGGCGGCGGCAACACAGGCCGAAAGGGCGAGCGCGACCAATTTCATGGGGTCCTCCGGTTTGGTTTAGGGGCAGCCAGGCCGTCTTATACTGGGTCTTCCACAATCCTACAGGATGGAGAAATGCCATGGCAAAGCTGCGTGCGGTGGAATGCCGCGAATTCATCAAGGCGGTCGTCGAAAAAGCCGAGGAAATGCGCGTCCCGGTCGCCGTTGCCATCGTCAACGCGGAAGGTCACCTGCTCGCGCTGGAACGCATGGACGACGCCGGATTCATCACGCCGACGACCGCGCACAGCAAGGCGTACACCGTGGCGGCGTTTCGCTCGATGAGCCCGCGCTTCACCGATGGTCTCGTGATCCAGCAGTGGTTCCGCGAGCGCAACCCGCAGATGCTCATGAACGCTTCCGTGTTCAGCGGCGGGCGGGTGGTGGTGTCAGGCGGATGCGCGCCGATATTCAAGGGCGACGAGATGGTCGGCTGCTACGGCATCAGCGGCGGCACCTCCGACCAGGACGAGGTGATGGCGCACTATGCGCGCGAAAAGGTCGGCTGGGCGCACAAGCCGGAACACGACGACACGCCGGCGGAGGTGAAGGAGCACATCAACGAGATCTACGGGCAGGTGGGCCTCGGCGATCGGCTGCTTTGAAGGAGCCGACCCGCCAAATTCACACTTGGGGCACACGAACGCATCAAAGCGCGACCTTTTGCCGCTGCCCGGTTTCCGACGCGCGCACGACCGCATCCAGCATGCGGTGGCGGCGCACCGCGTGATCGAAGTCCGGTTCGCTGTTCGAGCCGGTGCGGATCGCGCGGGCGAAATTCACCCACATCTGGCCCACATCGTACGAGCGCCCGACATCCCGCACCGCCTGCGGGACCCATTTCAGCCGATCGGGAACGGGTAACTCCTGCAGCGCCTTGTCGTCCTTCTTCCCGCCCATGATCTTGCGGCTCGTTTCCTGGCCGGCTTCACCGCCGCCGATCATCATCAGCGTGCCTTCCTTGCCGTAGATTTCGAAGCGATGACCGCTGCCGTGATAGGGGTGCACGCCCACGTAGGCATTGAGGATCGCGCCGCTCTCCACCCGGCCCTGGATCATGATGTTGTCGGGGGAAGTGACGTCCACGTATTTTTTGGTGTCGGTCTCGAACCATTGCGGGACGCGCGTGTTCAGCATGGCCGACACTTCCGTCAGCTCGCCGACCACCATCAGCACCGCATCGATGGCATGCCCGAAAGTGATGGTGAGCGTGTTGGCGCCGAGCGAGAAGTCGCGCTGCCAGGTGCGGTCAGAGGTGCGCGTCAGAACACCGCTGTTCTGCAGCGTCATGTTGACCGACAGCACTTCGCCCACGTAACCCTCTTTGATCAACTCGCGCATGTACAGAAAGGCGGGTGACGCGCGTCGTTGCAGTCCGACCATCGTGCGCAGGTTCTTTTTGCGGGCAAGCGCCGCCAGCTCTTCGGCTTCCCGCGTATTCGCGCCCAGCGGCCACTCGCAGTAAACGTGCTTGCCGCCTTCCAGCACGTCTTTCGTGATCGAATAGTGCGCCGGCACACGCACTGCAACCAATGCCGCCTCGACCTGCGGGTTGGTGCACATGGTTTTGACATCGCTGTAGGCGTTCTTCACGCCATACTTGTCGGCTGCGGCTTGCGCCGTGTCGGCATGGGCCGTGCACACGGCGTACAGCGTGGCCTCCGGTAGATTCTGCAGCGCCGGCACATGCGCCCACGGACCCCAGCGTCCGCCTGCGCCGATAAGTCCCACCCGCAACGGATTTGATGCTGTCATGATTAAATCTCCTTGTACTGAGCCCGCTATTTTATTCACTTCACCGATCGGGTGGAGCGGGTTAAGCTTGAAAACCCGCCGTCCCTGTGGCATCGATTTCCGGAGTACCGACCATGCCGACGCTGCAATCCCTGTTTGGAACCGAATTCCCGCTGGTGCAGGCGCCCATGGCCGGTGTGCAGGGCCACGAGCTTGCCGCCGCAGTCTCCAATGCCGGCGGACTGGGTTCCCTGCCCTGTGCGATGCTGAGCGTGGAAGGGATGCGAAAAGAACTGGAGGCGCTGAAGGTCAAGACCTCCCGTCCCTATAACGTCAATTTCTTTTGCCACGTGCCGCCCGAGCCGAGCCCCGATCGCGAAGCGGCGTGGCGCGAGGCGCTCGGGCTGTATTACCGGGAATTCGGCATCGATCCGGCGACGATCCCGGCCGGGCCGGGACGCATGCCTTTCAGCGCCGACGCCGCCGACGTGTTGAGCCAATTCAGGCCCGCCGTGGTGAGCTTCCACTTCGGGCTGCCGGCCCCGGCACTGCTGCAGCGGGTGCGCGAGATGGGCGCAAAGATATTGAGTTCTGCGACCACGGTTGAGGAAGCGCGCTGGCTCGAGTCCCAGGGCGTGGACGCCATCATCGCGCAGGGCGCAGAGGCGGGCGGACACCGTGGAATTTTCCTCTCTGATGATCTCAGCACCCAGGTGGGCACCTTTGCGCTGGTGCCGCAGATCGCGCGTGCGGTGCGTGTACCGGTGATCGCCGCCGGTGGAATCGCAGATCGTCAGGGTATCGCGGCTGCCATGGTGCTCGGTGCAGCGGGCGTGCAGATCGGAACAGCCTATCTGCTGTCGCGGGAGGCGACCACCAGTGATGTGCACCGGGCGGCGCTCAGGAGCGATGCGGCGCGCAACACCGCGCTGACGAATCTTTTCACCGGCCGGCCCGCGCGCGGCATCGTGAATCGCATCATGCGCGAGCTCGGCCCCATCAATCCTGCTGCGCCGGCGTTTCCACTGGCGACCTCGGCGATCGCGCCGCTGCGGGCCAAGGCGGAGGCGCGCGGCAGCGGCGATTTCTCGCCGCTGTGGTCCGGACAGAATGCCAGCGGATGCCGCGAGCTGCCCGCCGGCGAAATAACCCGGCAGCTCGCCGCCTAATCGAGCTTCATCTCGCGAATGACGGGCGTGAACTGCTTCATCTGCTTGAGCACGATGTCCATCTGCTCTTGCGACGAAGAGCCGACCGCTTCCGCGCCCAGTTCAGTGAAGCGCTTTTGCACATCGGGATGGCGCACTGCCAGGGCCGTTTCGCGCTGAAGTTTTTCGATGATCGCACGCGGCGTTTTCGCCGGGGCCAGCAATCCGTTCCAGCCCTCGAATTCGAGCGAAGCAAATCCCTGTTCGCGCACGGTCGGCACGTCGGGCAGGATGGCGATCCGCTTCGAGCCGCTGGTGGCGAGCGCCTTGAGCTGGGCGCTCCGGATTTCCTGGAGCGAAGTCGAGAGCTGATCGCCGCCGATCTGGATGCGCCCGCTCAGAAGTTCCAGCTTGAGCGGCGCCGCGCCCTTGTACGCGATGTGCGCCATGTCCACCCTGGCATCGCGCTTGAAGGTTTCGCCGATGACGTGCATCACCGATCCGGGGCCTGTGGAGCCGTAGTTGTATTTCAGTTTTTTGGACTGCAGCAGTGCGCCGAGTTCTTTCAAATCCTTCGCCGGAACGCTTGGATGCGCCGTGATCACGAACGGTACAAAGACCGCGATGGAGACGCCCGCGAAGTCCGTCTCGGCGTTGAACGGGGAGCGCTTCGCCAGCGTCTGCGCCACCGACGAGAGCGGGAAAGTGATGTTGGCCATCAGCAGCGTGTAACCATCGGGTGCAGATTTCGCGACGATATCCGCGCCGAGCGCACCACCTGCGCCGCCGCGGTTGTCCACGACGACCGGTTGCTTCATCGACTCGGTGAAGCGTTGCGCCACCAGCCGTGCAACGACGTCCGTCGTGCCGCCTGGAGGAAACGGAACGACGATGCGTATCGGTTTGGTGGGAAAATTCTGTGCGGCAGCGCCGCCCGTCATGATGGCGCTGAATACGAGAACTGCCAGACTGCCAAAGCTGCATTTCATGGCCGCTACCTCCCCCGGTTGCCTTCGAACGATCAATTGCGGATCAGCGTGATGCGATGAGACGTCCCCAGCCTGCCACCGGCGGCGCAATCCCCGCAGCGATCAGGCGCCACGTCTGCGCAAGGCGATTGGTCACGACCGGGATGCCGTAGTCCTCTTCGAGGCTCGGCACCACGGCGAGGCTGCGCCAGGCGCCGCCCGGCAGCAGCAGGGCGGTTGCCTCAGGCGCGCGCCGCATCGCCTCGCGTCCCAGTTGAAACGCGAGGCGCACCCCTTCCTCGATGCTCATCGAGAATGAGTGCCTGGCCCACTGGTGGGCGCTGGTTACCGCGAGCACTTCGATCCCCGCCTGGTTGAGATAGGCGACGAGCGCCGCGTTCAGTTCGTCCGACCAGCGGCTCGCGATCGCTATCCGATCGGCACGCAGGTGCTTGAGTGCATCGACGACGGCCTCGCCATGGGCATCTGCAATCGCACCGGTTTTCTGCGCGGTTTCCTTGACGAGTTCCAGCACGCGCGGCCGGCCGAGCTGGGAGGCGACCGGCAGCCCGGCGAGCGTGATGCTGTTCGCCCCCTGGCGCACGAGCTGCTCCACACAGTCCCAATACCGTTGCATGCCTTCGTTGACGCCGCTTTCGGTGTAGTCCTGAATGTCGATCGAGGCCGAAACCTGCTGGATGTCGGGCGGCAGCAGCGGCTGCACTTGCGGCGGATTGCGCACCTTCTCGTGCGGATAGACCGTCCCCGCAATGAAGCGCGGCTTCGTCATGTTGCTTGTGCTCATCGCGCGGCGCCGGCGAGGCCGAGGTCCGTGAGGATCACTTTGATCTCGCCGTACTGCTCCCTGATATAGCGCTCGGTGTCGCCGCGCGACAGCGGATTGTTCGGAAGGTAATTCTTCTCCAGCTCCTGGAGCCAGTCGGGACTTTCGGTCAGCCGCTTGAGCGCGCCTTCCCAGTACGCCGCGTGCGCATCCGGGATCGCCTTCGGCGCGATCGCGAGCCGCCAGTTCTCGGCGATCACGGGAAATCCCGCTTCGGTCACCGTGGGCACCGTGGCATAGATGCCGCCGAGCCGCTGCGGAGCGGCCACCGCCAGCGGACGGATCTGCCCGTTCTGGAATGCACCGGCGGTGGCGGAGGCGGAATTCACAAAAATGCCGACGTGCCCGCCGAGCAGACCGGCCAGCGCCTCGTTGGTGCCGGAGAAAATCACCACCTTCATCCTGGTGACGTCGACGCCGCCGGCTTTCACGAGCCGTCCCAGCGCGATGTGGTTCGCGCCGCCGGCGGCGCTCGACACGCCGGCTGGAAAAGCGCCGGGATCCTTCCTGAGGGCCGCGTAGAGATCCGCGACGGTCTTGATCGGTGAATCGGCGCGCACCGAATAGACGATGTACTCGCGAGCCATCAGCGAGATCGGCGTGAAATCGGTGTAGGTGACTTTGCTGCGGCCGCTGATGTGGGCAGTGACGATGTTATAGGACGTGATGAGCAGCAAATGCGGATCCTCACTGCGCTGGCTGAGATATGCCCAGCTTACCGCGCCGCCGCCACCGGGCCGGTTGACCACCGTGACCGGCACGTCCATCACTTTCTTTTCGCGCCAGATGCGCTCCATGAGGCGCGCAACCCGGTCGGTGCCGGTACCGGAACTGGACCCAACCACGAGTTCGACGTTGCGCTCGGGCTTCCAGCCGCTTTGCGCGGATCCCGGCGGGCTGACAGCAGCGAGCGCGCCGGCCAGGGCCAGCAAAACACCTCTATGCATGACTCTCCTTTGAGTTCGGTCTACTTCATCTCGATGAACTCGAGCTGCACGCCGTCCGGGCCTTCGAAAAAGCACACCCGCCGGCCGCCCGAAACGATCGTCTGCTCGAGGATATGGATGCCCTGCGCCTTCAGCTTTTCAATTACGCTGTCCAGCTCGTCGGTATCGATGGCAATGTGCTCCATGCCGTATTTCTGCTCGCGCGACTGCTCCGTCAGAAAGCCGGTGACGTTGAGCGCGAGGCCATGAAGATCCAGACGATAGCCGTTCTTGTTCTGGCTCACGATCTTGGCGCCCAGCGTATCGACGTAGAACTGCGCGGTTTTGCCGGGGTCCTTGGTTTTGAGGTGCAGGTGATTCAGCTTGAGCGTCATGTCGGGCTCCTCCGTTAAGTGCTTCAGCGTGCGTAAGCGTATTCGCGCGACGAACGCATCCCTTCCTCGCGCAGCAAGGTCTGGTAGCGCAGGTATTCCGACTGCATGAGCCGCGTAAAGCCGTCGGGCGTGCTGTCCGGCGTCGTCTCGGCGCCCAGACGCGCAAACGCTTCGCGCAGCTCCGGCTTGCGCAGCGCGCGCACGATATCCCCGTGCAGTTGCTCGACGATGCGCCGCGGTGTTCCCTTGGGCGCGACGATTCCGGACCAGCTGTCGAACTGCGCTTCGGGCAGTCCGAATTCGGCGATGGCGGGGACATCGGGCAGCGCGGCACTGCGCTGGGGCGTCATCACGGCGAGCGCCCGCATGCGGCCCTCGCGCACCGAGGGCATCACGGAAGGCAGCGTCAGCACCGCGTAGTGCACCCTGCCGAGCACCATTTCGACGAAGGAGTCGGAAAGCTGGCGGAAGGGCACGTGCACCGCATCGATGCCGGCCGAGCGCGTGAAGACTTCTCCGGCCAGATGCGACGCCGAGCCGATGCCGAGCGAGGCATAGTTCAACTCGCCTGCGCGCACGCGTGCGTGCTGCACGAACTGGGACGGCGTGCGCGCCGGTATGGAAGGCGTGACCGCCAGGACGTTGGTGATCGACGCGACGTGGATGACGCCGACGATGTCGTCGAGAACCCGGTAGGGCGCCTCCTCACGCATCAGTGCGGTGATGATGCGCGTGACCCCGATCAGGCCCAGCGTATAGCCATCGGGATTGGCACGCGAGAGTATGTTGTTGCCGATCAGCCCGCCGGCGCCGGGCCGATTGTCGATGATGACGCGCTGCCGATAGAACACGCCCAGTTCCTCGCCGAGCGCGCGCGCGAAGTAGTCGTCCGAGGTGCCGGGTGAGGACCCGGTGACGATCCGGATCGGTTTAGCCGGATACGCCTGAGCCGCCGCCGACGGCTGCGCGTCGCCCGGTCCCGGCGCACACAGGAATGCGAGCGCAAGGGTGAATCCGCAGAAAGTGGCGGGACCGCGCATCAGTCGGCCGGCATGCCGTTACGCAGCAGGTCACGCGCGATAAACCAGCGGTGCACTTCACTGGGGCCTTCGTAAATGCGGTACGCGCGGCACGCGCGGCTGATGTACTCGAGCGGCATGTCCTTGGTCATGCCCATGCCGCCGAACATCTGCATCGCGCGGTCCGCAATGCGGTAAATCATCTCGCTGCCCTGGAGCTTGACCATCGCCGCGTCGCGCCGCCAGTTCGTTTCCCCCTGGTCGATCCTGCACGCAAGCCGCCACGTGATGAGGCGCACCATCTCCATTTCCTGGAAGCTGTCGGCGATCCACCACTGGACGGCCTGCCGGTCGGCGAGCGGCTTGCCGAACGTGACACGCTCGTTCGCATACGGGATCATCAGCTCCAGGCAGCGGCGCGCGTAGCCGAGCGAGCGGCACGCGATCTCCATGCGCCGCACGCCGAGGCGATTCTGCATCGGGCCGAAGCCGTTGCCGACTTCGCCCAGCACCTGGTCATCCGGTACCTCCACGTCGTCGAAGAACACGCCATAGGGCGCATGCTCGCCGATCGTATTGAAAACCGCCGGGATCGACATGCCCTTGGTGCCCTGGTCGACGAGAAAGGCGGTAATGCCGCCGCGCGAGCCTTTCGCCGGATCGGTCACCGCCATCACGATGATGAAGTCGGCCTTGCGCGCGTTGCTGATGAAGATCTTCTGGCCGTTGATCACCCACTTGCCATTACGGTACTCCGCGCGCGTTTTCATCGCCGCCGGATCGGATCCGGCGCCCGGTTCCGTAATCGCGATCGCGCTTTTCTTCTCGCCGCGCGCATAGGGGATGAAGTATTTTTCGACCTGGTCGCCCTTGCACGTCTCGCGCAGCATGTAGAGGTTGGGGCTGTCCGGGGGCAGCACGTAGGGCGTGATGCTGGTCTTGAGTTCCTCGATCACGACGGCTTTCGCCAGCATGCCGAGGTTTTGCCCGCCGTATTCTTCCGGCACGTCAATGCCGTAGAGCCCGATCTCCTGCGCCTTGCGATTGAGCGCCTTTTCGGCGTCCGGGTCGATCAGCGGCGCATCCGTCAGGCCGCGCTCCGCTTCCCGGCGGATGACGTCCTTTTCGAGTGGACGCAGTTCCTGGCGCGCGAAGCGGGCAACGGTGTCGCGCAGCATGCGCAACTCTTCGGGCAGGGTAAAGTCCATGTATTGAAAGCCTTTAGCTGGGCGCAGCGGGGTAGGGGCATGATAACACTCTCCTCTTGACGGCCGGGCGCTTCGGTTACATCCTGTGCGCCTCAGAAGCACCAGAATTCAATCAGACCGACAGGGAGGCACATGAAACGCTTATCCGCTTTGACCGCCGTGCTGCTGATAACGGCATTTACCGCATCCGGCTGTGCGCGCCACGTATACGACGACGGCTGGGTCACGCTGATCGACGGCAAGAAGGGTCTCGAGAACTTCGACCGGATTGGCGACGCCAACTGGCGCGGCCAGCACGATTACATCGTGGCTGACTCCGGCAAGGGCGGGTATCTGGTATCGAAGAAATCCTTCAAGGATTTTGCGTTGCGCGTTGAATTTTGGGCGGATCACACGACGAACAGCGGTATACACATCCGCTCAGCCGACTCGAAAAAAATAGCGAGTACCAATTCGTATGAGATCAACATCTTCGACCAGGGCCCGAATCCGGTCTATGCGACTGGCGGCGTGCCGAACTTCGCTATGATTCGTCCCGGCGCATACAAGGCCGGAGGTCGGTGGAACGTCTACGAAATCTTCGCGATAGGACCTGAGATCACCGTGAAACTCAATGGCGTTGTCACGGTCGCCTTCACCAATAGCCAGTTCACAGAAGGCCCGATCGCTTTGCAATATGGGGCCGGTCCCAAAGGTATGCGTGGCGGGACCATCCGCTGGCGCAGCGTTCGAATCAAAGAACTGTAAGAAAACGGGGACAGCCTGCGATCCGGGTTTGTCCCCGATTATTCCTGCCGGGTTATTCGCCGATGGCGCGGAGCGTCATCGGATCTTCTGCGATCGGGCGCACTTCGACGCAGCCGTAACGGGCGCCGGGAACGCGTGAGGCGATCTGGACGGCTTCGTTGAGGTCCTTCGCTTCGAGTATGTAATAGCCGCCGAGATGCTCCTTGGTCTCGGCGAACGGCCCGTCGGTGGTCGAGGTCTTTCCGTTGCGCACCCTCACAGTGATCGCCTCGGAGGGCGGCATTAACCGGTTGGCGGCCACGAAATGACCGCCGGCCCGGATGTCACGGGTGAAGGCGACGTACTCCTCGAAGTGTTCCGCCGCATCGGCGGCCGTGCGGTATTCCATCATGTATTGCGGCTCGGCGCAGATCAGGCACAGGTATTTCATGGCATCTCCTCTGTTCGGGCAGTTCTGCCCTGGTCGTTTGGCGCGGAGCCAATTCGACAGCGAAGCGGGCCTCACGTAAAGCGGCCGCCGGCGCCGCGGCGCAACCGCATATTTGGTGCCCGGTTGCCCGCTCTGTAGCTATGCCGCTACCCCTGTAAAACGCCCTTGGCTGGGTTTCTTGACGCCGCGCCGGTCGAGGAGGCACAATGCGCGCCCCTGTACGAAAAACGCGACTGGAGGAGCACCGTGATCGACACGCGACCCATGCGTCTGACCAATAGCGTTGCACGGCGCGCCTGGCTGCGGGTGGCATCCACGCAAGCCAAGACGCCCATAGCGCCCCAATACCTGGAACGGATCGAGAAGGCCCGCGCCCGGCGCATCGAGCTGCCGAAGAAATCATAGCGCGGCCCCGCGCCAGCTAAAAAAAAGCCCGGCTTACGCCGGGCTTTTTCATTGCAGAAAAACGGACGGCCGTCAGCCGCCCGCCGTGCGCATCGCCATTACTGCGTCGTCGTGGTGGAGCTGGACGTTCCGGACGTCCTCGAGCTGCTCGACGAGGTGCCCTGGCGTTCCTTGTCCTTGTCGGACGAGCCGCTCGTGGCGCTGCTGCCCGTCGCGCCTGGCGTGGTTCCCGTATTGCCGCCATCGCCGGTCGCCGACGAACCTGAGCCGCTCAGCGTGCCGCTGCCTGACGCGGAACCCGATGCAGATCCGCTTGCGCTGCCGCTCGCCGAGCCGCCGTTACCCGTGGCCGAAGAGCTCGAGCTGGGAGCGCCCGTCGTGCCCGATGCAGAACCCGTGGCGCCGCTGGTCGAACCGCTGGTTGCACCGCTTTGCGACCGGTCCTTGCTGGTGCCGCTGGAAGAGCCGTTGCCAGAACAGCCCGCAAAGGCCGCCAGCGCAGCAGCCATCACCACGGCGACCAAAGATTTCCTGATAAGCATGGATGAACTCCTTTCGTGAAATGCGACAGGAGTTACGACCCTGCGACACCGTGCCGGTTCGATGAAATATACTAGTTCGAAACGCCTCGCGGCCCGACTGCCGCCGCCCTTTCTCGGGTGAGATAAACAACATACGGCGGCGCGCCATGCGGCACGCCGATGCAATTCTGCGCGGCTCCAGTGGGTTTCTATAGCGCCGGCCGCGAAGTGTCCGCTGGCGGCGACACTTCGAACGCGTTCGCCAGGCAGCCCATCATGACGCAGTAGCCCAGGAATACCGAGATCTGCACCAGTTCGGCGATACCGAATTCGGTGGCCGCCGTCTGATAGGTGGGCTCGGGCACGTGGTGATTGCCACGGAGAAGCGGTATGCAGAACTCGAGCAGCACGCGTTCCTTGCCGCTGGCGATCTGAATTGCCTCATCCCGGTCGATGGCCGCGATCAACCGCGGGTCGACATGAGCTGCGTGCGCGGCCGCTGACCAGACCGTCCGCAGGTATCCGGAATCGAGTTCGCGAGCCACTATCGAACCGACAATGGCACGCGTTGCGTCGGTGAGCGCGCCTTCGTAAAGCAGAAAGGCGCCGATATGGGCGGCACGTTCGGCGGCGTCCGGGGTATGGAGCAGGACCTGAAACACCGGCGAGATCCAGCCGCGCGTGCGCACGATCCGATCGAGAAAATGCTGATGCTCGGGTGGCACCTCCTGGTGGCCCGAAAGCAGCGGCACGCGCGGTGTCGCTGCTTCTGCCCACTCGGGCAGTATTCTCGCGCCGCCGTGACCGGGCGCACCCACCTCGAGCGGGGCAAACGGCTTGCGCAAGCCTTTCTGCTCGGCCGTCATCTCCATCTCGAACGCGTTGAGCGGCAGCGCAATCATCGCGAAATAGCCGAGCGTCATCACCAGTTCCACGACACCCTGCATGCCGTAGCGCTCGAGCGCCGCGCGGAACACACCGTCGCTCAGGCGATGATTGCCCGACGTGAGTTGAGCGCACAGCTCCGCAATCAGCGCTTCTTCCGCCGTGAGGCGCGGCGGCGTACGCCCCTCGCGGATTGCATCCACGGTCTGCTGCGGCACGCCGGCTTCGAGCGCCCAGTTGACCCACGCCGCCCACTCGTAGGGCGCATCGAGCGCGCGCGAGCCGATCAGCGCGACGAATGCGCGAACCCGCAGCGGCAGGATGGATTCGTCCGCCTGCCCCCGCGCGTGAAAGTAATGCCCGAGATGCGCGATGCGCGCCGCGAGATCGGGGCTGCTGTTCATGGTGACGATGAAGGGCCCGCTTACCGGCCGGCGCCGTATCGCGCTTACCGCATCGTAGAAGCGGCGCTCGTCTGCGGGCAGCGCCTCGCGGGGAATTGCAGCCAGTCTGCTCACGTCGTCGGCTTTCAATAGAAGGGGCACCGATTATAGCTGCGGAGCCGTGATAGGATTCCCGCTCTTCTACCCGAACCCACACTCACGACAGAGGAATATCGCCATGGAGCTTGGCATCAGAGGAAAGAACGCGCTGGTATGCGCGGCGAGCAAGGGTCTCGGCAAGGGCTGTGCGATGTCGCTTGCGCGCGAAGGGGTGAACGTCACGATCGTGGCTCGCGGGCGTGAGGCCCTGGAGGCCGCCGCGACGGAAATGCGGTCGGCAACGAACGCTCACGTTACCGCGGTGGCGGCCGACATCACGACGGCCGAGGGCCGCGCCGCCGCGCTCGCTGCCTGCCCGCAGCCCGACATCCTGGTCAACAATGCGGGCGGGCCGCCGCCCGGCGACTTCCGCAACTGGACGCGCGAGGACTGGATCAAGGCGATCGACGCCAACATGCTGGCGCCGATCGAACTCATCAAGGCGACGGTGGACGGCATGATCGCGCGCAAGTTCGGCCGCATCGTCAACATCACGTCCAATTCCGTGAAAGCGCCGATCGACGAGCTGGGACTTTCGAATGGCGCGCGCTCGGGACTGACCGGTTTCGTCGCCGGCCTCGCACGCAAGACGGTCCGGCACAACGTCACCATCAACAACATCCTTCCGGGGCAGTTTGCGACCGACCGGCTGCGGACCAACCTGTCCGCGCGCGCGAAGGCGCTCGGCCAGCCCTTCGAGCAGTTCTGGGAAGCCCGCAGCAACGCGATCCCGGCGGGCCGCTTCGGAAATGCGGACGAGTTTGGCGATCTTTGCGCGTACGTCTGCAGCGCGCAGGCCGCCTACATCACCGGCCAGAACTTTCTGATCGACGGCGGCACTTATCCCGGTACGTATTGATGCGCGGGGGCCGGCCTACTCGGGAGCGGCCAATTTTCTATCCTGACTTTCATCGAGGAAGGGAGGTGCAATGAGCGAACGCCGCATTGCCTGTGTCCTGGTCGCCGGCCTGCTCGCCGCACAGGTGCTGCTCCCGCGCGCGCATGCGCAATCGTCGCCCGCGAGTGCCTATCCGAACAAACCGGTCCGGTTCGTCATACCGTTTCCGCCGCAAGGCTTTTCGGAGGTGATCGGCCGTGTGATCGCGGAAAAGCTTTCCGTAGCGGTACAGCAGCCGGTCGTCAACGACGTGCGCCCGGGCGCCAGCGGCAATATTGGCGCGGCCATCGTCGCAAAGGCGGCGCCTGATGGCTACACGCTGCTCGTGAACAGCTTCAACTTCGTCGCGAATCCTGGCGCCATGGTACTGCCGTTCGACCCGATCAAGGACTTTTCGCCAGTCAGTCTGGTGGCGGACGGCATGCCGATCATCTTCGTCGTCAACCGGTCCGCGCCCTATAAGACGCCGCACGATCTCTTGGCGGCGGCGCGTGCCAAGCCCGGCGCGCTCAACTTCGCGACTGCGGGACGCGGGACTTCGTCGCACCTCGCGATCGAAATGCTCAGAGCGTCCGCCGGAATCGAGGTGGTACAGGTTCCCTACAAGGGCACGCTTTTGTCCTTTGCCGCGCTCATGGGTGGCGACATCACCGCGAGCATTGCTTATCTGAGCAGTGCGCTGCCGTTTCTGAAGAGCGGACAACTTCGCGGGCTCGCGACGACAGGCACGCGGCGAAGCCCGTCGGTAAGCGACCTGCCCACGATGGTGGAACTGGGATTCAAGGACTTCACCATGACGGGATTCGTCGGTCTGCTTGCGCCGGCCAGGACGCCGCGGCCGATCATCGAGAAGCTCAACCGGGAACTCTCGGGGATTTCGCGCCAGAAGGACTTCGTCGACCGACTCACGGTGTATGACATGCAACCCGTCGCGATCACCCCCGAGGCGTTCGGCAGCTATCTCCGGAAGGAGATCGCCCGGTGGAGCAAAGTGCTGCACGACGCGGGATACAAGCCGGAATAGGCTGCGCGAGGACGCGAATCCCCGCGAGGCCCGTTCAACTCACCAGTCCGAGTTCGCGGCGTTTGCGTGTGCGCCAGTCGCTGAAGGGTTCCGTCGTGGGATCGTTCGCGATGCGTTTTCGGGTCGATTCCGCGATTTCATCGTCCGACAGCGAAAAGTCGATCGCCACGCGGTGCGGCTGCGCGACGTACCACGGCGTGTCGCAGAAGAACTCAAGCCGGTTGCCTTCGGGATCGAGAAAATACACCGACCACGCATTGCCGTGATCCACGGGGTCGACGCCTTCCACCTTGTGGGCCATCGCGAGGTCGTACATCGCGCGCACTTCCTTGAGCGAGGCGACGCGGTAGGTGATCTGGTTGACGGTGGACCTGGTGCCTTTTTCGCGCCCGGTCACGAGCACGATCTGATGATGATCCTTGGGATCCTTGCTGAGGAAGGTGAGGCGAACGCCGCTCCTCAGTTCCCCCGCGTCCATCACCTTGTAGCCCAACAGGCCGGTGTAGAAATCGCGCATCTTGTCCATGTCGCTGACGAACAGGCCGACATGGCTCAGTTCCCACTTGGGCAATTCCGGCATGGTCTCCTCCGTGCAGTGTGTGCAGGTTGCTCACCAGTATACAACGGGTAAAGTCAAGGCCCGCGAGGTGCACTAGAATCCAGGGAAGACCGGGGGACGGATGCCATGACGATCGGATCGCACAAGCTGGAATACGAAGTGATCGAGGGCTGGGAGCACATGCCCGAAGGGTGGAGCTTCGTGGAGGTCGCGGGGGTGGCATGCGACTCGCAGGACCGCGTCTACGTTTTCAATCGCGGGGCGCACCCGATGATCGTCTTTGACAAGGAGGGACGCTTCCTCAATGCGTGGGGCGAGGGCGAGTTCGTCAATCCGCACGGCATTTTCATCGATCACAACGACCATCTCTGGCTCGCTGACGACAAGGATCACACCGTCCACAAGTACACGACGGACGGCAAGCGGCTGATGACGATCGGCGAATCGGGCAAGCCGTCCGACACCGGTTACAAAATCGGCGCGAGCCCGGTGCTGCGCGCTGCGGGACCGTTTCACCGCGTCACCAACGTCGCGGTTCTGCCCGACGGCGACATGTACAGTGCCGACGGGTCCGGCAATGCCCGCGTGCACAAGTTTTCGAAAGACGGGAAGCTGCTCTTCTCGTGGGGCGAGCCGGGCCGCGGGCCGGGTCAGTTCATCCTGCCGCACGGCATCGGCGTCGACAGCGCGGGACTGGTTTACGTGTGTGATCGCGAGAACTCGCGCGTGCAGATCTTCACGTCTGAAGGCGAATACCTGCGCGAGTGGACGTTCCTCAACCGGCCCTACGACATCTTCATCGACGACCAGGACATGATGCACATCGCCGAGGGCGGTTTCCACAACTACATGATGAAGCGCTCGGAAGGGCCTATGCCCGCGCACGACCAGACGATGATCTATCCGCCGTGCGGCCATTCGCCGATCGCGCGCGTCACCGTGTGCGACCCGGACGGGAAAATCGCGGCGCAGGTCGGCGGCGAGAACCCGGTGCTGCCGGGTAACTTCGTCGCGCCGCACGGCATCTGGGCGGACAAGCGCGGCGATCTCTACGTCGGCGAAGTCGTGGTCAATGCGGGCGCAGTAAAACGCATGGCTCCGCTCAAGCCGGCCGCCTTCCAGAAGTTCCGGAAGCGGGCGGGCTGATCGGGGCGTGGCCATGAACCGCGCCCTGGCGTTCACCATGGCGGCATTTCCGTTTGCGCTCGCGGCGGCACTCTACTCGACGGGCCTGCTCGAACGCATCAACACCGCCATCGACAGCAAGCTCGATCGCAAACGTTACAAGCTCGAGACCCCGCGACCTGGACGGACCCGTCCGCTGGCGGAATACGCCGGCTGGTGGCAGCGGGATGCGATCCCTCACTACGGCACGGAGTGGGTCGCGCGCATCATCGTTCGCACCGAGGGCAAACGAGCCTGGCTGCGGATGTGGCACGAGTGCCGTCCCAACTATTGCGAGCAGGGCGAGTTCGAGGCGGACGTCTACGGCAGGCCGCCGGGTGAGGTGTACGCCATCGAAGTCGTACGCAAGAAGGGCCCGCAAGTGCTGTGGGTCGTCACGTTGAGGCCCAACGCGCACCATCCCAATCTGCTGATCACCGAGAGCCGCCGCGCCCGGGATCCGCAGAGAAATCCTCATGACAACCAGTCTGCCGTAACGGCGCTGACGCGCGTCAGGTAAGCGGACGGTTGCACCCGGCGTGTGATTGCGGGGGAATAACGCGGGTTACTCGGTGCGGATGCTCGCGATCTTCGCGACGTTGCGCCATTTCACGATTTCGGCCTGCACCATTTTCTGCATTTCGGCCGGCGTGCGGATCTGGGTCTCCACGCCTTCCGCCTGAAAGCGCTTGAGCGTCTCGGGCGACTTGAGAAATACCGTCAACTCCGCACCAAGCTTCGCGATCACGCCAGGCGGCGTCCCCGCCGGCGCCGCGATCGCCCACCAGTTGTTCGCTTCGTAGCCCGGCACGCCGGACTCGGCGATCGTCGGAAGATCCGGCGCCGCGGTGGCGCGCTTCACTCCGCTGGTGGCGAGCGCCTTCAATCTTCCCGACCTCATGTACGGCAGCGTCTGCACGAGCGAGCCCAGATTGACGTGTGCCTGCCCGCTCATGACGTCGGTCAGCGCCGGAATGCCACCTTTGTAGAGCACCACCAGCATCTTCATGCCCGACTGGTGGTTGAACAGCTCGCTCGCAAAGTGCCCGAACCCGCCGGACGTCGCCATCGTCACCTTGCCGGGATTGGCGCGCCCGTAGGCGATCAGCTCCTTGGCCGACGCCATCTTGAGCGTAGGCCCGACGCTCAGCACGCTCGGGCCGTAGCCGACCATCCCGATCCAGGAAAACGACTTGAACGGGTCGTAGGGCACCTTGCGGGTTGCGGCATTGATCGCGTAGGCGGCGGACGCAATGAGCAACGTGTGACCATCGGGCTGAGCGCGTGCGGCGAGCTCGGTGCCGATCATGGCGTCGGCGCCGGGCCGGTTGTCCACCACGACCTGCTTGTCGAGACGGGCGCTGAGGTGCTGCGCGAAGAAGCGCGCCATGATGTCGTTGCTGCCACCGGGCGGGAAGGGGACGATGAGGCGCACCGGCCGGGACGGATATGCCGCTGCCGGATCGTTCGCCGGTTTCGGCGGGGCTGCATGGACAACGCCGGCCACCGTCAGCACAACACAAAGCAGTATCGTCGAGACCTTGTTCACTCGCGCCTCCCAAACCTCGGTTATCGTCAATCAGGGCTGCATGAAAGATGCGGCAGATCGTAGCTGCATATCGGTGCGCAGGTTGACTCGCCGCGTCAGGCGAAGGCGGTGTGGGCCACGGATTTCGCGCCGCGCTTCATCTCGCGCACGAGGAAGTCAACGACCCGCTCGAACGGATCGAAGCCGAAGTGCTGTGCGATGGAGGGACGCAGGTTGGAATTGGCATTGATATCGTAGACCACGAGCCGCCCGTCCAGCGCCTCCAGATATTCGATGCCGCCCACATCAAGCTTTCCGGCCGCCATGATGCGCTTGCCCCAGGCGACCGCCCGGGTCGGCACCGCGATATACGGATAAAACTCCACCGGCAGTGCGGCGCTTTCTTTGGATGGGATCTCGCACACGCCAGCATCGCCGTCTTCAGGATTGCACACGGGCGCCGGGCACAAGTTGAACCGGCCATGCGCAACCACGCGCATCGCGTAGAGCAGTTCGCCCCCCAGGAACTCCATGCGCACGATGCCCTGCGCCGGATCCGTCGGAAGGTATTCCTGGAGGAGAAGCAGGTTGTCCGGGAGCCAGTGATCTGGATGCTGCGTGAGCAGTGCCTCGAGATGGGCAAGACTCTCGACGAGCACGATGCGCGCGCCGCTGCCGCCCTGCTCTGGCTTGAGCAGCACCGGAAAAGAGATCTCGTGCGCCCGCGCGCGGATCGCTGCGAGGTCATTGAACGTCCATACCCGCGGCGCCGGAACGCCGAGCTGGCGCAGCAGTGCCGCCTGCGCGGTCTTGCTGATTTCCAGCGCGAACGCATCGGCCCCGTTCAATACCCGCACGCCGCGAATCTGCAGTGCCCGCAGGTAGGCGAGCGCATAAGGCACGGCGCGGGTATTGCCGCGCACGTATGCTGACGGGCTCGCCTGATTGAAATAGAGCGGCGCGAGCGGTGCGTCGGTGTCGGAGAACGCCGCCTTCTTGAGATCGACGGCCACGTAACGAATGCCGCGCCGGTCGAGCGCCTGGAAGAGCGGCTTTTGCCACTCCGGGTGCTCGTACAGGACGGCGAGATCGGCGAGAGGGCTCATGTTGCGTCACCATTTGGTGCGATAGAACGTCAATGATCGCGCCAAATGCAACCCGACCCAACGATCGAATAGTAATTTGCTTATGCGGCATTGCTGGCACTCTCGGTGTATCGGCGCTGTCCGCGAGCCTGTAGCCGTCACAAGCGGTACGCTGCAGTTTCTCGCGATCGGACATTTCTTCGCAGACTTCCGCAAGCGCCTCGGGGATTTCAAGTGCAATGCGACGCATCAATGGGTGCTCTTCCCGTCGGTGCGCTTCTTCGTCGCGATTTCCTTTGCCATCGCCCGCAGGATTTCGATGAACCGCCTGGCTACGGGAGAGAGGTAGCCGTCTTTTCGGTACACCGCGGAGACCGAACGTATCCATTTTGCGTCCTTGACGGGCAGGATTCTGAGCCCGAGCTTGTCCGTATGGGGCTCCACGCTTCGCCTCGGAGCGATGCCGAGCATATCGAGCGTGGCAACCATCTCCCGGTTCAGCGCACCCGCGTCCGATACAACGGCGAATTTTGGTGGAGGCAGGCCCCGCTCTTCGAATGTGCGCTGCAGCGAATTCCACGCCAGAATTCCACTCGCCGCCGTCGCAGCCCACCTTTCGTTCGCAAGATCAGCCAGCCTAATGATCTTGCACTTGGACAACGGGTGGCGTACGGACGCGTACACCACGAATTCGTCGTCCCACAACGCCTCCCGAACGAGACCTTCGCGCGGCGCGTCCGACATCTGGCTCACGACGACATCGAACTCGCCCTTGCGCAGCTCCTTGAGCAGCGCATCGGTGGATGCCGCGATCGAGATGTCGAGCGTGACCTGGGGCGTGTCCTTCAGCAACGTCCTGGATGCGTTCGGGAGTATTTCATTGGCGATGACCGGACTCGTGCCGATGCGCAAATGCCCGGCTTGCCCCTTGGCAAGGTCGGAGATCTCGCGGGCAAGATCCGCGCGAGCGAGTTTTAACCTGCGCACGTGCGACAGCAGCGCGCTGCCCACGTCGGTCAGCTCGACGCCTTTCGGCGTCCGCTTCACGAGCTTGGCCCCCGCGGACGCTTCCAGCCGCCGCAGGCTCACGCTGAGCGCGGGTTGTCCCAATCCCAGCGCCTCGGCCGCCCGTCCGAGATGCCCGTGTTCCGCGATTACCGCGAAATACTCAATGTCGCGAAGGTCCATAGATATTATTCATTTTAATGAAGTCTCAAATCACAGACAATTGCATTAATGCGATGACGGCGTCAATATCGGCCAGAATCTTTGCCGGTATGGGCAAAGAGACCAACGGAGGGCGCCATGAGTGCTTTGCCGAAAATCGGGATGATGAGTTTGCTCGCAGTCTGTGTCGCCGGGGTAACCAGTCCGTCGGCGGCGCAGGACTATCCAGCCAAGCCCGTCCGCATCGTAACCGGCCAGCCCGTTACGATAATGGACATCGTGAGCCGCCAGCTCGCGCAACGGCTTACCGAGCATTGGGGCCGTCAAGTCATCGTGGAAAACCGTGGCGGCGTGGGAAATTCCATGGCGCATGTCAGTCAAGCCACTGCCGATGGTTACACGCTGCTCGTCGCTGACAACGCGTCGCTTGCGATCCGCCAGCATATCTACCGCTCGCTTCGCTACGATCCGGAGCGGGATTTCGCGCCGATCGCCTTGCTCGCGTGCTCACCGAGTTTCCTGATTGTGCATCCCTCGGTTCCAGCGACCAATCTGGGCGAGTTCATCGCCTACGCGAAACGCCACCCGGGAGGCGTCGATTTTGCGAATGCCGGACCGTGGACCAACAATCATTTGACGGTGGAGCTTTTCAAGCGGCTGACCGGTATCAACGTCGTTCACGTGAGTTACAAGGGCGGCGGCGCGGCGACGGCGGCAATCGTCAGCGGCGAAACGAAAGCGGGATTCAGCACGCCGTTTATGTCCCTGCCGCACGTGAAAGCCGGCAGGGTCAAGGCCTATGCGGTGACCAACAGCAAACGATTCGCGGGCGCTCCTGAGATACTCACCAGGGCGGAGTCCGGGGCAGGTGCCTTCGTAACCACGTACTGGTTCGGGTTGCTTGCGCCCGCGCGTACCCCGCCCGCGTTGGTCAAGCGGCTCAATCTCGAAGTGGTCGACCTGCTGCAATCATCGGGGATGAAAGCCGCGCTGCTGGAGCAGGGCGCGGAACCCGGCGCGGGGACCCCAGAGGAATTCTCTGCTTTTATCCGGAGCGAGACCGAAAGGTTCAAGAAGGTCATCGAAGCCGCCGGTATCCGCCCGGAGTAACGGTCTATTCTCCGATACCGTATCGGGCGGTCTCTATAAACGCCGGCAGCGGCGGCTCCGTGCCTGCAGGCAGCGGCGTGCGATCCACGTTGAGCGTCATAGAGACCATCACGTAGATAGCCGTTGACGGCGATGAGGTCATGACGCCGTGCGCGCCGCACCGACGTTGCACAGGTGTAAGCTATGGCTCACGATGCCAGCGTGGTCGAAATCCGTGAGACGGCGCTATCCCTCGAAGGCAATCCAAATTTTGCGACGATCATGAAAGTCTGCAAAGCACGTGGGTTGAAGCTGCACACCGAACCAGTCGACGCATAGCTGCAAAGAACTTGCACGGAGAGCGCGACGCCGGTGTCGGCTTTGGCGCCCAGTCCCTTGACCCCCGTCTGTCCGATATGTACACTTGTTCTGTACTCATGGGAAAACGACAATGGAAACGGTTAAAGTCACCGAGCTCAGGCAGAACCTGCCCGAATACCTCGCGAAGGTGAAGCGAGGCCGGCGAGTGCGGGTGACTTCGCGGGGCCAGGTGGTCGCTGAGCTTGCCCCCCCGTCCGCCACCAGCGAGGAGGTGGACGCGGCGCGCGCCCGGTTGCGCGGAAGCGTAGTCAAGTACGAGCGTCCGACCGAGCCGGTGATCGATCCCGGCGAATGGGACGTTAACAAATGATCGTCCTGGACACCCACGTCTTGGTTTGGTGGGTGACGGGCGCTCCGGATTTGTCTACGCGTGCGAAACGCGCGATTCGGGCAACGGTGCGGCGGGAAGCGGCCGTCGCCTCTGCCATCAGCATATTCGAGATCGCGACGGCGGTGCGCCGGGAGCGTCTGAAGTTTCGCGTATCACTGGACCAATGGCTGAGAGATTTGCGTTCTCTGACCGAACTCCAACTGGAGCCGGTGAGCGCCGACATTGCCCACCTTGCCGGCACGCTGGGGACCTCGCTGCCGGGTGATCCCGCAGATCGGATCATCGTCGCGACGGCGATCGGTCTGAAGGCCAGGCTGGTGACAGCGGATATCCGCCTCCAGAAATCGCAGCGTATTGAAACAGTCTGGTAGCGAGCGGGCGGAGGCAGCGTACCTTACCTGCTCAACGCCGGCAGCGGCTTCGCACCTTCCGGCAGCGGCGTGCGATCCACGTTGAGCACCATCGACACCAGCCCGTAATAGCCGTTGACGGCGATCAGATCCATGACGCCGCGCTCGCCAAAACGGTCCAGCGCCCGCTGGTAGGTCTCGTCGCTCACTCCGTGCGTCTCGTGCAACTCGTGCGAGAAGTCGTAAACGATCGCCTCCTCTTCGGACATCTTCGCCGGGCGGCGGCCGTTTGCGATGTCCTCGCCGATTGCGGGATCGAGCCCGGCCTCCAGCGCGAGGCGGTGGTGGGCCTGCCACTCGTAATGCGAGCTCCAGTGGCGCGCCGTGATGATGATTGCCAGTTCGTTCAGCTTCGATGGAATCGAGCTGCGAAAACGAATCTCCGCGCCGAGGCTCTGGATGATGTTGCCGATGTCGGGGCTGCGCAGAAACACGTTGAACGGCCCGACGAGCGGTCCCGGTTTCGCCGCGGCAGAGTTCTTCACCGAGCTGCGCGGGCCGGACTTGATCGCGTCGTAGAGCGCGCGCTGGTCGGCGTTGAGGTTTTCGAGGGGAATCTGCTTGAACCGCTGTGTCTGCATGGTGGGCTTTCCTGATCAGTGAATGCTTGTCGAAATGCTATGTGTTCGACGGCGAAGCTGTATTATCGCCGAAACACGGCCCTTTGAGACGTCTCGTTCTGATGGTGTTGCGGCGCTTACCGCTGAGCCTGTTATCGTAGCGGCATGCTCGGTGTGCCGCTCAATGAACTGCTCTTTTTCCTCGCCGCCATTGCGGCGGGCGGCGTGGTGGCCGGGTTGCTCGCCGGCATGTTCGGCGTCGGCGGCGGTGTCGTCGTAGTGCCGGTGCTCTACGAGGTGTTCCGCCTGCTCGGCGTGCCGGAAGCCGTGCGCATGCAGCTTTGTATCGGCACGTCGCTCGCGGTCATGGTGCCAACCAATATCCGTTCGTATCTCACGCATCGTTCGACCGGCGCGGTACTCACGAATGTGGTGAAGCAGTGGACGCCCGCCGCGATCGCCGGTATCGCCATCGGTGCGGCGGTTGCCGCAGTCGCGCCGTCGACGGTTTTCAAAATCGCCTTTATCGTCATCGCGGCGCTCATTGCCGCCAAGCTTCTGTTCAGCCGGCAATCGTGGCGGCTGGGAGACGACCTGCCGAAGCATCCGCTGGCACGCCTCTACGGCCTCGCGGTCGGGCTGATGGCCTCGCTTACCGGCGTCAGCGGCGGATCGCTTTGTACAATGGTGCTGACGCTCTACGGCAAGGGGATCCATCAGGCGGTCGCGACCTCCGCCGGCATCCTGGTGCCGATCACGCTCGCCGGCACGCTGGGCTATGCCGCCGCCGGTCTGCCGCACCAGGCGCAACTGCCGCCGCTGTCGATCGGCTTCGTGTCGCTGATCGGGTTTGCGCTGATGGCGCCGATATCGAGCATGACTGCTTCTTATGGCGCAAGAATGGCCCACGCGCTTTCGCGACGCGTGCTCGAAGTCGCTTTCGGGCTGTTCCTGCTCGCTGCGTCGCTGCGCTTTCTCGCCAGCCTGGTGTGGTGAGATGGAAAAAACCGCTTGATCACGCGCCCGGAAAATCAGCTCTCCATTGCCCTGGGGGCGATGTTCCTGCAGCAGACGTTCGTCGCGCTCGGCAGGGCGCTGCCGGCGGTGATCGCGCCGGCGATCCTCACGGATCTCAGGATCGACGCGGTCTGGGTCGGCGTTTATTTCGGCCTGACCGCCGCCGCTTCGCTCGTCGCGCAGCTCGGCTGCGGCAGCTTCATCGTGCGCCACGGCGCCTTGCGCATGAGCCAGATCTCGCTCTTCATGCTTGCGGTCGGCACCGCACTGGCTGCGGTGGGAACGCCGGTGGCGCTCATCCTGTCCGCGATCATCTGCGGCGCGGGCAGTGCCGTATCCACACCGGCGAGCTCGCATCTGTTGGGGCGCGTCTCATCGCCACGCTACCTGCCGCTGGTGTTCTCGATCAAGCAGACCGCGGTGCCGGCAGGTCTGCTCCTGGCCGGTCTGCTCGGTCCGCCATTGACGGAATGGAAAGACTGGCGCTTCACGATGTTGCTCAGCGCGGTGGCGTGCGCTGTCTTCGCCCTGATGCTCCAGCCCCTGCGCCGCTCTTTCGACGACGACCGGGTGCCGACGCGCACTTTCCGGTTATCCGATTTCAAGTCGACCTTGACGTCGGTGGTCGGAACGGCGGACCTGCGAGCCTTGTCCTTCGCCTGCCTGGCCTTCAACGGCGTGCAGGCGACGTTCACGGCGTATTTTGTCGTGTACCTCACGACGATCGGCTACACGCCGGTCGCAGCGGGCTTTCTCTTTTCGGTGGCGGTGGCAGTCGCCGTGCCGGGCCGCATCGTCTGGGGCTGGCTCGGCAGCAGCTATGTCACCCCGCGCATGGTGATGGCGGGACTCGCCTTCGGCATGGCGGGCAGCGCAGCGCTTCTCGCACTGTCGAACGCGGGCTGGCCGACGCTCCTGGTCGGCCTGATTGCCTGCGTGCTCAGCGCCACGGCGTTGTCGTGGCACGGCGTGCTCTTGGCTGAAACCGCGCGCGCGGCGCCGGAAGGCATGCGCGGCGGCATCACCGGCGGCGTGCTGTCCTTCGGCCAGTTCGGTGCGTTGTCGCTGCCGCTCATGTATTCCGCGCTTCTCGACCTCACCGGCAGCTACGGCGTCGGCTTTATCGTGTGCGGCGTCCCCGCGCTGCTGGTCGGCGTGCAACTGCTCCGCCAGCGCGCTGCATCGCATGACACTTGACGGGGCCTGAAAAGCGGGGATACTGCCAAAAAAGTCCCGTCGCTTGCGGGTTACGAGGAGCCCCAAGCTTGCGCCCAGCCGCGTTTCGACTGATGTCGACCGCCGCCGTCACCACGGTCGCGGCGGGCCGCTGCATTTTCTCCGCGCCGCGGTATTTCATTCCTGAACTCCGCGGCTTCCGACCGGAAGCCTGCAATCCCATCGAACCTCGCCCGATCCCCGGATATAAATCAGCGCCGCAAACGGCGCATCACCAGGAGGATGACAATGAAAACTCGCTATCGTGGCTGGCTGCTCTGCTTGATCTGCGGTTTGGCGTGGCTTGCGCCGGCGGAGGCGCAATATCCCACCCGCTCCATCCGCCTCGTCCTGCCGTTCCCGCCCGGCGGCGGCACCGATACGATGGCACGGGCGATGGGCACCCGCCTCGGCGAAGCGCTGGGGCAGCAGGTCCTGATCGATAACCGCGGCGGAGGCGGCGCCAACATCGGCGCGGAAATCGCGGCGAAATCACCACCCGACGGCTATACGTTGTTCATGGTGACCGTGACGCACACGATCAACGCGACCCTGTATCGCAGGCTCGGCTACACGCTCGTGAAGGATTTCGTTCCGATATCGCACCTCGGCAGCACGGCCTATGTGGTCGTGGTGCATCCTTCGTTACCGGTGACATCGGTCAAGGAGCTGGTCGCGCTGGCGAAGGCACGTCCGGGCGAGATCTCTCACTCGTCATCCGGTACCGGCAGCGGCCCGCATCTAGCCGGCGAGCTGTTCAAGAGCACGACGGGGATCAAGATGCTGCACATACCTTTCAGGGGCGGCGGACCCTCGGTCATCGGGCTGGTGTCCGGCGAAGCTGCGGTCGGGTTTACAACGACACCTTCATGCATCGGTCAGATCAAGGCAGGCCGGCTCCGCGCGCTCGCGGTCAGCACCGCACAACGCTCGCCGTTCCTGCCGGACCTCCCGACGGTTGCGGAAGCCGGCGTTCCAGGCTACGACACCAGCGCCTGGTACGCCCTGCTGGCGCCGACGGGCACGCCCAAGGAAGCCATCGAGCGACTGAACACGGAAACGGCCAAGGTCCTGACGCTGCCGGATGTGAAATCGCGGCTGGACGCCACCGGCATGGTGGTCAACTACAGCGGTCCGGAGGAACTGGATCGCAAGATACACGATGAAATCGCGAAGTGGGCGAAAGTGGTAAAGGCGCTCGGCCTGACTGTCGATTGAAATAAAGCGGACGCGGAATGGCGTCTGGCTGTACCGGACGCCGGCGGCGCTCGATCGCTGCAGGCTTCCGGCCAGTGCGCGCCGTATGCATCCGGCCACGAACCGGGCGGTCGCGACCTCCGCGGGATCTTCGTGCCGATCATGCTTCCCGGCACCGTCGTGTACATCCTCGCCGGTTTGCCGTACCGGGAGCAATTTCCGGCGCTTCGCGTCGCTGATCGGTTTTGAGCTGATTGCGCCGGTGTCGAGCGTTGCCGCGTCCTACGGCACGAGAATGGGCCCGCGCACTGCCACGGCGGGCGCTGTAAACCGCGTTCGGTCCCTACCTCGGCGGATGCGCAGCTGCCATCGCTGGTCGAATAAAACTGCGGGAAAGGCAAGGATGCTTGTAAACTCCCGCGATGGCTGCTTGCGCGCGATGGTTCGGGAAGGTGCTGCTCCTCGCGGTGGGGCTCTGCGCGGCGGCCGGCGCCGTGGCGCAGGAGCAGCCGCGCCTCGTTTATGTGGCAGCGATCGAAGGCATCATCGATCTCGGCCTGGCGCCGTACGTGCAGCGAGTTCTTGACGAAGCGGCCGCCACCGGCGCGTCCGCCGTGGTGCTGGAGGTCAACACGTTCGGCGGACGGGTGGACGCCGCGGTGCAAATCCGCGACGCACTGCTCGGTGCGAAGGTGCCGACCATCGCCTATGTGAACCGGCGCGCCATCTCGGCAGGAGCGCTGATCTCGCTCGCCGCGCAGCATCTGGTGATGGCGGAGGGCGCCACCAGCGGCGCGGCGACGCCGGTGCAGGTCGCAGGGGCGGATGGCGGCGCGCAGCCGGTCTCGGAGAAGACCGTGTCCTACGTCAGGAAGGAGTTCCGCGCTACCGCGGAGAGCCGCAAGCGCCCGCCGCTCATCGCCGAGGCGATGGTCGATCCCGACATCGCGATTCGCGGTGTGATCGAGAAAGGCAAGCTCCTTACGCTCACCACCGACGAGGCGCTGAAGCACAAGGTGGCGGAGTTCCGTGCCGAGAGCATCGAGGCGGCGCTGGAGCGCGTGGGAATCAAGGGCGCGGAGCTGCGGCGGGTATCGCTCAACTGGGCGGAGCAGGTGGTGCGTTTCCTGACGCACCCTATATTGAGCTCGCTGCTCGTCACCATCGGCATGCTCGGCATCATCATCGAGCTGCGCAGCCCCGGTTTCGGCGTCGCCGGGGCCATCGGCATGGGAAGTCTCGCTGCGTTCTTCTGGGGCCATTGGCTGGTGCAGCTCGCCGGCTGGGGTGAACTGCTGCTCGCGCTGAGCGGGGTTGCGCTGCTGCTTCTCGAATTTCTGGTCATTCCCGGGTTCGGCTTTGCAGGTATCCTCGGCATCGTCGCACTGCTCGCCGCCCTCGTGATGAGCGTTCTAGGGTCCGGAGCGACGCCGGAATTTTTCATGCTTGCGGCAGGCCGGATGCTTTTTTCGCTGCTCGTCGCCTTGATCGCGAGCTTCTTTCTGCTGCGCTTCATGCGGCGCACGCCGTTCGGGCGGCTGCTGATTCTCGATACGGAGCTCGGTGCGGGACATGAATACGGCTCGGCGCCCGAGGCTGACATGCGCTGGCTGGGCAAACGCGGGTACACGACCTCACCGCTCCGTCCGGCGGGGATCGCCGACATCGGAGGAACACGCGTGGACGTGGTGTCCGAGGGCGAGTTGATCGTGCCGGACACGCCGGTCGAGGTCATTCGCGTGGACGGCAACCGCATCGTCGTGCGGCAAGTAACGAACATCAACCAGGAGGGGCACACACGTGACGGGACTTGAAACTGGATTTACCGGGATATTGGGCATTCTGATCGTTGTCGGCATCGCGATTTTTCTGTTGCTGTACTTGGTGCCTATTCCACTGTGGATTGCGGCCTGGGCCTCGGGCGCATACGTGGGCTTGTTCACTTTGGTAGGGATGCGGTTGCGCCGCATTCCGCCGAATACAGTGATCACCGCGCGCATCAGTGCGGTCAAGGCGGGGCTCGATCTCTCGGTCAACGACCTCGAGGCGCACTACCTCGCGGGCGGTAACGTGGTGCGTGTAGTCAACGCGATGATTTCCGCCGACAAGGCGAATATCCCTCTGCCGTTCAAACGCGCCGCAGCCATCGACCTCGCCGGGCGCAACGTGCTCGAAGCGGTGCAGATGTCGGTGCTGCCCAAGGTGATCGAGACGCCGAAGATCGCCGCGGTCGCCAAGGATGGCATCCAGTTGATCGTCGTCTCGCGCGTTACGGTGCGCACCAATATCGACCGCTTGGTGGGCGGCGCAGGGGAGGAGACCATCATCGCGCGCGTGGGCGAAGGTATGGTGAGTACCATCGGCTCGGCCGTCAACCACAAGAGCGTGCTCGAGAACCCGGACCATATCTCGAAGCACATCCTCTCCAAGGGCCTGGATGCGGGCACCGCCTACGAGATCCTCTCGATCGACATCGCCGACGTGGACGTCGGCGAGAACATCGGTGCAAAGCTGCAGATCGACCAGGCCAATGCCGACAAGCAGATCGCCCAGGCGAAGGCCGAGGAGCGCCGCGCGATGGCGGTGGCGCTGGAGCAGGAGATGCGTGCGCGCGTTGTGGAATCCGAAGCCGAGGTGCCGCGCGCCATGGCCGAAGCCTTCCGCCAGGGCAATCTTGGCATCATGGACTACTACCGCATGAAGAACCTGCAGGCCGATACCGACATGCGCGGCGTCATTGCTGGTACCGGGAACGACGCCGCCGGTTCGCCGAAGATGTAGACCGCCGTGAGCAAGAACGAACTTTTCCTCTATGGTCTTTTCTTCGTCGGCTTCCTGCTGTTCAACTATTTCATGCAGCAGGTAGCGAAACGCGCGCGGGAACGGCAGGAGCAGGCGCAGCAGCCGGAAGCGGCACCGGTACCGGAAGATGAGGCGCTGGAACCGTTATGGGGGCGCGTTCCACAGGACGCTTTTCCGCAGCCGGCTGCGCGTGTCGAGCCGGCCCGCCGCGTAGAGACCGTTGCCGCGCAGCCCGCGCCTTCACCACGATACCTCGGGCCCAAAGCACTGTTCGGCTCCCGGCAGGCGCTGCGCCATGCCGTCATCGTCATGACGGTACTCGGGCCATGCCGGGCGCTTCAGCCGCACGACCAGCATGAAGGCGGGCCCGCCCCGGGCGGCGCCGCCCAGAACCTGTCCTGACGATTGGCGCCCCCCGGGCGGCGTTACAGAGGTTCTAGCCAGCTCCTTCAAAGAAGCTGAGTGTCAGGCGGCATTCAAGTATGCGGAGAAGACGCAGCCATCGTTCCGGTTGGGAACTGACGCACCTTCGACAAAAAGGCTACACTGATACGCGA
>JBQTJV010000003.1:0-31238 GCA_052386775.1 Betaproteobacteria bacterium
AGCGTGACGTCGAGCGCCGTATTGTCGTTTGCGTTGCGGTAGAGCACCATGCCAACCTCGCCAATGACGCGCTTTATCAGGAACGGACTGGGCTGGTCCTGGCCGCCGTCGCCGAAACGCCAGGTGACGCGGTCGCCATCCTGTTCCAGCCCTGCCGTGGCCGTGCGCGCGCTGAAGTAGGGGATCACGATGTAGCGCTTCAGCAGGGGGGGAATCTCGATGCGCGCGTGCAAGTCCATCGCGTCGATCAAATCGGGCGTCTTGGCCCAGGCCGGGTTTGCGATTCGCAGGCGCTCGACGTTGATCGCGGGGGGCCAGCCGAACTGGAAATCGATGCCCTCGATCTCCACCTCCCGCTCGAGCGCGTCGCCGATGCGGGCTTCGACCCAGCGCTCGGTGCGTTCCGACTGCAGCACGACGATAGCGCCAAGGATCAGCAGCGCCGGGACCACGAGCAGCACCACCGCCAGGGAAACAAGGACGCGCCGCGCCGCGATCGACATAACGCTACTCCGGGCTTGTGGATGGGGCAGGCAGAACAGCCGCCCATCCCGGCAGGAGGAAAACAAGCGGTCACGACGACCGCTCGGCCATACATAAGATTCTCCGGCATCGCGCCGGTTCCCCACCGCACGTCCTCCGGGTAGGAAACGTATAATGCGGCTCGCTATGGAACCCGTTGCCATGTCCCGCCGTGCCGCGGCTCTGACCTGCATGGCGCTGCTCGCCGGTCCCTCGTCGGCTTTTCAGCCGCTGGTCACCGACGACACCGGCACGCAGGGAGCGGGCGGCAACCAGATCGAGGTCGCTTACAACCGCACGACCGACAGGCTGGCCGGCGCGCGGGACCTGACGCACGAATTTCCGGTGGTCTTTACCCGTGGCATCACGGATGCACTGGATGTCTATCTCGGCGGGGCTTACCAGCGACTTGCACCGGCGGCTCAGCCGACGGAGCGTGGTTTCGGGAACACGGCGCTCGGCGTGAAATGGCGCTTCTACGAGAATGAAGCAAGCAAGCTCAGTCTCGCCCTCAAGCCGGAGGTGCAGTTTCCGGTCTCGAGGAGCCGGGAAGCGCGCGGACTCGGCGCGGCGCGCACCTCGTATGGTTTGGGCTTGCTGATGACGCAGGAGACGAGTTTCGGTGCGGTTCACGCCAACCTCGTCGCGGAACGCGTCGATTATGCCAATGCGGCGATCGAGGCGGGCGAGCGGCGCCTGCGCTATCGCGCGTCCGTGGCGCCGGTGTGGGACATCGCCGAGAACTGGAAGCTGGCACTGGACGCCGGGATCGTTACCAATCCCGATGCGTCAGCGAAACGATATCTGGGTTACGGGGAAGCTGGCGCCATTTATTCGCCGAGCAAGGATCTCGATCTTGCGCTCGGCATCATACGCAACGTGCGTGACGGCCAGGTGAAGACGACGCAGGTGACGCTCGGCCTCACCTGGCGCTTCCGTTGAAGGTTCTCCCGTAGATCCCTCGCCGGCGCGCCGACCACCCCCTTTCCGCTAAACTTCCGTCATGCGTCTTCTGGCGTTACTCGAATATACGCTCGTCATCGTCGGCATCATCGGCATGATCGCGGCGAATTTCTTTTTTCTTCCCAAGGGCTTTCATCTCGGGATATTCCTCGTCGGCGCCGGGCTGGCCGTGGGCGGGCTCGAGTCGCTTTTCGCCCGGCGCATGAGCTTTCGCTTCGCCACGCACGGCGGGGCCTAGGGCGGCGCGCCGGCCGTGATCTGGGGCATGATGCTGCTTGCAGTGGGCAGCGCGACCATCGCCGTCGCCTACTTGATGGAGGAGGGCTTGTGGCGCAGCACGGTGAACGCCATGACGCGGCGTCCCGGGCCCGCGATCGCCGCGGCCGGGTTGCTCGCCTGCGGGGCCGGCGCGCTGCTCATGTTCAATCGCGTCGGCCGTGGGATGGCCTGGACGTTGTTCGTGCGCGTCCCCAAGACGCTTTTGGGGCTGTTCCTGATCGTGGCCGGCGTCGCCGCGGTCGGCCTCGGCATCGTCGAGTGGATCGATCACGAAGCGTATCTACGCGTAGCGCGCCGGGCCGGGGAGGTGCTCTACTTCGAGCGCATCCAGCGCCTGTGGCGCGATCTCACCGCTGCACTGTTCTGACTCGCGTAATGCGAGCCGGCGCCACCGGCTATCGGCGCCAGACGGCGCCGCCGTCCACGTTGACTACGCTGCCGCTCATGTAGGATGCGCGGTCGGAAGCGAGAAAGACCACGACGTTCGCGACTTCCTCCACCGTCGCCGGCCGCCCGAACGGAAAGCTTTTCGTCATCTCGCGCCAGCGTTCGGGGTCGCCGAGTTCCTTTTGCGCCTGGTTGCGCCAGCGGGCCACCCCGCGGTCGGTTGCTGTCGCCGTTGGATTCACACCCATTACGCGCACGCCATGGCGCGTACTGTCGGCACCCAGCGCGCACGACATCGTCATCAGCGCCGCATTGGCCATGCTGCCCGCGAGATAGCCTGCGGTAGGCCGGGCTCCTGCGGTACCGATGACGTTGATGACCACGCCGCGCTTGCGATCGCACATGCCGCGATAGATCTCGCGCGTGAGGTTGATGAAGCCGAAGACCTTGAGATCCCAGGCGGCGCGCCAGGTCTTGTCGTCGAGATCGGTGAGGTTGCCCTGCGGGATCGCCCCGGCGTTGTTGATCAGGATATCGACCGCAGCGGTTTCACGGGCGAGCTTCACGGCGTTCTCCGAGAGCGAGAGATCGGCGGCGTAGGTCTTGATGTCCACCGGATGCGCCGCGGCGATTTTCTTGCGCGCCGCGTCGAGATCGGCCGCACTGCGCGCGGCAAGATGCAGGTTGCAGCCCTCGGCGGCGAGCAACTGCGCGATGCCGAACCCGATGCCGCGAGAACCGCCGGTGACGAGCGCCGAGCGCCCCTTGAGCTGCAGATCCATGAATGCCTGCTCCGTGGTGGTTGGTGATCGTTCGAGGTGGCGATTCTAGACCGGCGCGCGATGGCGGAAAAGGGCTGCCGCGCCGGGTGCTACCATTCGCCAACCCCACGCCCGCCTGCTGTCCGGCACGATTGCGGCAAAAAGATTGGCGAGGGGGATCATCGGCTGCTTTCAACGACACATGGAGGTTGATATGGCTCGCGAGCTTTTCGACAAGGGTCTCGAGGTGCGCAGTGCGGTCCTCGGAAAGGAATACGTGCAGAAATCGCTGTCCGGGGCGGATGACTTTTCCATGCCGCTGCAGGAATACGCGACGGAAGCCTGCTGGGGCATGATCTGGACTCGGCCCGGTCTGCCGCGCCAGACCCGCAGCCTGCTCAATATCGCGATGCTGACGGCGCTGAACCGCCCGCACGAGCTGAAGCTGCATATCAAGTCGTCGTTCAACAACGGCGTGACCAAGGACGAAATCAGGGAAGTGCTGTTGCAGGCGGCGTGCTACTGCGGCGTGCCGGCAGGCGTGGATTCGTTCAGGATCGCGCGCGAGGCGTTTGCCGAGCTCGACGCCGGGAAGTGACGCCGTAGCAAGCGCGATCGTAGTAACAGTGCAGAAAAATCCCGTTCGTGCCGAGCGCGAGCACGAACGATCGGTGTATTAACGCGGAAAGCGGTCCACGATATCGCGCGCGGCGTCGCCACTTTTCTCGAGATCGAAAACGACCTCCGCGAGCCGATCGCTCTGCGCGCGCGTGGCACCGAGCCCGAATTCGAGGCACGCCCGGAATTTTTCCAGCAGTTCCTGCTCGGACATCGGCGCCTGCGGGCTTCCCTTGATCGTGTCCGTCGCCCGCTCGATGATGCGGCCGTCGCGCAGCGTGAGCCTGAGGCGTGCCGGTTCGATCGCGGTCGGGTCGATCGACGCATCGGAAACGACGGTTATTCGCGAGGCCAGTGCGGCAATGACGGAATCGGTGATGGCGGGTTTCTGATACGAGCGCAGATCCACCCTGCCGTCGGCCAGCGCCCGTGCAAAGCTGTACGAGATATTGAACTGGGCGTGCACGACCGAATCGCGCTTGACGTCGTAGGGCTCGCCCACCGTGAGCCAGTTGGTGTGGCCGAGCCCGATCTCGATCGACGCCACGGCATCCGGCGCGATCCCCTCGTCGTGCAGCGCGATGCCGAGGCCGATCGCAGCATGGTTGCAGCGGCAGCAGGGATACGGCTTGAAGCTGTATTCGGGGACACGCCACGACGTGCCGAGTCCGCCGAACAAAAGCTCGGCCTTCACTTCATCTCTTTCGTAGAGCGCGCAGAGTCCCGCGTTGCCCTCCAGCGTGCGGCGCGTTCCGCTGAGGCCGTCGGCGGCGAGGAAAGCCCCCAGCACGGCGGCGCGCGCGGCAAAACCGGCGCCGAGGCGTTTGGACAGCACGCCGTCGCGCATGCTCTGTGCCGAGCCGCTCGCCTGGTGGAACGCGAGGCCGAGCGCGTTGCTGAGCCCCTCGGCATCGAGCCGGAGCAGCCGTCCCGCGCCAAGCGCCGCGCTCAGCGTGCCGAAGATCATCGTCGGATGCCAGCCCTTGCCCAGGCTGTTGTAGCAGGCGAGTCCGAATCGCGCATGCAATTCCGCACTCATGGCGTAGGCGAGCAGAAATTCGCGCCCGGATACCGGCGCACCATCTTCCGCGGCAGCGAGCAGGACCGGCAGCGTGACGCAATTCGTATGGACGCGCGCCGGATCGTGCTGGTCGTCGAAATCGAGCGCGTGGCACGCCGCGCCGTTTGCCAGGGCGGCCGTGGGCGGCGAGTAGCGGTGCCCGCCGAGGAGCCCGGTGGCGGAGCCGGCGCTTTCCCAGCGCGCAAGGCGCCGGTTCAGTTCCGGGATGCCCGGTGCGTGGGCCGCGCCGCCGATGACGCCAAGCGCATCGACGATGAGGAATTTCACCGTAGTCACGACTGTGCGCGGCAGATCCTCATAGCGCCAGCGCGCCAGCGCTTCACACAGTCGCAGGCTTGCGCCTTCCGCAAGCAGCTCGGAGGGCGATGACTTCAACGGCAGCACGGTCGCCATGGGATGTCCTTCATTCGCGGATATTGAGTACCACCTTGCCGAGCGCTTTGCGGTCGCGCACGGCGGCCAGCGCCTCGCGGTACGCGGTCAACGGATAGGCCGCCATCACGTGGGGCTTGATCCGGCCCTGTTCGTACAGCGCGAAAAGCGCCTGCTGAACCCGTTGCACTTTCTCCGGCTCGCGGTCGCGGTAGTCGCTCGACTGCAATCCGATCAGCGCGATGTTTTTCACCAGCAGGTAGCCGGCCTTTACTTCCGGGATGCGGCCGCCGGCGAAGCCCACGATCACCAGCCGGCCGCACCACGCCAGCGAGCGCAGGGCGGCATCGAAGACATCTCCGCCGACCGAATCGATCACCACGTCGACGCCGCGCGTGCCGATCGCTTTGCGGACCTGCTGACGGAGAGCCTCGCGCAGATCCGGTACTGCGGTACACACCACGTGATCTGCGCCGCTCGCGCGCGCGAGCGCGCCTTTGTCTTCACTGCTCACCGCGGCAATTACCGTCGCCCCCAGCGCTTTGGCAATCTGTACTGCAGCAAGTCCGACGCCGCCGGCAGCGCCGGTGACCAAGACCACTTCGCCGGGGTGGAGGGCTGCGCGCTCCACCAGGGCCAAATGCGCCGTGAGATAAACGAGCCCCATCGCCGCCCCTTCGGCGTAGCTCAGGCGGTCGGGCATGCGGTGACAGTTGCCGACCGACGCAACCGCCTGTTCTGCGTAGGCACCGTGTTCGACCTGCGCCATCACCCGGTCACCGGGTTTGACGCGCGTGACATTGCGACCGCGTGCCGCAACCGTGCCCGCGAGATCCTTGCCCGGCACGAACGGCCGCTGCGGAAGATTCTGATAAGTGCCGCCGATGACCAGCAGATCGGGAAAATTGACGCTCGCCGCGTGGACCTCGATCAGCACCTCGTCCGGTCCCGGCTGCGGAGCGGGAAAAGACTCGAGCTTGAGATTCTCGATCGGTCCGTGTTCGTGTACGACGAGTGCACGCATGGCGGTTCAGGTCCGCGATCCGCTCTTCCCCGGTTGCGGGGAAGGGAGTGAGGGCGCAGGACCAAGCAAGTCGTTCGTCCCGCCCAAGGCCGGATACCCGGCGTTGCCGTCCGGCGCGCGAAAGGCTGCGGCGATCGGCAGCGGCAGCGCCGGAATCGCCTTTCCGTCAGCGACGACGTGGCGGTCAAACAAGTGCCGTGCAACGATCTGCGGATCGGCGAGCGCGTCCTTGACCGAGGCCACGATGCTGCAGCACACGTCCTTTCCGGAAAACGCGGCGCGCCATTCATCCGCACGCCGGCTGCCGATGCACCGGGCGACGGCGGTGCGGGTGGCGTCAGGATCGCGAGCGTCGTCTCGCACATTTTCCGGCAGTCCGATCGCCTCGCAGAAGTTCTGCCAGAACTTCGCTTCCAGCGGCGCGGCGGCGACGAACTGGTCGTCGCGCGTGCGATAGATCTGGTAGCGCGGGCTGCCGCCGGTGACGAGCGCCTTGCCCGGCTGCGGCCAGCGATCGGCCGCGAGACCGTCGCCCAGTGCCCAGTACATGAAGGCAAACAGATTGTCCGTCATCGCCACATCGAGTTTGCAGCCGCGTCCGCTGTTGTCACGGGCCCGCAACGCGAGCAGGATGTTCATCACCGCGGGATAGGCGCCGCCGCCGATGTCTGCGATCAGCGCCGGCGGCAGGACCGGCGCACCATCCGCCCCGGCCGACAGGGCCAGCAAGCCGGTCTCGGCGATGTAGTTGAGATCGTGCGCCGCTTGTTGCGCGCGCGGTCCGCTCTGTCCGTATCCGGTGATCGAGCAGTAGACGATACGCGGATTCAGTGCCGCGACGGCCTCGTAGCCGAGTCCCAGACGTGCCATCACGCCGGGACGAAACTGCTCGACGATGACATCGGACTTTTCGAGCAACGGCGTCAGGCGCGTCACGGCATCCTCGGCCTTCAGGTCGATGGCGATCGAGCGCTTGCCGCGGTTCAACAGCGCAAAGTTGACGCTGTCGGTTCCGAACCTTGGCGCGTAGCTGCGCATCTCGTCGCCGGTGCCGGGGCGCTCGATCTTGATGACGTCCGCACCCGCGTCGGCCAGCAGCAGCGTCGCGAGCGGCCCCGGGAGCAGCGTGCTGAAGTCGAGGACGCGTATGCCGGCGAGAGGTTGCATGGCTCGATTTAGCCTTTGCGCTGTTTCGCGACGCGGGCGCGCCGCGCCGGCGCATACGCCGGATCGCCGAGCGCCTCGAAGAGCGCCTGCGTCACGTCGCAATGTTCAGCGAGGCCAGTGCGTTCCAGCAGCGCGATCGGCCCCTCCGGGTAGCCCAGGCCGAGTTTCAGCGTCGTGTCGAGGTCGCTGGCCGTCGCCAGACCTTCGTCAAGCCGTTTTAGCGCCGCGTTGTAGTACGGGCGCACCAGCCGGTCGATAATGCGCCCGGGAAAATCGCCGCATACCGCCACCTTCAATCCGTGCTCTTCAAAAGTCCTGCGTGCGGCCGCGATCGCCTGCTCCGGCGTGCGCGGCTGACGCACCAACTCGACGACTTCGGAGGGTGGCGCCGATCCCAGCCGGAAGCGCGCGAAACCGAGCGCGTTCGAACCCTCTTCGCCACGCGCCTCGCCGGTGTGCAGGCCCAGGCACTCGCCGCCCAGTTCGATCAGGATGACCGAGTAGCGTTTCGGGTCCTTGAGCGAGCGGTATGCATCGCCGGCGTGGGCACCGATGATCACTACCACGTCGCTGGCCTTGGCTGTGGCACTCAGTACCGGATGCGGATCGGGAAAAGAGCGGCTGCCCCCGGTGTCGATCAGTTCGTGCGCCATCGCTCAGCCTCCGAACATCGCGTTGCCGGCGTAGGTGTAGAAGCCGGCGCCCGTTTTGCGCCCGAGCCGGCCGGCGGCAATCATGCGCTTGACCAGCGGCGGCACGGCGGCGCGCGGCTCGTGGGTTGCCGCGTATAACGCCTCGGCCACGAGCAGGTGCGTATCGAGCCCGACGAGATCGAGCAGTTCGAGCGGGCCCATCGGATATCCGAGGCCGGTTTTGATGGCCCGGTCGATCTCCGCGGGCTCTGCCACGCCCGCCTCCACGAGGCGGATCGCATCGTTGTTGAACGGCACCAGAAAGTAATTCAGTATGAATCCGGGGTTGTCCTTGGTCTTGACGGGCACCTGTCCCATCGCCTCGCAGAAATCCCACGCCGCCTGAAACGTCGCGGCACTGGTCCGCAGTCCGGGCGACATTTCGACCAGCTTCATGAGTTGCGCGGGCAGGCAGAAATGCATGCCGACGCAGCGCTCGTCGCGTCCCGACCCCGCGGCGATCTCGGTGATCGACAGGGTGGACGTGTTGGAGGCAAAGATCGTGTGCGACGGGCACACGCGATGCAGTTGCCCGAGCAGCTCCTGCTTGACCGTCAGGTCTTCAAAGACGGCCTCGATCACGATATCGCAGCCGGCGAGCCCAGAGATATCGGTCGTGCCGGCGAGGTTCGCCATGATGCGCTCTACCTGTTCCGGCGAGAGCTTCTTGCGCTCCACCGATTTCGCGAAGAAGCCCTCCGTCTGCCGGCGTGCGCGGGCGATCGCTTCGGCGCTCGTGTCGTAAACGATGACACGAAACCCGGCGCGCGCGGCGACGATCGCGATGCCCGCGCCCATGGTGCCGCTGCCTGCCACGCCGACGGTTGTGATTTTGTCTGCCACTACGTCATTTCCTGATAAAGCTGCGGCCGATGAACTGGCGGTGAATCTGGTTGGTGCCCTCCCAGATCTGCGTGATCTTCGCGTCGCGCATGAGCCGTTCCACGCGATAGTCCTTGCAATAGCCGTACCCGCCGTGCAGCTGCACTGCCTCGGTCGCGATCCGCATTGCGAGGTCCGAGGCCTTGAGCTTCAGCATGGAGGCCTCGACACCGAAATCCGGATCGCCGCCGTCCACCAGGCGCGCGACGTGCCACAGCCACGCCTCGCACTGCGCCAGCTCGGTGGCGAGATCGGCGAGCATGAACTGGATGCCCTGGAACTCGATGATGCGGCTTCCCGACTGCCGGCGCTCGTTGATGTAGGCGACGGCATCCTCGAAAGCGGCGCGGGCAATGCCGAGCGCGTGGGCCGCGACGCTGGGGCGCGACCGGTTGAGCGAGGCGAGCAGGATCTTCAGGCCGGTGCCGGGCGCGCCGAGCAGATTGGCCCGCGGCACGCGGCAGCCGTCGAAGGCCAGCGCCGCGGTGCTGGAGGCGCGCAGCCCCATCTTGTCCTCTTCGCGCACGACCTTGAGGCCCGGCGTGCCTTTTTCGACCACGAGCGCCGAAATGGCTTTCTTTCCGTCCTCGATCTCGCTCCACTTGCCGAACAGGAGGTAGAGATCCGCAAAAGCGCCGTTGGTGATGAACGTTTTCGCGCCGCTCACCACGATGTGATCGCCCTCGGGACGGAAAACCGTTTTCATGCCCGTTGCATCCGAGCCGGCGGTCGGCTCCGTGATCGTGAGCGCAGCGAGGCCGCCCCTGACCAGTACCGGCAGCAGGCGTTGTTTCTGCTCGTCGGTCCCGAAGTCGATGAGCGGTTTCATCGCGTGAAAATTGGTGGCCCAGATGACCCCTGTCGAAGCGCAGGCTTTGGAGATTTCGCGCACGCACTCGAGATAGGCCGCGTACGACATCGGCGCGCCGCCGTATGGTTCGGGGATGAACATCGCGTTCAGGCCCAGCGCGATGATCGCCGTGATATTGTCCCAGGGAAATTCGCAGGAGCGATCGTAATCCGCCGCGCGCGGCGCGATAGTGTCTCGCGCCAGCGCGCGCACGCTGTCGATCAGCATGCGCTCTTCGGCAGTGAAGGCGACGGCGGCCTCGATGCGGTCGAATACGCTCATCTCAATGGGCGATGCCCTGGCCGCCGTCGATATAGATCGTCTCGCCGGTAAGGAAGGGGAGGTCCTCGCTGAAGAGCGCGGCCACCAGCCGTGCGACATCCGCGCTTGTCCCGGACTTGCCGCCGGGGATGCGCTTCGCCAGAAATTCGCGCAGCGGCCCTTGCGTCAACGCTTCCCGGTTGAGATCGGTCTCGATGTAACCGGGCGCGACATCGACGACGCGTATGCCCTTGGCCGCCCATTCCACCGCGAGGCAGCGCGTCATCGCGCCGACCGCCGCTTTCGAGGCGCAGTAGGCGAGATTGCGCTTGACGCCGATGCGATCGTAAAAGGAGCCGATGTTGACGATGAGTCCGCCGCCCGATTTCAGCAGATGCGGATAGATCTCGCGGCTGACGGTGAACACCGCCGTCGCGTTGGTGGCCATGACCTTCTCGTACACCGCGGTGGCAAGGGAGTGGCTCGGCGCGTCGAGATGGATCCCGGCGTTGTTCACCAGTCCGTGGATGCCGCCGCGGCCGGCGGCGATATTCGCCAAAGCCGTTCGCACGCTCTGTTCGTCCGTCACGTCGCAGGCGCGGTTCACGAAGGTCAGCGCGGCATTTTCCGGCACGTTCGGCGTTTCGGGGCCCGCTCCTTTTCGCGTAAGGCAGGCGACAGTGAAGCCGCGCCGCGCCAGTTCGATGGCGATGGCGGCGCCGATGCCGCGGCTCGCGCCCGTCACCGCGATGACTTTTTCGGCGGGCTGCGTCACCTACTTGTCCTCGAAGCGCGGCTTGCGCTTTTCGATGAACGCGCCCATGCCTTCCACCGAGTCGCGCGTCTGAAAAGCGAGCGTCGAGAGGTCGGCCTCGATCCTCAGCCCTTCACTGAGCGGTGTGGCCAGCGCGCGCTGCACGGCTTCGCGCGCGAAACCGAGCACCGGCAGACTGTGGCCGGTGAATTCGCGCGCATAGACGATGCCCTGCGCGAGGGGATCGCCGTCGATCAGCCGGTTGACCAGTCCGATGCGCAAGGCCTCTTCCGCCTCGACGGTGCGGCCGGTCATGATCATCTCGAGCGCGCGCGCCTCGCCCACGACGCGCGGCAGGCGCTGCGTGCCGCCGTAGCCGGGGATGAGTCCGAGCTTGATCTCGGGCAGCCCCATCTTCGCATTGCGGGTGGCGATGCGCGCGGTGCAGGCGAGCGCCAGCTCGAGCCCGCCACCGAACGCATAGCCGTTGAGGATCGCGACCGAGGGCATCGGCAGCCGATCGAGTTTTGCGAACGTCCATTGTCCGAGTTCCGTCCCCTGCTTGTGCGGGATCAGCGAGCGGCCGGCGAGCTCCTTGACGTCCGCGCCCGCACAAAAAGCCTTGGGACCGGCGCCGGTGATGAGCAGCGCGCGCGCGTCGCTGGCGGCGACCTGATCGAAGGCGCGTCCCAGCTCGCCGATCAGGCTGAACGAGAGCGCGTTGAGCGCATCGGGCCGATTCAGCGTGATGACGGCGAATTCCTCGACTCGTTTCAGTTCAATCGACATATCACCTTCCTTCTCGGGCTTTCCAGCGCACCGGCTCGGGCACGATCTGGCCGGCGCGGGTGAGTTCCACCAGCTCGCGCTTCAGGATCTTTCCGCTTGCGGTAAGCGGAAACGTATCGAGCGCGACGTAGTACTCGGGCATGTCATACTTCGAGAGCCCGCCCGCGTTCAAGTGCGCGAGCAGCGTATCGGCATCGAGCCGGGTGCCGTTGCGCGGAATGACCGCAAGGCAGACGCGTTCCCCCAGCCGAGGGTCCGCGACCGGGTAGGCGGCGGCCTTGAGCACCGCGGGGTGCGACAGCGCCAGGTTCTCGATCCGCGCCGGATAGATGTTATGGCCGCCGCGAATGATGAGGTCTTTCTTGCGCCCGACGATCTGCAGATTGCCCCGCATGTCGAAGCGCCCCAGATCGCCGCTCATGAACCAGCCCGACGCGTTGAACGCGGCTTCGGTTGCGCCCTGGTTGTCGAAGTAGCCGAGCATCAGGAGCGCGCCGCGCGTGCCGATCTCGCCGATCGCGCCAGGGGGCGCTTCACGGTCCGGACTTTCCGCGTCCCAGAGCCGGGTCTCGTAGCCCGGGCACGCCTTGCCGCACGTGGTCGTGATCACCTCCACGTCGTCATCGGGCAGCGTGTACTGGTGCGAGCCGTTTTCCGTCATGCCGTAGATGTTCTGCGGCTTGATGCCCATGGCGAGAAATGCCCGTGCGGTTTCCGGCGGAATGACCGAGCCGGCCATGTAGAACACCGTGACCTTCCCGAGCCTCGTCATCCCCCGCGTCTTCATGTCGGCGAGGAGGTCGATGGCATGGGTGGGCACACCCATCACGTAAGTCGCGCCGCTTTCGAGGATCCAATCGAGCGGTTTCCTCCCGGGAGCGAGATCGTTGAGCACGAGCTCGCAGCCCGCGACCAGGGCCTGCTCGACGGCGACCGTGCCGATATGATGGGACAGCGGGCTGTGGCTGTAGAGTACCGTGCGCGCGTCGTGATGCCAGTCGCTCACCATCGCGCGGCCATTCGCAAGCAGCGTGTTGTCGGAGTGCATCACGCCTTTCGGTTGCCCGGTCGTTCCCGAAGTGAACGCGAGATAGACGATCTTGTCCGGATTGGCATCGGTTTCCGGGAGCGTCGCTGGTGCCGCTGCGCCGCACTCGGGAAAGCGCGCACAGTCATGCGCGGCGTCGGCTTCGGTGTCCGGGAGATCGAGGCGCCACACGCGACGCATGGACGGCAAGGCGCGCGCCGCCGAAAAAACGTCCACGGCCCGCACTTCGCTGCCATGCCCCGGTTGCGCGAAAAGCGCAGCGCTGCGCACACGCTCCATGAGCTGCACCACTTCGGCGGTGGTGTAGTTCTGGTGCAGAGACGGATTGCAGACGTAGCCGTTGCGCGAACACGCGAGGAAGATGACGAGGCTCTCCGCGCGGTTGGGCAACCATACCGAGACGCGCTCACCGCGGCGCAGTCCGGCCTGGTGCATTTCGGCCGCGAGCGCATCGATCCAGTTCGCAAGTTGCGACCAGGTGATGCGATTGCGGCGGTCGCGCAAGGCCCATGCCTTCGGCCGTTCGTCCGCATGCCGCCGAACAAGCGAGTAGAGGGTTTCGTCACGCCACAACCCCGCCTCGTAGTAGCGTTGCGCGGTCCGGGGATCGTGCAGCGTCAGTATCGTGCTCACGTATCGGGTTTATTCAGGGGGCCGTCGTTCCCGTTCTTGCATGGGGCCGTGGGTTCCGCTTTTTCATGGTGGCCGTTCCCACCCTCTAATGCCCGAATCTGTCCGGGTCGGGTTTGCGCTTGCCACGAAAGGCTTCACCGAGTTCCTGCGATTCCTCGGTATCGAGATAAAGGCGCAGCAGCAGATCGTGCGAGATGCGGGCCAGTCCGGAAACGCCGCCGTGCCGGGCAGTGAAGGCGGCCTTCAGCGAGGCCAGGGCAAAGGCGCCACGCGCGGCGACTTCCAGCGCCATCTTGCGGGTCTCCTCTTCCAGTTGCGCATCGGGTACGACCTTGTTGATCAATCCGATGTCCAGGGCTTCGCGGGCAGTAAGCCGGGGATTGGTGAACCACAGCTCCTTCGCCTTCTTCTTGCCGACGAGATCTTCCAGGTACCACGTGCCGTAGCCCGCATCGAAACTGCCCATCATCGGCCCGACCTGGCGGAAGACCGCGCTTTCCTTGGCGATCGTGAGATCGCACATCACCTGCAGCACCTGCCCGCCGCCCACGGCAAAGCCGTTGACCGAGGCGATCACCGGCTTCTGCAGCCGCTCGATGCTCTCGTAGATTTCGAGCGCGGGCAGCATGCCCGCATAGAGCGTAGTGTCCTCCATGTCCTCCTTGCGGCCGCCGATGCAGAAGAATTTGTCGCCCGCACCGGTGATGACGAGCACGCGGGTGCGCGTTTCGCGGCGCACCGCGTTGATGCAGTCCCGGATTTCGTGGCACATGACGGGCGTGAACATGTTTCCATCATGCGGACGGTTCAGCGTCAGCCAGCCGACCGGGCCTTCCTCGCGATAGAGCAGGGTCTCGAAGCTCATGGACACCGATGGAGAGGGAATGCCAGCGCGGAGCGAACTTTGACGGGGAAAATGACAGGCTCTTATACTACCGCACTCACTCGTTATTTGCAGTCGTTCCCTACCGAAAGGCGGCCTCCCGATGGAAGGAGCGAAAGCGCAGGTCCGCTCGCGGCGCATTGGTTTGCTCGTGCCCTCGTCGAACACGACGGTCGAGGTCGAGTTCTACCGCGCGCTGCCGCCCCACATCTCGGTCCACGTGGCGCGGCTGCACCTCACGCAGATCACGCCCGAGTCGATCCTGGGGATGGTGGCCGATCTGGAAGCGCAAAGCCGCAACCTCGCTTCAGCCGACGTCGACGTAATCGTGCTCGGGGCGACGGCGCCCAGCTTTCTCAAAGGCCTGGGCTACGACCGGGAGATCGCGCAGCGCATCACCGCGAGCACCGGTAAGCCCGCGACCACGACGTCTACGGCGTTGATCGAAGCGATCCGCCATCTCAAGCTCGAACGGATCGCGCTGGGATCGGCCTACGACACCAGGGTCAACGCGATTGCGCGGGGCTTTCTGGAAGCGAACGGTTTTGCGGTGGTGGATGCGCAAGGCCTCGGACTGGTTGACAACCTGGTGGTGGGCCGGCTCGACGAGACCAGTGCCTACGACCTGGCGCGCCGCGTGGATCGACCCGACGCGGAGGGTATCGTGCTGGCGTGCACCAACTGGAAGACGATGGGGGTGATCGAGCGCCTGGAGCAGGAACTGCGCAAGCCGGTGATCTCGACCGCCCAGGTCAGCGTCTGGGCCGCGCTGCGCGCGCTCGGTGAACGGCACGGCGTAGCCGGATATGGACGCCTGCTGCGCGAGATCGGCGCGCAGGCACAGCAAACGCAGATCGCTTAGGAGGTCATCATGTACGGTTGGCGTGGTCGCATCGGCTTGCTCGTTCCTTCCATCAACACCACCATGGAGACCGAATTCTGGCGCATCGCGCCGGCGGGCGTGTCGGTGCACAGCGCCCGCATCTCGGGCGGCCGGCACGGCACGCCGGAAGAGCTGCGCAGCATGGAGACCGCCAGCAAGGCCGCGGCGCGCGACGTGGCGATGGTCGAGCCGGACGTCGTGGCCTACGGCTGCACCAGCGGCAGCTTTTTCGAAGGCCCGGAGTGGAACAGGCAGATCTGCGAGCAGTGGAGCGAGATTACCGGCGCGCCGACGGTGACGACGGCGGGCGCCATGGCGGCATGCCTGATGGCGGGCGGCCACCGCAAGGTCGATATCGTGACGCCTTACGTGGAGCTCACCAACGAGCGGCTCAAGCAATTCCTGCGCGCGCACGGCATCGAGGTGAGCCGGCTCGGGACATTCGACATGCTGGACATGTTCGACCACGCCAAGATCCAGCCGGAGGAGATTTATCAGAAAGTGAAGGAAACCAACAGCGCCGACACCGAGGCGATCTTCGTCGCCTGCACGCAATTGCGGGCGCTGGAAGTGGTCGACATGCTGGAGCGGGACATCGGCAAGCCGGTCTATTCCGCCGTGCAGGCCACGGCGTGGCAGGCGTACTCGGAGATGGGCGTCGATCCACGGATCACCGATTGCGGCAGCCTGCTGCGCAAGCTTTCGGAGCCCGGCGCGCTCAAACAGCCGGCGAAGCGCTTGCGCAAATCCGCTTGAACGCGGAGACGTTCGACGTCGTCGTGGTCGGCGGCGGCGGCGCCGGGCTCGCCGCGGCCTCGGAAGTGGCGCGGTTGGGGCGCAGCGTCGTGCTGCTGGAAAAGAATCCCGAAACCGGCGGATCGACATCGTGGTCGGTCGGCTCGATCTCGGCGACCAACACGCCGCATCAACGGCGGGCCGGCATCAGGGACACGCCCGACGAGCACTTCGAGGACATGGCGCGGCACACGGGCGCGCTCGCCGCCCGCGACAACCTCGCGCTGCGGCGCATCCTGGTGGACCACACCAACGACATGTTCGAGTGGCTGATGCGCCTCGGCGTGGTATTCGTCGGGCCGATGCCCGAGCCGCCGCACCGCTACAACCGCATGCACAACGTGGTCCCCAACTCGCGTTCCTTCGCCTACCACCTCACGCGCCACTGCCAGCGGCTGGGCGTCGACATCCGGCTGAACACGGCGGCGCAGAGGTTCGTTCTCCAGGGCGAACGCGTCACGGGTGTCGAGGCGATCGACCCGGCGGGCCGCGCACGCCGGTTTCTGGCCCGTGGCGGGATCGTTCTCGCGAGCGGCGACTACAGCGGCGGGCGGGAACTCAAGGCGGAATTTGCGTCCGCCGACGTTGCCGACGTCGATGCGGTCAACGTCACCAACACCGGCGATGGCCATCGCATGGCGCGCGAGCTGGGCGCGGTGGTGCTGAACGGCGACATCATCCGCGGCCCCATCATGCGCTTCATTCCGCCGACGCGACAGAATCTGCTGCGTCAGTTGCCGCCGTGGCGGGCTCTGGCCGAAACCATGGCATGGTGCTACGAAAACCTGCCGCAGTCGTGGCTGCGTCCTTTCCTGTTGAGTTTTCTGACGACCGCGCTCGGACCTTCGCCCGAACTCTACAAGGCGGGCGCGATCCTCGTGAACCGCAACGGCGAGCGCTACACCGACGAACTCGACCAGCCCAATCTCGCCACCGCGCGCCAGCCGGAACGCATCGCCTGGATCGTGTTCGATCACTCTGTCGCGAATAAATTTTCAGCGTGGCCGCACTACGTTTCCACCGCGCCCGGCGTGGCGTACGCGTACCTCGACGACTATCGCAGAAATCGACCGGACATTTACCATCAGGCCGCGAGCGTGGCGGAACTGGCGAACAGCATCGGCGTCCCGGCGCCCGCACTCGAACGCACTGTCGCGGATTATCATGCCGGGGCGCGGGGTGCGCGGCCGGCCATCGAAACGGCGCCGTATTACGCGCTGGGGCCGGTCCGAAGCTACGTCGTTTTCACGGATGGCGGCTTGCGGGTCACCGAACGTCTCGAAGTGGTACGCGGCGAAGCCAGCGTGATCCCCGGCCTGTATGCCGCGGGCGCGACCGGGCAGGGCGGGCTGCTGCTCGAGGGGCACGGCCATCATCTCGGATGGGCCTTCATCTCGGGACGCATCGCCGGGCGCAACGCCGCCTTCGACGTCCCACCTTCGCAATCCACCGCAGCGGTATAAAAGCATGGTTTTCTTTGGGGGCCTCCGTTCCCGCTTTTCCTTGGGCCTTCGTTCCCGCTCTTTATGATCTTCATGTCGCAGAGCGGGCTCACCGATGTCTCCCGCGTGGCGGAATGGGATGCGTGGTATATCGAGCATTTGCGCATCATGGCGAGCGTGCCCGGCATTTATTCCGCCCAGCGCTTCAAGACCGAATCCGCAGGTTATTCGCCTTCGCTCGCGATGTACGGCATCGCCGGCGCCGGAGTGTTCGACGATCCCTACTATCTCAGCGTGCGCGGGATGGGCGAGTGGCTGCCGCTGATCGACCGCCGCCATTACAAGCGCAATCTGTTTTCGGGGCTGGACCGCGCGCCCGCCGTCGGTGCGGGCCAGGTGTTACTGCTGGCCGATCGCGAACGCGAAGACGCGGAACTTGCGGACCTCGATCTCACATGGCTGAGCGCGGCGGGCATCGATCGCTCGACGCCGCTGCGCGGCATAGCCGTCACCGACCGCGTCCCTTCGGCACGGCGCGGGGTCGCCCTCTATCGCCCGGTGAGCGACTACCTGTTGCCCCCGGCCGCTCCCCGCTGATTCATGCGCAGGATGGCGGCTGTTGCCGGCGCGAGCGGGCTCATCGGCCGGCGCATCGCGGCGCATCTGGTGCAGCGCGGCTGGGACGTGGTCGCGCTCACGCGCAAACCGCAGACGGGACCGGCCCAGCGCCACGTTGCGGTGGATCTCACCGACGCCGCAGACAGCCGGTCGAAGCTGGCGCCCCTGCGCGCGGTGACGCATCTTTTTTATGCCGCGCGCCACGATCATCCGGAGGGGGTTCCGGAAAGCGCAGCGATCAACGCCGCGATGCTGCGCAATGCGCTCGATGGACTGAGCAACGCCCCTCTTGCGCACGTCAACCTGGTGCACGGTACCAAATACTACGGCCACCCTGGACCGGTACCGTTCCCGGTGATGGAGGAAACCCCGCGCGGCGCGACACCGACTTTTTATTTCGAGCAGGAAGATCTCGTCCGCGCGCGTGCGGCGGCGGCAGGCTGGACCTGGTCGACGGCGCGCCCGCACATCTTCTGCGATCCCGCGCCCGATCACCCGCGCTCGATCGGTCTCGTCATCGCGGTTTTCGCGGCGATCCAGCGCGAGCTCAGGCAGCCCCTGTTTTTCCCGGGCAGCGCCCGCAGCTTTGCATCGCGCACCCAGTTCACGGACACGGCGCTGCTCGCCCGTGCGATCGAATGGATGGCGCTCGAACCGCGCTGCGCCAACGAGGCGTTCAACGTGGTGAATGGCGATGCGCCGCGCTGGCGTGAATTGTGGCCGCAATTCGCGGCGGCGTTTGGCGTGGATGCGGACGGCGCCCGAGGTCTCGATCTCGCGCGCTACATGGCGGATAAGGGCGCGGTATGGGAAGCGGTGGTCGCGCGATATCGGCTGCAGCGCACGCCGCTCGAGCGCATCGCGTTGTGGGACTACGGCGACTATGTGTTCCGTCCCGAATGGGACATAATGTCGTCGATGAACAAGGCGCGCCGCTGCGGGTTTGCCGAGCGCGTCGATACGCAGGAAATGTTCACGCGCGTGTTCGCCGGTTATCGCGAGCAGCGCGTCACGCCTTGAGGAGGACTCGATGAAATCTCACCTCGCACGCCTGGCAATCGTGGCATCCTGGCTGGTCTGCGGCTTTGCGGTGGCGCCCGCCGCGGCGCAGAGCGGCTATCCCGCCAAGCCCATCCGCTGGATCGTGCCGTGGCCGCCGGGCGGCGGGGCCGACGTGCTCTCGCGCATGCTGAGCCCCAAGCTCGCGGACGCGCTCAAGCAACAGATCATCATCGATAACCGAGGCGGCGCGGCGGGCAACATCGGCGCGGAGATGGCGGCGAAGTCGCCCCCCGACGGCTACACCATCGTGTTCGCCTACTCGGGAACGCACGCCATCAATCCCAGCATCTACTCGCGCATGCCGTTCAAGGAGAGCGATTTTGCGCCGATCATCTGGCTGGCCTCCGTGCCGCAGGTGCTGGTGGTGCATCCCTCGCTTCCGGTGAAAAGCGTCAAGGAACTGGTCGCGCTCGCGAAAAAACGTCCCGGTCAGCTCACGTACGGGTCGAGCGGGAATGGCGCGTTCAACCATCTCACCGGCGCGCTCTTCGCGAACATGGCGAAGGTGGACATCGTTCACGTACCGTACAAAGGCGGCGGCCCGGCGGCGGTGGCGCTGCTCTCCGGCGAGATCACGATGATCCTCGGTGAGCCCGCGTCGATCGTCGGCTTTGTGAAATCCGGCAAGGTGCGGGCGCTGGCGGTCACCGGAGAAAAGCGCGCACCCGGCATACCGGAACTTCCAACGATGGCCGAAGCGGGCATCGCGGGCTATTCCGCGACCTCGTGGAACGGCATGCTGGCGCCCGCCGGCGTGCCGGGGCCGGTCATCAAGCGCCTGAACGACGAATTCAATCGCATCATCGCGGACGGTGAAACCAGAAAGCGCATGCTGGACAACGGCTACGAGCCGGTCGGCGGCGCGCCGGAGAAGTTCGGTGCCCACATCCGGGCGGAAATCGAAAAATGGGCGCCGGTGGTCAAGGCGACCGGCGTGAAAGTCGACTGATGGCGGCGGCGGGTCAACCCCAGCGCGCGATGGGCCTGCTCGTCGCCGGGTTCAATTTTTCCGGCGTCGCGGAGGACGAGTTCAACGACTGGTACGACACCGAGCACATCCCGGAGCGCAGGCGCATCCCGGGCTTCGTCAACGCGAAGCGCTGGCTGGGCGCGCAGGACCCCAAGCTATCGATCGCGACCTACGATCTCGATTCGCCCGATGTCTTGCAGAGTCCGGCCTATCGCGCGATCGCCGGGGCGAACCTTTCACCGTGGTCCAAGCGCGTGACCGGAAAGTGCCAGCGCATCTGCCGTTTCGAAGCCGAACAGATCTTGCCGGGACGACAGGCCGCGGTGGAGGGCGCCGGCGGCATGCTGCTCTTCGCCATGAACGTGAAGCCGGAGGCGGAAGCGGATTTCAACGACTGGTACAACACCGAGCACGTCCCCCGGCTGGCGCAGGTGCCGGGCGTGCTGGGGGCACGCCGCTTTCGCGCGAGCGGCGGCACGCATCGCCATATCGCGACGTACCACCTCACCGGCCCGGAGGTTTGTGCTTCCAAAGCGTGGGAAGCGGCGGCGGTCACCCCGTGGACACTGAAAATCAGGCCTTCCACCTCGGACCGCCTGCGGCTCGTGCTGCGCCGCTATGTGCGCGCATAAGGAAGATCCGGGCATCCAATCGAGGTCAACGGAAACCCCGCTTTTGCGTTATCGAATTATCCGGAGTTTGCCGGACGATTCGATCATTCCAACTTGAGGGAGAAGTACATGACTAAATTGCTGTCCACCCTGATCGCAGTGGCTTTCGCTGCGGTTTCCGCCACTGCCGCCGCGCAGGCGACGCCTGCAACGCCGGCGCAACCCGCTACGCCGGCTGCGCAGGACCAGCCCAAGGCCGATAAGCCCAAGGCTTCCAAAGCGAAAAAGACCAAGAAGAGCACCACCAAGAAAACGTCGGGCAAGAGCAAGGCCAAAGGCAAGACCGACACACCGAAATAATCGATGTGCGCCCGCGATGACGGGCGCACTCTCGAGGAAAAGGCGGCGCAAGCCGCCTTTTTTATTGGACGCTGAACTGCCGAACCGGGCGCGGCAGCCTCATTTGTTAGATCGATTCGCCATGCATTAGTATCGCGTTTTCCTCCGCCTGCCACGGAAACAACCAGATGAAAGCAGTCTGCGTCGGGATCGACACCGGCGGCACCTTTACCGATCTCGTCGCGGTGGAAACGAATCGCGGCCGGTATTACTACCACAAGGTTCCGACCACAACCGGCGATCCGGCGCGCGGCATCCTCGAAGGCGTGGCGCAATTGCTGGACCACAACGGCCTGGCGCGGAGCGACGTCGCTTTCCTGGTGCTCGGCACCACGCTCGCGACCAACGCCGTGCTCGAAGGCAAATGGGCGCCGACGGGCGTCATCACCACCGCCGGATTTCGCGACGTGCTGGAGCTCGCGCGCCAGCGGCGCCCGCATTATTTCAATCTCGACGTGCCGAAGCCGATGCCGCCCGCGGCGCGCGATTGCCGCATGGAAGTCGGCGGGCGAATAGCCTGCGACGGCTCTGAAGTCGCTGCGCTCGAGGAAAACGATGTGCGCCGCGCGGTGGAGGCGCTCAAGTCCAGGCAGGTGCAGGCGGTGGCCGTTTGCTTTCTTCACGCTTATGCCAATCCCGAGCACGAGGAGCGCGCGAAGCGATTGGTCCGGGAATTGTGGCCCGGCGTTTACGTGTGCGCTTCCACCGAGGTGCTGACCGAGTTTCGCGAGTTCGAGCGTTTCGCCACCGCGACCGTCAATGCGAGCCTCATGCCGATCATGGACCGCTATCTGGAAGCCTTCGAGCGCGGGATCGCGGCGCTCGGCATACGCGCCACGCCACGCATCATGCAATCCAATGGCGGGGCCGTTTCCCCGGCCGCCGTGCGCAAGCTGCCGGTGAATACGTTCTTTTCGGGTCCCGCGGGCGGCGTGATCGGCAGCGTCGGACTCGGCGAGCATCTCGAGGTACCCGACCTCATCACGTTCGACATGGGGGGTACCAGCACCGACGTGTGCCTGATTCGGGGTGGCGAGCCGGCGAAAAAAAGCGAACGCGAGATGAGGGGATTTCCGGTCCGTACCCGCACCATCGACATCCATACCATCGGAGCGGGCGGTGGCAGCATCGCCTGGGTCGATGCCGGGGGATTGCTTAAAGTCGGGCCGCAGAGCGCGGGCGCCGAGCCCGGGCCAGCCGCATACGGCCGCGGCGGGGCGCGGGCCACCGTCACCGATGCCAACATGGTGCTCGGCCGGCTCAATCCGCGATCGCTGCTGGGCGGGCGCATGACCGTCCATCCGGACAAGGCGCAGGCGGTGATCGACGATCTCGCGCGCAAGCTCGGGGTTGCACCGCACGATGCCGCGGCCGGGATCATCGAGATCATCAACGTCAACATGATGGGTGCGGTGCGCGTCATCTCGGTGGAGCAGGGCGAGGACCCGCGCGATTTCACGCTGGTCGCTTTCGGCGGCGCGGGGCCGCTGCACGCGGCGGACGTCGCGCGCAGCATGGGCATGCGCAGGGTGCTGGTGCCGCCGCGTCCGGGCCTGCTTTCGGCGATCGGATTGCTCCATGCGGACGTGCGGGGCGATTTCAGCCTGACCAGCCTGCTGCGCGCCGAACCGGGCAATCTGAAGGCGCTGAACAGCGGACTTGCGGCGCTCCGCAAGCGTGGCGCCGCCTGGATCCGGGCCGAAGGCGAGCGCGAAGCGAAGTTTCACTGGCAGGCGGATTTCCGCTATTTCGGACAGAACTCCGAACTCATCATGGCGCTGGGCGGCGCGCGCCTCGATGGACGAGGGCTCGACCGGCTCATCGAGTCCTTTCACCGCCGGCACAAGGATCACTACGGCTATGACCTGCGCGGCCAGCCGGTCGAAGTCGTCAACCTGCGGCTTGCCGTCACCGCTTCGCGGCGCGCGCCCCCGCAGGAGCGGGCGCCCGCGATCCGCGGCGAGCTCAAACAGGGGCTGACCGAACGCCGCAAGGCGTGGTTCGCGGAAACCGGATATACCGCGACCCCGGTCTACGATCGCGATCGCCTGCCCGCGGGTTGCCGCATCACCGGCCCGGCGATCATCGAGCAGATGGATACCACCACGGTAGTGCCGCCGCACGCCGTCGTGAAAGCCGACCGACTCGGCTATCTCCACATGGAACTCGCGCCGCTGGCGCAGAAACGGGAGCGTCAATGGGCCGCGGCGTAGATCCCATCAGGGCGGAAGTGATCGCCCGCTTTCTGCTCGCCACCGCCGAGGAGATGGGCGCGACGCTGATGCGCACCGCGTTCTCACCCAACATCAAGGAGCGCGCGGACTGCTCCACCGCGATATTCGACGCGAGCGGACAGGTGATCGCGCTGGCGCAGCGTGTGCCCATCCATCTCGGCTCCATGGTCGGCGCGGTGGACGAGATCCTGAAACGCTTTCCGCGCAACGAGATCGTGTCCGGGGACATGTTCATCGCCAACGACCCGTACAACGGCGGCGGCACCCACCTTCCGGACATCACGGTCATCGCGCCCGTATTCATCGGCAAACGCATCGTTGCCTTCGTCGCCAACATCGCGCATCACGCCGACGTGGGGGGCATGGTGCCCGGCTCGGAAGCCGCCGTGTGCAAGTCGATCTACCAGGAAGGCGTGCGTATTCCTCCGGTGCGGATCATGCGCGCGGGCGAGCTCAACCGCGACGTGTTCGACCTGATCCTGCTCAACTCGCGCACGCCTGGCGAGCGGGTGGGAGACCTGCAGGCGCAATTTGCTGCCAACACCGTGGGCACGCGCAGCGTGCTCCAGCTCTTCGAGCGTTACGGTGTGAAGGAGACCGCGGCAGCGATCGGCAGTTACCTCGATTTCACGGAGAAGCGTTTCCGGGCCGCGATAGGGCGCCTTCCGCCGGGACGCTACGCCGCGGAGGATTTTCTCGACGGCAATGAGGAAGGCCAGCGCTGCCGGATCCGGCTCACGATGACGGTGGGCAAGGGCCGTCTTGAATTCGATTTCAGCGGCTCGGACCCGCAGCTCGAGAGCGCCCGCAACATTCCGTATCGCGCGCTGCTCGCAACGGTCTACACGGTCGCGAAAAGCCTGCTCGACCCCGACGTGCCGGCGAACGCCGGTTACTACCGCACGCTGAAAATCAGCGCACCCCCAGGCTGCGTGGTGGGGCCGGTCGCGCCGGCCGCCATCGGCTGCCGCTCCATTTCCGCCAGCGTTCTCGGCGATGTGATTGCCAACGCGCTGTCGCAGGCGTTGCCCGGCAAGGCGCTGGCCGCGAGCGGGCCGCACCATCTGTACGTGTTGTCGGGCACCGATCCACGCACCGGCGTCTATTTCGTCAACTACGAAACGCTCGCCGGAGGATACGGTGCGCGGGCCAGTCGCGACGGCATCGACGGCGTGCGCGTGCATGCGTCCGGCTCGTCCAACCTGCCGGTCGAAGCGCTCGAGCATGCCTACCCGTTTCGCGTGGAGCGGTATGCGCTGTGGAACGATTCATCGGGGGCCGGGCAGTTTCGCGGCGGCGCCGGGGTTGTCCGCGACTACCGCGTGCTGGCAGACGACATCGTGGTGAGCCTGTCTTCCGAGCGCCAGCACGTGGCCGCGCAAGGCATGGCAGGGGGAAAGGCGGGCGCGCCCGGGGCTTTCGTGCTGAATCCGGGTGCGGCTGATGAACGGAAACTGCCGGCGGCGGCGGCCGACGTGCGCCTGCCGCGCGGCAGTGTGCTGCGGATCGCCACGCCCGCGGGCGGCGGCTATGGTCCGCCCGGGCACCGCGACCCGGAGACGATCCGCCGCGACCTGCGGGAGGAGCGCATCACGATAGAAGCTGCACGCACGGCTTACGGCTGGAAGGAGACCTCATGAACAGACCCGTGGATGTGGACGCGCTCGCTGCGGCGCGCGCGCAGTTTCCCGCGCTGGAGCGCTGGACGTACATGGATGTCGCCGGACGCGGCGTGCTTTCGCACGAGGTGCGCGCCGCGCTCGATGCGCACCTGGACGAACGCATGATGAACGGCGGCGACAAGGTGAAATTCTTCGAGCTGGTCGAATCGACGCGCGCCCGCTTCGCGCAGCTCATCAATGCCGCGCCCGACGAAATCGCGATGACGAAGAACATATCCGAAGGCCTCAACATGATCGCCACTGCCTTTCACTGGAAGCGCGGCGACAACGTCATCCTGTGCCCGGAGCTGGAACATCCCAACAACGTCTATCCCTGGGTCAACATGCAGCGCTACGGGCTCGAAGTGCGCACCGTCGCCGCGCGCGATGGCCATATTCCCGTGGCGGACATGATCGCGCGCATGGACGCGGGGACACGCGTCGCCACGGTCTCGACCGTGACGTTTGCGCCGGGCTTTCGCACCGACGTGGAGAGGCTCGGCCGCGCCTGTCGCGAGCGCGGCGTCATGCTGGTGGTCGACGCTGCGCAGTCGGCCGGCACCCTCCATACCGACGTGATGCGCGACGGCATCGATGCGCTCGCGGTTTCCACCCAGAAAGGCCTCCTCGGCCTCTACGGCATGGGCTTTCTCTATTGCCGCCGCGAATGGGCCAACCGTTTGAATCCCGCCTATCTCGCACGCTTCGGCATCGATCTGGGTGACGCGCATGAGGCTGCGCTGGGCGATCTTTCGTTCAGGCTGGCGCCGTCCGCACGCCGGTTCGACCTCGGCAATTACAACTACGCCGCGTGCGCGGCAGTGAACGCCTCGATGCGGCAGTTGCTTGAATGGGGCACAGCAAACATCGAGCGCCATGTTACCGGCCTTGCGCAGGCGCTCGTTCGCGGCTTCATGGAGCTGGGGTTGACGGTATCGGGCGGCGCACCGGGGCCCCATCTCGCAAACATCGTGACGGTCGGTGCACTGAGCGCCGATCACTATGCGACGGAGGACGAGCGCTACAACAAGCTGCATGACTACCTGAGCGCCAACCGCGTGAAGCTGTCCATACGCCGCGGCACGCTGCGCTTCTCGCTGCACGTCTACAACAATATGGAAGATGTCGAGCGCGTACTGGCGCTGACCCGCCGCTGCCTGGCTTCCGCGGCATGAACTACGTCGATGCCGTCACCGGTGCGACCTACCCGCTCGATGAGCCGCGCTGGTGCGCGGACAACGGCAATCCCGTCAATCTTGGTGATGCGCCCGGACTGAAGCGCGCGGATATCGACCGCAACCGTTATTCGGTCTGGCGCTACGCAAAGGCGCTGCTCGTCGAGAGCCGGCACAGCGTCACCATGGGCGAGGGCTGGACGCCGCTTGTCATGCGCGACTGGGACGGCGTGCGGATCATGATGAAACTGGAATTCATGATGCCCACCGGCTCCTTCAAGGATCGCGGCATGACGGTCCTCGTGAGTTACCTGAAGAGCCGCGGCATCGACCGCGTGCTGGAGGATTCTTCGGGCAACGCCGGCGCCTCGCTTGCAGCCTATGCTGCGGCCGCCGGCCTGCGCTGCCGCATCCTGGTGCCGGAAACCGCGTCTTATCCGAAGATCGCACAGATCGCGGCGTGCGGCGCCGATGTCGTCACGATCAAGGGTTCACGTCAGGATGTCGCTGACGCCGCGATGCGCATGAGCCGCGAGATTTTTTATGCGAGCCACAACTGGCAGCCGTTTTTCGTCGAAGGCACCAAGACGCTCGCCTACGAGCTGTGGGAACAGCTCGCGTTCCGGGCACCGGACAACGTCGTGGTGCCGCTCGGGTACGGCAGCAACATTTCGGGCTGCGAACGCGGCTTTGCCGAATTGCGGCGTAACGGCGAGATCGCGAACATGCCGCGGCTCTACGGTGTGCAGGCCGCCAACTGCGCGCCCTACTACGAGGCCTACAAAGCAAACACGAGCCGCCTGGTGCCGACGGCCATAACGCCGACCATCGCAGAAGGCATCGCTTCTTCAAGGCCGACCCGCGTGCGCGAGGTGCTGTCGGCGGTGCGGGATTCGGGCGGCGCGATCGTTGCGGTGACCGAGGACGAGATCATCGCGGCGCTGCGTACGCTGGCGCGCATGGGACTCTATGTTGAGCCGACGTCGGCGGCGGCGGCGGCCGGGCTCGCGCAACTGATCCGCAGCGGCACCATCCGCCGCGATGAAAGCACGGTGCTTGTTCTGACCGGCACCGGTCTCAAGGCGTCGGAGCGGATCGGCGAGCTGCTCAGCCTCCGCGCCCGCACCGACTGAATGGATTCCGGCTTTCGCCGGAATGACGGTTCATATTCCCTGACTTTTGGCGGCCTCCCCGGCGAAGCCGGGGTGCTCAAGCTTGCTTCCCGCTATGCGACGCCGTGCTGCTTGAACCACGCCTGCATGCGCGTCCAGCCGTCCTCTGCCGCTTCCTTGCGGTAGCTCGGGCGGTAGTCGGCGTAGAACGCATGCGGCGCGCCGTCGTAGACGACGATCTCCGAAGTCGAGTTGCCCGCCGCCTTGAGTGCGCCGCGCATCTGCTCGACGTGGGCGACCGGAATGCTCGCGTCCTCGGCGCCGTACAGACCCAGTACCGGAACCTTCAAATGCGCAGCCAGATCCACGGGATACGCCGGCTGCAACGCCGCCTTGCCGGGCGCCACCAGCCGTCCATACCACGCGACGCCGGCTTTCACCCGCGGGTTGTGCACGCAATAGGTCCAGGTAATGCGGCCGCCCCAGCAAAAACCGGTTACACCCAGACGCGAGGTGTCGGCACGTCCCGTCGATTCGGCGTAGACCACCGCGCTGTCGAGATCGGACATGACCTGGCTGTCGGGCACGTGGTTCACCACCTTGGCGAAGATCTCCTGGTTGTCGGTGAACTTGGTGACGTCGCCCTGCCGGTAGTAAAGCTCCGCAGTGATGGCGAAGTAGCCGAGCTTGGCGAGCCGCCGGCATACGTCCTTGATGTGCTCGTGCACGCCGAATATTTCCTGCACGACGAGCACCACCGGAAATTTTCCGCTTTTGTCCGGATGCGCGCGATACGCCGGGACAGCGCCGGTCATGGTGTTGATTTTTACCTCGCCTGCGACCAGACCCTGGTCGTCGGTGGTAATGGTGGTGGAGGCGATGGGCTGCACGCTTTTGGCGAATCCCTGGTGCAGCAGCGAAGTAACGAGATCGCGCAGGGTCGTTTCCGGTTGGGGAAATACGCCGCGCAGGACGGACTCGGTCATGATGCGCTCCTCTGTAGTGGCTGGCTGGTGGGTGTTCAGACGGGCGCAAAATTATAGCCGCGATCGCGCTCGCTTGACACCATGAAGGCCGGCGGCATAGATTCGCTGCGCTTGCAGCATCCCGTCAGCTGGGCATACATCCTGCCGTTGAAAAGAAGGCACTATTTCCACAAGGCGCTAAGGTGAAGATAACGAACGTCAAGAGCTACACCGTCCATCCCGGCTGGCGCAAAAACCTGATCTTCGTCAAGGTCGAGACCGACGAGGGAATTCACGGCTGGGGAGAGGCGTACTCACAGTACGACCGCGACCGCCCGGTGGTCGCCCAGCTCGAAGCGCTCGGCCCGTACCTGACGGGGAGGAGCCCTTTCGATATCAAGCATTTCACGCAAATCGCATTCGATGACTACGCCGCGCGCCGGGGCTCGGTGGAGCTCTTCTGTGCGATAAGCGGCATCGAGCAGGCGTTGTGGGACATCGTCGGCAAGGTCTGCAAGCAGCCGGTCTACAACCTGCTCGGCGGCCGCTGCCGCGACAAGGTGCGCGTCTACGCCAATGGCTGGAGCTATGGGCTGAAGACACCTGCCGACTACGGCCGCGCTGCCGAGAAAGTGGTGGCGCAGGGGTGGACGGCGCTCAAGCTCGATCCGTTGCCGTCGCCGTGGCGAACGTACATTCCCAAGGAGCACGAATCGCGCGCGGTGGCGGTGGTGAAGGCGGTGCGCGAAGCGGTGGGGCCTGACGTGGACATCCTGATTGATCAGCATCGCAGGCTCGCGCCGACGCACGCGATACGGCTCGACCGGCGCCTCGCCGAATCCGGCCTGTACTGGATGGAAGAATCGTGTCAGGCCGAATACGCCGAGGAACTGGCGCACATTCGCCGCGAGATCGGCGTCCCGATGGTCATCGGCGAGGCGACCTACACCAAGACCGGTTTCCGTCCGCTGCTCGAAAAACGCGCCGCCGACATCCTCAATCCGGACGTGGCATGTTGCGGGGGCATACTGGAACTCAAGGAAATCGCCGCGATGGCCGAATCGTTTCTCGTCGCCGTTTCCCCGCACAACTACAACTCCACGGTGGTGGCGCTCGCATCCACGGTGCACGCATCGGCGACCATGCCCAACTTCATCATTACCGAGTACTTCCTGCCGTTCGTGGAATTCGGCGACCGCATCTCGCCCAATCAGCTCAAGCCAAAGAACGGCTACATCGATCTGCCGACGGCACCCGGGCTAGGCATCGATCTGGATGAGAAGGCACTGGAGCAGGTGCCGGGCAAACGCTACGACCTGCGTAAGCTGCGTCACCCCGCGGACGAGCCGGGCGGAATTTAGCCCCTAATCTTTTCGCGCTAGGGAAACTCTGATTAAGATGGCCGTTCGCCCTGAGTTTGTCGAAGGGCAACGGCCAAGTAATTGGTTTATTGCGGCTCGGTCCGTTCATGTTTCGACAAGGCTCAACACGAACGGACTTTTTCAGAGCCTCCCTAGGATAATTGAACAACGGCCGCGTCGCCGCCGACCGAGAGCCGTGTCCCGAAGCGTGCGCTCCCTTCCGCGATCTTCTCAAGCATCTCCGGCTCTTCCCTGATTGCGCGCAACAGCGTCTCGTTGCGCTCGTTGTGACGCACGAACTGGAAGGACGCGCTGCCGATGCGCCGATCTTCCAGCGTGACGCGCGCCATCATGCCGACCCAGTCGCCGTGTTTGCGCCCGCCGTGTCCCGTATGGAAAGAGAAATTTCCGAGGCCGTAGAAAATCGGCTTGCCCTGGTAGACCTCCACCGGCAGAGAAAAATGCGGTCCATGGCCGACGACGATGTCCGCGCCGGCATCGATGGCGCCATGGGCGATTTCGGTCATGTAGTGCAGGACTTCTTCGTGCAGGCCCCAATGGTGTGAAGCGACCACGATGTCGGCCTGCTGTCGCAGCGCCAAAACCTCATCGCGGTATTGCGCCAGGTAGCCCGGATCGGCCCACGTGAGAATTTCGGGCGGGACGCCAGGGCGGTTCGCGGGCGGAATCTCCGGGCGCGTCTTGTGCAGCGGCAATTGATACGCGGTGTGCCCGCGCAGCGCGGCAACTCCCGGGGAGTGTTCGCCCGCTTCATGGTTGGTCGGCCAGTACACCGACGTGCGCTGCAGAAATCCGAATCGCATTCCGCCGCGCTCGATGATGGCCGGCGCGCGCGCTTGCGCCCGGTTGAGGCCCGCGCCGACGTGAGCGATGCCCAGCCGGTCCAGTTCGAGCAGCGAGGAGCGAATCGCGTCGGCACCGTAGTTGACGTTGTTGGCGTTTCCCACCGCATGGTAGCCCGCGATGACGAGCGCGCGGCCGATCGCGGGGTCGACGTAAAAGCCCTCGTCCATCGACGAGCGCTCGGGCGGCGGCTGGTAGAGGCAGCACTCCAGGTTACCGAAGACGACGTCTGCTTCGGCGAGCGCCGCCTGCACCCGCGCGAAAGGCGCTGCCGGGTCCGTGACCTTCATCAGGTTGACATCTCCGGTGCATATCAGCAGGCGGCGCATGGGATCCTTTCGGGCAGTGGGCGCGGCGCGAATCGGCCGCCCCGCGCACCTATTCTAAGGCGGCACACCCGTCAAAATACCGCTTGACAGTGCGGGGCCGGAACGACAAGCTTTGCGCCGGGTCCAAAAGATGGAAACTGACCCGATTCGGGCGCGGGACAAGGGTATCCGCCTCGAAGAGGAGGCGTTAGATGTTCAAGAATATCCTTATACCGACCGACGGGTCCGAGCAGTCGCAGCGTGCGGTGCGCAAGGGTGTGGAACTGGCCCGGCTGCACCAGGGGCGGGTCACCGGCATCCATGTCATCCCGGACTACCACCTGCTGATTGCGTACGAGGGCGCTTTCGACCCGATCACCGAGGAACGCATCGAAGAGGAGGCGCGGACGCGCGCCGAAAGCTATCTCGCCTATATCCGGAAAGCGGCCGAAGAGGCCGGGGTGCCGTGCGATACGGTCTGCGAAACCAGCGATCATCCCTACGACGCGATTCTGAAAACCGCGGACAGCAAGAACTGCGATCTCATCCTTATGACCTCGCACGGACGCAAGGGGCTCGCGGCGGTCCTTTTGGGAAGCGAGACGCGGAAGGTGCTCACGCATGCCCGCGTCCCTGTCTTGGTCGTCAGATAAAACGATTCAGCTTAGCTTTTCTAAGCGGTCGGCTGCAAATAATTATATTGCAAAGCAGCAAAAAAGCCTTGAAACGGGGCAGGTGTAGTGGGAAAATGAGCCCGTGTCGATGCTCGCTCGAGTGTCGGCACACTCCTCCAAAACCTCCTCCTTTGGTGG
>JBQTJV010000004.1:0-3410 GCA_052386775.1 Betaproteobacteria bacterium
TCTCCGATCGGATCGACAGGGCTTCGGGTCGCCTGGACTGGGCCGACGGGGCTGCGGTAGTGGAATTGCTCGGGCCATCGCTGGCCTATCACCGCACGCTCGCCGGGATAGGGGGTGGAGTCCACGCGGGGCTGCTGCTGTCACGCGCGCTGCACCTGACGAGGCTTCAATCGAAAAGGCAGTTGCAGGAGTGGATCTGCAACTCGGCAGCACAATGGACAGAGCAGATCGGCCTCACGCGTCGTGAACAGGAGACCGCGCGTAAAGAACTGGTGCGCGCCGGAGTATGGGAGGAGTCACTCACCGGAATTCCACCCCGACTCGTCGCTCGGATCAGACTGGACTGTCTTCTTGCGCTCCTGGCCGGCGATGAATCCCGATCCGTCGATCGTGTCCCCAAGCCGCGTTTGCCAGACTGTGGCGTTCCCGCATACAGGCTTCCACCAAACGGCGAATCAAGATTGCGAGAATCCCACATCCTTGTTTCACCGAAAGCGCCAAATCAGTTTCACCGAATCCGCCATGACAGTTCAGCCGAAAGCGCCGATCTACATATAGAAGGAAGTACAAGTGATTCAGTACAACCACTACGCGCAAGCGATTCGCACCGTGATGGAGGCAGCTCGCAGGGTGGTGGTGATCTGATCTTTCCCGACACGCTGCTCCCGGAAGAGCGGGCCTCGGCGCTCCTTCTGCTCCATCGCTGCGCGAGCCAAGCACAGGCAATGCTCGATGAACTGAGCGCCCGAATGCAGGCGAAAGCGGTGCACACCAGCCCGATCGCGTACCTGCGCGGCTTAGTGAAACGTGCAAATGCCGGCGAGTTCGTACCGGAACTGGGACAGCGTGTTGCGGCTGCCAGGCGCAGGCGTCAGGAGGAACTGATCTTGCGCCAGCAGCGCGAGGCGGAAGAGCGGCGCCTTGCCGCGGAGCGTGCGACACCGGAATACCAGGCCAAGATCGCCGCCCGCCGGGGGGAGATCCGGCGAATGCTCGACGCGATGCAGCCCGGACGTCAGTGGGGGAAACGCTCATGAGTGTCCGGCACCGTCGATTGCCGAGCGACGTGAAACGCTGGCTGCTAGCACTGCCAACGCACCGCCCAGCGACTCGCGTTGGCCGAAACGATGTCGATCGATATGGAGCCAGCCATGGCAGCAACTGATGCAGTCCCGCAGCACGACCGCAGCGAGCCGGATGGCACGCCAGCCGCCACCGGGCCTTTCCCGGTAAGTCCGGACTCGCCCTTCGCCGATGGTTACGACATCGCCTCGGAGCGCGACGCGTTGGCGGATCTCGTGGCAGCCGAGAACCCTGATCAAGCCGATCCACGCTGGGCCAGGTTCCTCGAACTGCGCGAGCGGGAAAGCGAGTTGCGCCAGACTACCCAGAGCGAGACACGGCGCCCTCCGCCTTCCGCTGCCGTGGCAGTCAAGGCAGCGAGCCGCGTCGCAAAACTCGGGCAACTGGCGGATGCCACGCCCGACACGATGACGCTGCACACCAAGGATGCGTATCGCATGTTCACTGGCCGTCCCGCAGACGCGGAAGGCACGTTGCCACCCATTCCCGGAGGAAAGCGCTTTGCGGCTGTCCTCAAATCCATCTGGCACCTGTCCGCGAACGACAACCCGTACGCCGACTGGATCCTGATCCGGATGTACGAGGGGCTGGTCGCGATTCGCGCCCATCTGGGTCGCGTGATCAAAGCGCGTGAGGAGGCGATCGACCTCCTCAAGCGCAAAGGGCTGACGCTCTCCGTGATGGGTTCGCGCAACCCCAAGACCGTGGATCTCGGGTTTCGCAGTCCCTACGGCTACGCCACGGCAGAGGCGATAGTCGAGTTCGACTACTACGTGCGTTTGATCAAGACGCTCATCCGCAAGGACCGCATGAGCGACGAGTAGGGCAGGGTGGCGATTCGCGTGGTCGGCAGGCAGATGCGTGCCCTGTTCCTCGAACCGATCCGCTGGGAGCGGCACCTCTTGCGCGAGGAAATGCGCCTATTGAGCCGCGGCGATTTCCTGCCTGCAGCGGACCAGATGGCGCGCAAGCGTGTGCGTGCCTCGGTCGCACTCTTCGGCGAAGTGCCGCGCAAGGTTTTTACCGGCTCGGAAGCGCCGCGGCATACACGGCGCCGCGTAAGGCTGACCAATGCCGAACTGCGCCTGCTGGAACAGGCATCTCTCACCGTCGCAGAAGTGCCGCAGCAACCCGACACGGAACTGCTGTGAGAACGCAATCGGTAGTCGCGATTTCCAGGTTGGGCAAGCACTGCGGCGACAGTGCTCCAAGGGTTTCCCGTGAAACGTTACACGACCAACGCGCGAGGCGAGCGCGGCGGCGAAGTGGGGATGAATGCGTCAATCAACCAACGGAGGTAAATATGTCGAACGAGTTTCACGGAACTGGAAATGTGGGTGATCAGCCGGTCCTGAAGACGGTCCTGGTCGGAAAAGAAGAGCGGCAGGTCGTCGAGCTTCGCGTGTTCTTCGACGAGTACCGGCAGGACGGCAGCGGCGGGCTGGAGCAGGCCGGTGGATTCTGGCTGGACGTCAACGTCTGGGGCGAACGACATGCCGCGGAGGTTGCGCAGCTCGTGAAGAAGGGCGCACGCGTGCATGTCACCGGCCGGCTCGCCGAGAGCAAGTGGACTGTGACGGCGACCAGCGAGGAGCGACGTGCACTACATTTGAACGCGGACCGTCTTTATCTGAGCCTCGCACGGCTCGCTGAGGCCAGGTTCAAGCCGCGTCGAGACGCGTCCGAGGGGAGGGCATCGGCTTGACCGACGAAGGCGTTTCGGCATGCGCTACCGGTGAGCCGCTGTGCTTTCCGAACGCAGAAGAACTCCGGATGGTCCGGGCGATTGCACTGCTCGCGCTGCAGGAGGCGGCGCGCCACGGCGAGTATCGCGCGACCTTTCACGGATTTCGTGTTCAGGCCCTGCGCAAATGCTTGGCCCCCGGTTCCGAAGCCTTTGTCGAAGTGAATCTCCGCGTGAGCCTCGGGAAGACTGTGATCGAGCGCAGCCTCGTGGCCACGAGCGATGCCGACGCAATGGAACCAAAACCGTGAGCGACGGTCATCTGATTTGAATATGTACTGCTCGACTCCATGCCGCATGGCGGGTGTCGCGCAGAAGCTGTCAGATTTTACGTTGGCTGTGTCAGCCCGCTTGATGCTCGTTACGCATCGCCCTTCGCTCGCAAGAGCGCAGAAACCGGTCAGATCTCCTGAGAACCGGTGGCCGCAAGGCTTGGAGGTAGTTGTCAGTTGCTTTATCCCAGTCGGGGATACCTATCCCCGGTCGGGGCATGGTCTCCCCATTTTTCATGTGAAAAGGAGACCACCATGTCCGAGCAATCCCAGGCACCAAGTCAGTCATCGTTCTTCAACCTGTTCGTCGA
>JBQTJV010000005.1:0-13933 GCA_052386775.1 Betaproteobacteria bacterium
GTTGTAGGCGCCCTTGTACAGCGGCACCTTGAACCAGACCTCGAACATGAAAAACATGACGACGCTCACGGACACGCCGACGACAAGGCTCTTCGGCCAGCGGTAATTGCCGAGCCAGACCATGAACGCCGCAATATAGACCGCCGACGACACGTAGATGCCGATCAGTTCGATGCCCAGCACGTAGAACAGGGCCGGGACCAACACCGACAGCACCTGCCGCAGCGGGCCCCGCTCGACAAAGATCTTGCTGCGATTCGCGGTCTGTCCGAATACCGCGTGGCCGAGCGTCACCAGGCTTGCAATGCAGATGATGGCGCCGATGTAGAAGGGAAAATAGCCCGCCTGCGGTCCGTCCCCGACCCAGCGAATGCCGAGGCGCAGGCTGTCGTAGACCACCAGTCCGCCGAGAAAGAGAAACACCAGCGCCACCACGATCTCCATGGTCCTGGTGCGTATACCGTCCGGCCGTGCGTGGCTGCTCCGGGAATTATCTTCCATCGTGCTCGGATCTATCGTGAAACGGACAGTCGCCGGCAGGCGGTCGGCGACGGCATGCGGGCAGCTCGGGCGCTGTCCGCATGCCTGCGTGTCAATTACTTTTTCGCCAGGAAACCGGCGTCTTTCATCAGATCGCGATGCAGGTTCTCCGCCTTGGCGACCCAGTCGACGTATTGCTTGCCGGTCATGAAGGTCTGGTTGAACGCGCCGTCGGCCATGAACTTCTTCCACTCCGGCGTCTCGCGCACCTTGTTGAAGAGGCTGACGTAGAAATCAACGGCGTCCTTGGGCACGCCGGGGGGCATGAATATGCCGCGCAGCATGACATATTCCATCGGGATGCCGGACTCCTTGCAGGTCGGGATGTCATTCCACGACATCGTATCGGTCACTTTTTCCTTGTACGGCATGCGCTGGCCGTCGAACACACACAGTGCGCGCAGTTTGCCGGCGCGCCACTGGGCCACCGCTTCGATCGGGTTGTTTACCGTGGAATCGACGTGCTTGCCGACCAGTTGCGTGGCCACCGCGCCGCCGCCCTTGAACGGCACGTACGTGAACTTCACTCCGGCCGCCTTCTGGATCGCGACCGTGATGATCTCGTCCTCCTGCTTGGAACCGGTGCCGCCCATCTTGAACTTGTTGGGACCCGCTTTCTTCACCTCATCGAGGTATTCCTTCGGCGTCTTGTAGGACGTTTCGGCGTTGACCCAAAGCACGAAGTTGTCGAGCGACAGCATCGCGACGGGCGTCAGCTCTTTCCAGTTGAAGGGAACGCCGGTCGCAAGCGGGGTCGTGAAAAGGTTCGAGAGCGTGATGATGATCTTGTGCGCGTCGCCCTTCGCTGCCTTCACTTCGAGAAAGCCTTCGGCACCCGCGCCGCCCGCCTTGTTGACCGGAATGAGCGACTGCTTCATCAGGTTGTGCTTCGCGACGATGCCCTGGATGAGCCGCGCCATCTGGTCCGCCCCGCCGCCGGTTCCCGCCGGAATGACGAATTCCACGGACTTGGTCGGCTCCCACGCCATGGCGGGTGCACCGCATAAGGCTCCCAGCAAAAGCGCGCTGGGCACTGCTATACGCTGGATACGCATGTTTCCTCCTCGGGTTCTGTTGGAATAAAACTAAACTCTAAGCCTGTTCCGGCTCATGGGAATGATGCGCTATCCCACTGCGCGGTCACTTGATCGTGGTCAATTTCCCGTCGAAAAACAATTTTGCTGCAAAGCACAATGAGCGTCTGCCGGGAACAGTTCGCCCCGGTTGGACCATGACATCCGGGTAAGGTGCCCTATCGGTGCACCAGGACGGGCACTTTCGACTGCGCAAGCACCTTTTGGGTCTGGCTGCCGAGCATGGACGCGCGAAAGCCGCTGCGTCCGTGGGACGCCATGACGATGAGATCGCACTTGTGGCGCTTCGCGGCCGCCATGATGGCATCAGCCGGGAAGTCATCCGTCTTGTACTCGATCTTGCAGCGCACGCCGGCCGCTTTCGCCGCCTTTTCGATCATCGCCAGATGCCGATTCGCCGCGCGCTCGATCGCCCGGGCGCGGTCCACGGGTTCATCGTAGCTTACCGGGAAGATCCCCTTGTATTCGAGCGGCGTGGCAGGCGGTGCGGCATGGAAACCCGTCACCCGGGCCCCCAGCTTCGCGGCCAGCTTCACGCCCGCCGCGATCGCGCTACGCGCGAGTGTCGAACCGTCGGTCGGGATCAGTATGTGCTTGTACATCGCAACGACTCCTTTTCCTACTTCACGTGGGGCAATACCCAGATCAGCATACCCAACACGTAGCAGACCAACGAACATACCAGCGTGAAGGGCACGCTCCAGGCCAAAAACTCGCGCAGCGATACCTTGCGCCCTTCCTCCTTTTCCCCCAGGGTGAGCGCCACGTAAAGCGCGGGCGCACCGGCGACCGTCAGGTTGCTGCCCAGGGTGCCCGACCACACCAGCATCCACCACAGCGGCCACGGTTCGATCCCCCCTTGCGCCATGTCCTTGATGGTGTGCAGGAAGGTGAGGATGTAGGCGTCGTGCTCCACGATGCCCACGATCGGGACCGTCACCCAGTAGAGCAGCGTCGCGCCCAGCGCGTAGTTCTCCACGAAAATCGGTTTCAGGGCGTTGGCCAGAAGATCGAGGATGTGGCTCTTCTCCAGCCCCCCCACCAGGGCGAACAGCGCGATATAGAAAAATATCGCCCGCCAGTCGAGTTCCTGCAGCGCCTCCTCGAAGCTGGAAGCACCCTTGACCCGATCGCCGAGCAGCGCCAGCACCAGCACCAGTGAGATCGCGCCGCTCAGGGCGATGAACCCCAGCTGCACCCCGATGTGCTCGCGCATCGACATCCCGATCACCGTGCCGATGAACCACACCACTACGATCGTTGCAAAAAGCGGGTTCTCGATCTTCGCTTCGAGACCGAGGCCTGCCACGTCGACCACGCGCCGGTGGCCGCGGAAGCCGTAGACCCACATGGCGCCCAACGTGATGATGAAGGTGAGCATCAGTATGGGAAACGAAGAGGGCCGCCCGAACTGCCAGATGAAATCGAAGAATTCCGCGCCCGCCACGCTGTGCAGCATCTGCGGCGGCAGGTCACCGATCAGAAGCGCCGTACCCATGAAGTTCGCGCCAAAGCCGATCATCAGGATCACCGGCACCGGCGAAAGCTTCAGCGCGCGCGCCAGCGGCAGCGCCACCGGCGCCATCATCAGGATCGTCACCACGTTGTCGACGAACATCGAAATGACACCGGCGAGGAAGGTGAGAATGATCACCAGCAGCCCCGGGCGCCCGCCGGAAAGTTTCAACGCCTGGATGGACAGCCAGCTTGGCACCCCGGACTTGCCGAAGTAGCCGGCGATGATCCAGATCCCGACCAGGATCGCCATCACGTTCCAGTCGACATACTTGAAGGCGTCCGTCTCGCTCATGATGCCCACCCAGCACATCACCGCCACCCCGAGCAGCGCCGCCAGCGTGCTGTCGATCACGTTGGTGATCACAACGACGATCGTGACGGCAAACACGATCAGCGTTAACCATTGCATCGCATCCATGAGCTTCTCTTTCCTCGATTGGTGTACTTTATCGGGTTCGCCCACCGGGCGCTGCGTGGCCAGGCGCCGCCGCAACGGCCGCCGGAACCTCGGATGCAGTCTTGTGCCGTTCGTTCGGCTGCCAGCCCAGCAGAGCCAGCATCACGAAGAAGCCGACGACATACGCGATCGCCACGTGCCAGCCGTGACGCAGCCAAAGGCCGACGGAACGGGCCTGCGGATACATGTTGGACAGCGCGACGCCGGCGCTCGAGCCGAACCAGATCATCGAGCCGCCAAAGCCCACGGCGTAGGCGAGAATGCCCCAGTCGTAGCCCCCCTGTTTCAGCGCGAGGGCGGTCAGTGGAATGTTGTCGAACACCGAGGAGATGAAGCCGAGCGCGAAGGAAGACTGCCAGGATGCGGGCGGCAGCTTCTCCACCGGCATCATGGACGCGCACGTAACCAGTGAAAGAAGGAAGATGCTGCCCTTGAATGCCTCGGGCACGAGGTCCCATTGCGGCTTGCGCAGCGGCACGCACACCAGTATCGCGACCCACACCGCCACTCCGATGAACGGAAAAAAGTCCGCCAGATGCTTGAATTTCCAGTTCACGACGACGTTGGTCGCGATCGCGGAAACGAGTATCAGCACCACGATGCCGATGCGCGCCCAATCCACCGGCGCATGCCGGCCCTCGTGCTTGACGATGGGCCCGTAGCGCTGCTGCTGCAAGGAGGCCGGGATGCCGAAGACGATGAGCGCGGCGGCGGCCGCAACGTAGGCATGGATCACATCGAGCGGGCTCACGCCGTCGAGCCACATCATGGTGGTGGTGGTGTCGCCCACCACGCTGCCGGCCCCGCCCGCATTCGATGCCGCCACGATCGCGGCAAGATACCCGATGTGGATTTTCTTCCGGAAAACGGTGCCGGCGATGGTGCCGCCGATCAGCGCCGCAGCGATGTTGTCGAGAAAACCGGACAGCACCCACACCATGACGAGCAGAACGAAGGCGCCCTTCCAGTCATCGGGAAGGAAGCGGGGCAGCACCTGCGGCGCATGGCTGCGCTCGAAGTGATTCGAAAGCAACGCAAAGCCCACCAGCAGGCACAGCAGGTTGGTCAGGATCACCCACTCGTGGTGCATGTGGGAAAGAAAGCCGGCAATGCCCGGCCCCGTTTTGAAGCCGGTGAAGCCGAGCTTGTACAGCGCGATGACGGCGAGGCCGGTGAGCGCCACCTGCAGCGTGTAATGGTGGAACAGCGCGACGCTGATCAGCGTCAGAGCGAAGAGGATGAACTCCACCGGAATGCCGAACAGCTCCGGCGAATTAGTCGCTGCGGTCGCCGCCGTGGCGCAGGGCGCAAATGCAAGCAAAGCGAGCGCTGCGATGCGCCTGAACGCGAGTAGCGCGCCCTGAGTGCGGATTCCGGTCCTGCGGTGAGTCATACTCCCCCTTGTTGCGGGTTTTGCAGGGCCGCGGCTCGGGCAGCGAAACTTGCGAGCACGGAGGGCGGCCTTCACCTCGAACGAAAAATCTCGTTCCGGCAAAGGTCTCGCTTGCAACTCATGCGTTGCCGGCAGAACCGGGGAAGCAGGAACATCCCGCTTCCCGTGCTGACGATCCTGCCGCAGCGGCGCTAGGTTACGCCGCCGTGGCTACTCCCCTTTGGAAGTCGCATTCCACTAATCGGAAATGCGCGCACGGTTTTTACCACGGCAGTTTCCGGGGCGTCAATAAAAGATCCGTCAAAACAGGCCGACGACCTTGCCGTCTTCCGTCAGATCGATTTTCTCCGCCGAGGGCACTTTCGGCAGCCCCGGCATGGTCATGATGTCGCCGCACACCATCACGACGAATTCCGCACCGGCCGCAAGACGCACTTCGCGCACGTTGATGACGTGGCCCGAAGGCGCCGCGCGCAACTGCGGATCGGTCGAGAACGAGTACTGCGTCTTCGCCACGCAAACCGGATAGTGGCCGTAGCCTTCCTCCTGCAGCTTGCGGATCTGGCCGCGCACCTTGGCATCCGCCGTGACTTCGCCCGCACCGTAGATCTTCGTGGCGATCGCCTTGACCTTGTCCCACAGCGGCAGCGCATCCTCATAGACGAATTTGAAGCCGGACGGCGCCTTGCCGATCAGATCCACCACCGCCTTCGCGACGTCGGTGGCGCCCGCGCCGCCGTCCGCCCAGTGCGTGGCGAGGATGACCGGCACTTGGTGGTGCGCCATCTTCTTCTTGAGCAGTTCGATCTCCGCCGCCGTGTCGAACGTGAAGCGGTTGATCGACACCACGCAGGGCAGGCCGTAGTGGTTGCGCACGTTGTTCACGTGCCGCTCGAGGTTGGTGATGCCCTTCTCGAGCGCGGCGAGGTTCTCCTTGTTGACTTCCTTGAGATCGACCCCGCCGTGATACTTGAGCGCGCGGATCGTCGCGACGATCACCACCGCATCGGGCCGCAGCCCCGACTTGCGGCACTTGATGTCGATGAATTTCTCCGCGCCGAGGTCCGCGCCGAAACCGGCCTCGGTCACCACGTAGTCCGCGAGCTTGAGCGCGCTCTGGGTTGCGATGACGGAGTTGCAGCCGTGCGCAATGTTGGCAAACGGGCCGCCGTGGATGAACGCGGGATTGTTCTCCAGCGTCTGCACCAGATTGGGCTTGATTGCATCCTTCAGCAACACCGTCATCGCGCCGTGCACCTTCAAATCCCTTGCGCGCACCGGCTTCTGATCGCGGGTATAAGCGACCACGATGTTGCCGAGCCGGCTCTTGAGATCCGCGAGCGACGTGGCGAGACAGAAGATCGCCATCACTTCGGAGGCGACCACGATGTCGAAGCCGTCCTCGCGCGGATAGCCGTTGCCGGGCCCGCCGAGCGACACGACGATGTCGCGCAGCGCGCGATCGTTCATGTCCATCACGCGCTTCCACGCGATGCGCCGCACGTCGATGCCCAGTTCGTTGCCGTGATGAATATGGTTGTCCAGCGCAGCCGCAAGCAGATTGTTGGCCAGCGCAATAGCGTTGAAGTCGCCGGTGAAGTGCAGGTTGATGTCTTCCATCGGCACGACCTGCGCGTAGCCGCCGCCCGCCGCGCCGCCCTTCATCCCGAAAACCGGTCCCAGGCTCGGCTCGCGCAGGCAGATGATGGCTTTCTTGCCGATCTTGTTGAGCGCATCGCCCAGGCCGACCGTCGTGGTGGTCTTGCCTTCGCCGGCCGGGGTCGGGCTGATCGCGGTGACGAGGATCAGCTTGCCGTTCGGTCTGCCTTTCAGGCCGTCCACGAAGTCCAGTGAAACCTTGGCCTTGTAATGTCCGTAGGGTTCGAGATGCTCTTCGGGAATGCCGAGCTTCGCAGCGACCTTGTTGACGCGCTCGATCCTAGCCTGTTGGGCAATCTCGATGTCGGATAGCGGCATGGCGTATTCCTTATTCTGTCCAGAGGGTGCACACCCCCTGCCTTGATTCCGGGGACCTGCGAGTCACTGCCGGTGTTCAGTCGGGATTATCCCGGATCAGGCCGATCACTATAAAAGCCGCTGCGGCGGCCTGCCTTGACCGCAGTCAATTTCGCGACCCTGGAGCGCCGGCACTCTTAACCGCGCCAGACGTTCACGAAATCCTCGGGCACCGGGCGCGAGACCGGCGCCGAACCGCCGGCCCGCTTGCCGATATAGATGAACCCGATGACGGCGTCTGATGCCTGGAGCCCCAGCGCCTGCTTGAGTGTCGGGTCGTAAGCCGGCGCACCGGTGCGCCACATCGCGCCATAGCCCAGCGCGTGCACCGCCAGCATGACGTTCTGCGCCGCTGCCCCGGCCGAAACGATCTGCTCGATCTCGGGGATCTTGTCGCTGGGTTTGAGCTGTGCGGCAACCACCACGATCACCGGTGCGCGCAGCGCTTTCTGCCGCTCGCGGGCAAGCGATTCGGGCGCTGCGTCGGGGGCGCGCCGCTGCAGCGACGCCGCCAGGACCTCGCCGAAACGCTCCCTTCGCGCTTCGGGAATCACGACGAATCGCCAGGGCCGCAGACGGCCGTGATCGGGCGCGCGCAACGCGGCGCGAAAAATCTGGTCGAGCGTTGCGGCATCAGGGCCCGGAGCTTCGAGCCGGACTGCCGAGTCCCGCGTCAGCAGAAGTTCCAGTGCATCCACGCGCCCATCACCTCACTGTCACTGTGAATCGCGTCATGTCGATTCGAGCTCGCGCAGCGCCTGCCCGCCGCCGTAGGTCGAGCGCGGCATGAGCTCCCCGCCCTTCATCACTTTGACGGCGCAGTACTTGAACTCCGGAATCTTGCCGAACGGGTCGAGCGCCGGGTTGGTCAGCAGGTTGGCCGCCGCCTCGTAGTAGCAGAACGGGATGAAGACCGCGCCGCGCGGCGTGCCGTCATCGGCGCGCGCATAAAGCGAGATGATGCCCCGGCGCGATTCCACCGTGATGACGTCGCCCTGCTTCGCGCCGATCGCGTCGAGATCGAGCGGATGCAACGACGCCACCGGATCGGGCTCGATCGCATCGAGCACGGCGGCGCGGCGCGTGATCGCACCGGTATGCCAGTGCTCGAGCTGGCGCCCGGTGATGAGCACCAGGGGGAAGTCGCTGTCGGGCTGCTCGGCCGCGGGAATGATATCCACCGGCACCAGCTTCGCGCGCCCGGTGGGCGTCGGAAACCGGTCCACGAAAACCACCGGCTCTCCCGGATCCCCCTCCTTTTCGCAGGGATAGGTGACGCAGCTCTCCGCCTCCAGCCGCTCCCAGGTGATGCCGGCGATCGAATTCATGCCCTTGCGCATCTCGCTGAACACGTCCGCCGGCCCGCCATAATTCCAGGGCAGCCCCATGCGCCGGGCGATCTCCTGGATGATCCACAGGTCCTCCCGCGCGCTCCCGGGCGGCTCCAGCGCCTTGCGTCCGAGCTGCACCATGCGATCGGTGTTGGTGACCGTCCCGTCCTTCTCGGGCCACGCGGTGGCCGGAAGAATCACATCGGCGTAATAACAGGTCTCGGTCAGGAAAATCTCCTGGACCACGAGGTGTTCGAGCTTGGCGAGCGCCTCGCGCGCGTGGTGGGCGTCGGGGTCCGACATCGCCGGGTTCTCGCCCATGATGTACATGCCGCGGATTTTTCCGTCGAGTACGGCGTGCACGATTTCCACCACCGTGAGGCCCGGCTGGGGATCGAGTGCCATGCCCCACAGTTTTTCGAACCGGGCGCGCGCCTCGGCGTTGTCGACGCGCTGATAATCCGGGAACACCATGGGGATCAGGCCCGAGTCGGATGCGCCTTGCACGTTGTTCTGGCCGCGCAGCGGATGCAGCCCGCTCCCCGGCTTGCCGATCTGGCCGGTCATCATGCACAGCGCGATCAGGCAGCGCGCGTTGTCGGTGCCGTGAACGTGCTGCGAGATGCCCATGCCCCAGAGGATCATCGAGGCTTTCGATGTCGCGAACAGCCGCGCCACTTCCTTGATGGTTGCGGCGGCTATCCCGCAGATCGGCGCCATCGCTTCCGGGCTGTAGCCCTCGACGTTTTTCTTCAGCTCGTCGTAGCCGATGGTACGGCTCTTGATGAAGTCCTCGTTGACCAATCCCTCGTGCACAATGGTGTGCATCATCGCGTTGAGCAGCGCGACGTCGGTGTCCGGTTTGAATTGCAGCATGTAATGCGCGTGGCGCGACAGCTCGGAGCGGCGTGGGTCGGCGTAGATCAGCTTTGCGCCGCTGTTCGCCGCGTTCTTGATCCAGGTCGCCGCCACCGGGTGGTTGGAAACCGGGTTTGCCCCGATCAGGAAAATCACTTCGGCGCGCGCGACATCGTTCACCTGATTGGAGACCGCGCCCGAGGCGACGCCTTCCATCAGGGCGGCGACGCTGGAGGCGTGGCACAGGCGCGTGCAATGATCCACGTTGTTGCTGCCGAAGCCGGTGCGCACCAGTTTCTGGAATAGATAAGCCTCTTCATTGGTGCCCTTGGCGGAACCGAAACCGGCGAGCGCATGCTTGCCGTGGGTGTCCCGGATGGCGCGCAATTTTCCCGCCGCAAGATCGAGCGCTTCTGCCCACGTGGCTTCGCGGAAGTATTCCAGGGGATTGGCAGGATCCATGGCGAAGTCGGCGTGCTTCGGCACCCCGGGCTTGCGGATCAGCGGTTTCGTGAGCCGCTGCTTGTGGTGCACGTAATCGAAACCATAGCGGCCCTTCACGCAAAGCCGGCCGTGATTCGACGGCCCGTCGCGGCCATCGACATAGAGAATGCGGTTGTCCTTCACGTTGTACGTCAGCTGGCATCCCACGCCGCAATACGGACAGACCGAGTGGACCTGCTTGTCCGGCTTGATCAAACCCACACCGCGCGCCGGCATGAGCGCACCGGTCGGGCACGCCTGGACGCATTCACCACACGCGACGCAGGTGGAATCGCCCATCGGATCATCGAGGTCGAAGACGATCTTGGAATGATCGCTGCGGAAGGCATAGCCGATAACATCGTTCACCTGCTCTTCGCGGCAGGCGCGCACGCAGCGCGTGCACTGGATGCAGTTGTCGAGGTTGACCGCGATGCCGTAATGCGAAAGATCTGCGGCCGGCTGGTGGCGCGGCGCAAACCTCGGCTTGCCGAGCGTCAGCGCGTTGGCCCAGTAGTCGAGCTCGGAGTTGAGCGTGTGACGCTGTTCCGGCATGTCGGACAGCAACAGCTCCAGCACCATCTTCTGCGAAGCGAGCGCCCGCTCGTTGTCGGAAATCACTTCCATGCCGGCAGTCGGTTTGCGGCAGCATGCGGGCGCCAGTACACGCTCGCCTTTGATCTCCACCATGCAGGCCCGGCAGTTGCCGTCGGGACGCATGCCCTCCTTGTAGCAAAGATGTGGAATGTCGACGCCGTGGCGCTTCGCGGCCTGAATGATGGTCTCACTGCCGTAGGCGACCACGTCCTTGCCGTTCAATTTGAACTCCACCGGCATCGCCGCCAGTTCCCGTTTGCTCGTTGCAGTCATCGTTTCACCTGAAAAACCATCACCCGTGTGCGTTCACCCTTCGACAGTCCTCGGTCCACCGGGATACAGCTCATTCGTGGTGAGCACCGTCAAACCGGGAACGGCGCCACCTCACGACACTTCTTTCGGAAAATACTTCATCACGCAGCGGATCGGGTTGGGCGCCGCCTGACCGAGGCCGCATATCGATGCGTCGGCCATGGCCTGCGAAAGTTCCTCCAGCAAGCCCGGCGCCCATCGCGGCTCGTCCATGAGACCAAGAGCCTTGCTGGTTCCGACGCGGCACGGCGTGCACTGCCCGCATGACTCCTCGGAAAAAAACTTCATCACATTACGCGCGGCCGCTGCCGCCTTGTCCTGGTCCGAGAGCACGATAACGGCGGCGGAGCCGATGAAGCAGCCGTACTGGTTGAGCGTATCGAAATCGAGCGGGATATCACCCATCGATGCGGGCAGAATGCCGCCTGAGGCGCCGCCCGGCAGATAACCGTAAAACGTGTGCCCCGGCAGCATGCCGCCGCAGTACTCGTCGATCAGTTCCTTGACCGTGATGCCGGCAGGCGCGAGGTGGACACCCGGTTTCCGGACCCGCCCGGAGACCGAGAAAGACCGCAGTCCCTTGCGTCCGTGACGGCCGTGGGAAGCAAACCATTCGCCGCCCTTTTCCAGGATCTCGCGCACCCAGTGCAGCGTTTCCATGTTGTGCTCGAGGGTGGGGCGATCGAAGAGCCCGACCTGCGCGACATAGGGCGGGCGCAGGCGTGGCATGCCGCGCTTGCCCTCGATCGATTCGATCATCGCGGATTCTTCGCCGCAGATGTAGGCGCCGGCGCCGCGCCGCAGGTGGATCGGTGGCAGCGTGCACGGCGGATCGGCGCGCAGCGCCGCCAGCTCGCGCTCGATGATCGCACGGCACCCGGCATATTCGTCGCGCAGGTAGATGTAAATCTCCGCGATCCCGACGGCCCATGCCGCGATCAGCGCGCCTTCGATGAAACGATGCGGATCGCGTTCCAGGTAATAGCGATCCTTGAACGTCCCCGGCTCGCCTTCGTCGATGTTGATCGCCATCAGGCGCGGTGCGGGCTCGCCGCGCACGATGCGCCATTTACGACCCGCCGGAAATCCGGCGCCGCCCAATCCGCGCAGCGCCGAATCCTCCATCGTCTTGATCACGGACTCGACATCGCGCTGGCCGGACAGGCATTCCGCGGCGAGCCGGTATCCGCCGCCGCGACGATACGCGGCGTAATCGAGGTACTGGCTGTCCGGGCATCGGGTTTGTTTCGCAGCCGCCGCCGCGCGCACCTTCTCCACGCTTGCCGTCGCAACAGGGTTCTGTCCGACCACCGCCACCGGTGCCTGCTCGCAGCGGCCCACGCAGGGCGCCGGAATCACCCGCACGCCCTCGCCCAGCGCCTTTTTCAGTGCGCCGATCAGCTCGTTGGCGCCAGCCATCTCGCAAGACAACGAATCGCAGACCCGCACGGTGAGCGCCGGCGGCACCTCGCCCCCCTCCTTCACCACGTCGAAGTGATGATAGAAAGTGGCCACTTCATAGACCTCCGTCATCGCAAGCCGCATCTCGCGGGCGAGCGCAACCATGTGCGCGGCCGAGATGTGGCCGTAGCGGTCCTGGATACGATGCAGATGCTCGATCAGCAGATCGCGGCGCCGCGGCGCGTCGCCCAACAGCGCCTGCACTTCGGCGAGCGCCCGGGCGTCAACGCTGCGACCCTTGGTCTTGCCCCGGCCTCCTTGCTTTCTCTTGACGACACCACCTTCCAAATCCGCCTCCTGTGTCACCGCAGCACCGACTTCAGCAGTTTTCCCATCTCCGCCGGATTGCGCGTCACCTTGAAGCCGCACTCCTCCATCACCGCGAGCTTTTCCGGCGCTGTACCTGTGCCTCCGGAGATGATGGCGCCCGCGTGCCCCATGCGTTTTCCCGGCGGCGCGGTGACGCCCGCGATAAAGCCGACCACCGGTTTCTTCATGTGGTCGCGCACCCAGCGGGCGCACTCTTCTTCGTTGGAGCCGCCGATTTCGCCCACCATGATCACCGCCTCGGTCTGCGGGTCGTCGTTGAACATCTGCATCACGTCGACGTGCCGCAGCCCGTTCACCGGATCGCCGCCGATACCGACACAGGTGGACTGGCCGAGGCCCACCTCGCGCAACTGTCCCACGGCTTCGTAGGTCAGCGTTCCGGACCGCGACACCACGCCCACCGGGCCCTTCTTGTGGATATGGCCGGGCATGATGCCGATCTTGATTTCATCGGGCGTGATGACGCCCGGGCAGTTGGGTCCCACCAGCCTGGTCTTGCGGCCCTGCAGTTTGTACTTGGTGCGGATCATGTCGCGCACCGGGATGCCTTCCGTGATGCAGATCACCAGATCGAGTTCCGCTTCCACCGCCTCGTCGATGGCGGCGGCGGCGTACGGCGGCGGCACGTAGATTACCGAAACGGTTGCGCCGGTCGCCGCCTTCGCCTCTTTCACCGTTTCGTAGATCGGAATGCCTTCGAAGTTCTGTCCGCCCTTCTTCGGCGTCACGCCGGCGACATAGCAATGCGGGCCGTTCGCGTACTCCCTGCCCATCTTGGTATGAAACTGGCCGGTCTTGCCGGTGATGCCCTGCGTGATGACCCGGGTGTCTTTATTGATCAGGATCGACATGTCTCGCTCTCGCTGGAAGATCTCGTTGCGCTTACCGCCGGTTCGCTGCGGCGACCACCTTCTGCGCGGCATCGGCCATGTTGCTCGCCGAAATGATCGGTAAGCCGGACTCTGCGAGGATCTTCTTGCCGAGCTCGACGTTCGTGCCTTCGAGGCGAACGACCAGCGGCACCTTGAGGCTGACTTCTCGCGCGGCGCTCACCACACCCTGCGCAATGACATCGCACTTCATGATCCCGCCGAAGATATTGACCAGAATGGCCCTGAGCTCCGGGTTGCGCAGCATGATCTTGAACGCCTCGGTCACCTTTTCGGTCGAGGCCCCGCCACCCACGTCCAGAAAGTTGGCCGGGCTGCCGCCATAGAGCTTGATGATGTCCATGGTCGCCATGGCCAGCCCGGCGCCGTTGACCAGGCAGCCGATGTCCCCGTCCAGCGAAATGTAGGAGAGGTCGAATTTCGACGCCTCGATCTCGGCGGGGTCTTCTTCATCCAGGTCGCGCATCGCCGCGATGTCGGGATGCCGGAATAATGCGTTGTCGTCGAAATTCATCTTGGCATCCAGCGCCAGCACGCGTTCATCGCCCGTCACGATCAGCGGATTGATCTCGGCGAGCGAGGCGTCCGTCTCGTCAAACGCCCGGTACAGCGCCTTCATGAAATCGCGCGCCTGGCCGAGCGCCCGGTCCGGT
>JBQTJV010000006.1:0-9523 GCA_052386775.1 Betaproteobacteria bacterium
TGCGACGGCGGCCGGCGTGTTCGGTGCCACCGGACCGAGCACCGGTTTCAGCCCCGGCACCCCGTGCAAAAACAGTATCCAGTAAAACAGTATGGCAAGCAGGAAATTCGCCACCGGCCCCGCGACCACGATCGCAAAGCGCCGATATACCGACTGCCGGTTGAAGGCGCGCGGCAGATCCTCGGGCGCCACGCGCCCTTCGCGCTCGTCGACCATCTTGACGTAGCCACCCAGCGGAAAGGCCGCGATGACCCACTCGGTGCGATCGCGCCCGAGCGCCCTGCGCCACAACGGCGCCCCGAATCCAACCGAGAAACGCAGCACCTTGACATTGCACAAGCGCGCGATCAGATAGTGGCCGAACTCGTGCACGACGATCAGCAGGCCGAGCGCGACGACGAACGCGATGAGGGTAATCAGGAGATTCATTCGCTGAACTTCGCGGCGCCGCTACGATCGCGCCAGCGCGGCACGCGCACCGCCGGTCCGCGAACCGGCATCGTGCAACCACCGCTCGGCGCACGCGCGCGCCTGCTGATCCACGGACAGCACATCGTCCATCGAGTTTATAGGGCGCACCGAGAGCTGTTCAAGCACCGCCTCGATGAGCGCGGGAATCTGCGTGAAACGCATGGCTCGCGAGAGAAAGCGCTCGACCGCCGTCTCGTTTGCCGCATTGAGCGCGGTCGGCGCGCTGCCGCCGGCGTGAAGCGCGGAATAGGCGAGACGCAGGCATGGGAAACGGTTGAGGTCGGGTGCCTCGAAGTTGAGCGCACCGACCCGGGCAAGGTCGAGAAAGTCCACGCAGGCAGCGATCCGATCGGGATAGCCCAACGCATAGGCGATGGGCGTGCGCATGTCGGGGTTACCCAGCTGCGCGATCACCGAGCCGTCGATATATTCCACCAACGAATGTATGACGCTCTGGGGATGGATAAGCACCTCGATGCGGGCCGGGTCGACCTGGAACAGCCAGTGCGCTTCGATGACTTCCAGTCCCTTGTTCATCATGGTGGCGGAATCCACCGAGATCTTCCGGCCCATCACCCAGTTCGGATGTGCGCATGCCTCCTCGGGCGTCACGCTCTCGAGCCGCTGACGGGTCGCCGTGCGAAACGGTCCACCCGATGCGGTCAACAGCAGCCGCCGCACTCCGGACGCTTCCGGCCTGCCCGAGTAGCCCCCCGGCAGCGCCTGGAAAATGGCGTTGTGCTCGCTGTCGATGGGGAGCAGTGTGGCACCGCTCGTCTCCACTGCCTTCGTCAGGATGGGACCGGCCGTAACGAGCGACTCCTTGTTGGCGAGCAGCACTTTCTTTCCCGCCCGTACGGCGGCAAAGGTAGGCCGCAAACCGGCAATGCCGACGATCGCTGCCATTACCGTATCCACTTGCGGCAAGGCCGCCACATGTTCGAGCGCCTCCGCGCCGCGGAGAACGGTGCAGCGCGAGCCGCTCTGCTCGAGACGGCGCTCCAGAACCGCTGCAGCCGAGTCATCGAGCATCACCGCGTAATCGGGGTCGAACTTTCGGCACTGCTCGTACAGCAGGTCGGCCTGGTCGCGGGCCGTCAGCGCAACGACGCGAAACGCCTCGGGATGTCTTGCGACGACATCCAAGGTGTTCACGCCCACGCTGCCCGTGGACCCGAGTATCGCGAGATTCTGCCTGGCTGCGGTCATGCCGGAACGCCCGCGGCATGCAGGTAGTGCAGCCACAAGGCGGCGATGGGCAGACTTGCCGTCAAACCGTCGATGCGATCCAGCACGCCGCCGTGCCCGGGCAACAGCGCACCGCTATCCTTCATGCCAGCCTGACGCTTCATCCAGGACTCGAACAGGTCGCCCTCCACGCTCAATGCGGTGACTGCCGCAAACAATGCAACTCCAATCGCTGCATCGCGCGGCGATCGCTCTGCCGCGAATATAAACCATAGCAAACTAAAATACACGGCTACGGCGGCCACTGCGCCGATCAACCCTTCCCAGGTCTTGCCGGGGCTGATGCGCGGCGCCAGCGCGTGCTTGCCCAAACGACGGCCGACCAGATATGCCGCGGTGTCGGCGATCCATACGACGCCCAGAACGACGATGAGCTGTGTCGGTGTCGCCTGCAGGACCACAAGCGCAAGCCAGGTGGGCACCAGCACGATAACCCCCGCGATGCCCAGTATGAGCCCGTTCCGCGGGCGCCATTGCTTCATCAGCCAGGCGGGGGCAATGACGATCCAGAAGACTGCGGCGACCCAGTACACGGATACGTAGAGCGGTGACGAATTGGGCATCGTCGGCGTTGTCCGATATCCGTGCAGCAGCAAAGCAACCCCCGCACCGAGTACGGCTGCGGCGAACGCCCAGCGCGCCACCCTTCGATATCCTGCCAGCGCCGCCCACTCCAGCGCCGCGAAGTGGAGCGCAAGCAACAGCAGGGCGCTCCAGTAGGCATTAGGGAGAAGAAACAGCGCACCACCGAACAGCGCCAGCAACACGATGCCGGTAACGAAACGCGCAGCGAACATCGGGCGGAGGCGCGCGACCAGAGCGCGCCCTATCCGGCGAGCTTGCGCGGCGGCGTAACGGCCTGAAGCTCGGGCAACTGCTCGCTGGTGCGCCCGAACCGGCGCTCGCGCTGCTGATACGACACGATGGCGCTCTCCAGCGCCGCGGCGTCGAAGTCGGGCCACAGGATGTCGGTGAAGTAGAGCTCCGTGTAGGCGAGTTGCCAGAGCAGGAAGTTGCTGATGCGCTGCTCGCCTCCGGTGCGAATGAAGAGATCCGGCTCGGGCGCGTGGCTGAGGGAAAAGTAAGGAACGAGATCGCTCTCCCGGAAAGTCGTCGCCAGTTCCGGATGCTCGGCAAGCATGCGCTTCACCGCCTGCATCACGTCCCAGCGGCCGCCGTAATTCGCCGCTACGGTGAGCGTCAGGCGGTTGTTGCCTGCGGTCAGGTCCTCGGCCGCCCGGATCGACCGCACCAGCTCGGGTTCGAATCGCGATAGATCACCGATCACCTTGAAGCGGACGCCGTTTTCGTGCAGCCGGCTCACTTCCTGCTCCAGCGCCAGCCCGAAGAGGCGCATCAGGAACGAAACCTCTTCCGCCGGGCGGCGCCAGTTTTCGCTGCTGAACGCGAAGAGCGTGAGGTACTCGACGCCGCGGTCGCCACAGGCGGTGACCACCCGGCGCACCGCCTCCACGCCGCGCTTGTGTCCTGCCATTCGCGGCAGAAAGCGCTGTTTCGCCCAGCGCCCGTTCCCGTCCATGATGATCGCGATGTGGCGCGGCACCTGGCGCCGCTCGGGGATCTGCTCGGTGGTACTTGCAAACATCACTGCGCTCAGATCGCCAGCAGGTCGGCTTCTTTGGACTGCAGCATCTTGTCGATTTCACCGATGTGCCGGTCGGTGAGCTTCTGAACGTCCTCCTGCGCCCGTCGCTCTTCGTCTTCCGCGACTTTTTTCTGCTTGAGCAGGTCCTTGAGGTGATGGATCGCATCGCGGCGTACGTTACGTACCGCAACGCGTGCGTTCTCTCCTTCGCTGCGCACCACCTTGATCAGCTCCTTGCGCCGCTCCTCGGTGAGCGCCGGCATCGGAACCCGCACGGTATCGCCTTGGGTAGCAGGATTGAGTCCCAGGTCCGAATCGCGTATCGCCTTTTCGACCATCGCAACCATTTTCTTGTCCCACGGCACCACACCTATGGTGCGGGCGTCGATCAGGTTCACATTCGCGACCTGCGGGATCGGCGTCGGCGTCCCGTAATAGTCCACCATGATGTGGTCGAGCAGTCCGGCATGTGCGCGCCCGGTGCGCACTTTGGCGAGATCGGCCTTCAGCGCCTCCAGCGTCTTCTTCATCTTCTGCTCCGCTGCCTTCTTGACGTCGGAAATCATGATCCACCTCCGTTCTAAACGTGAACCATCGTACCCTCGTCCTCGCCCACCACAACCCGCTTGAGCGCCCTCGGCTTGAAGATGCTGAACACGTTCACCGGCAGCTTCTGGTCCCGGCACAGCGTAAGCGCCGTGGCATCCATGACTTTCAGGTTCTTGATTATCGCCTCGTCGAACGTGAGCCGCTTGTAGCGCATCGCCTCCGGATTGCTTTTCGGGTCGTCCGTGTAGACACCATCCACCTTGGTCGCCTTCAGCACGAGATCGACGTTCATCTCCATTCCGCGCAGCGCCGCAGCCGTGTCGGTCGTGAAAAACGGGTTACCTGTTCCTGCGGCGAAAATGACGATCTTCCCCTCCTCCAGGTAACGCATCGCCTTGCCCCTTATGTAGGGCTCCACCACCTGCTCGATGTTCAGCGCCGATTGCACGCGGCTCACGAGGTTGACGCGCCGCATCGCGTCCTGCAGCGCCAAGGCGTTCATCACCGTTGCCAGCATGCCCATGTAATCGGCGGTCGCCCGGTCCATGTGCGAGGCTCCGGGAGCGACGCCGCGAAAAATGTTGCCGCCGCCGATGACAACCGCCACCTCAACGCCCAGATGCACGACCTCGGCGATTTCGTCGACGATACGCTCGATGGTCGTGCGGTTGATGCCATAACTGTCCTCGCCCATCAAAGCTTCGCCGCTCAGCTTGAGCAGGATGCGCTTGTAGGCGGGCGTGTCGGGCATGGCGTATCGGGTCGCGTCGCGGCAGGAGAATCAGGATAATGACGAGGGTTCTTTGCCTTTGCTGCGCGCATCCCCAACCTGGGCCATCACTTCAGCGGCGAAATCGTCCTTCCTGCGCTCCAGCCCCTCCCCAACGACGTAAAGGGTAAAAGCGGCGACCGAGGCACCCTTCGCCTTCAGCAGCTGCTCGACCGTCTGCTTGTCGTTCTTCACAAACGGCTGGCCGAGCAGCGTGACTTCCTTCAGGAATTTCTGCACGGAACCTTCGATCATTTTCTCGACGATATTGGCGGGCTTCCCGGAATCCGCAGCCTTGGCTGCGGCGATGTCCCGCTCCTTCTGCACCAGCGCCGCCGGCACATCACTGCCGCTGAGCGCCACCGGTTTGCTGGCCGCGATGTGCATAGCCAGATCCCTGCCCAGCGTCTCGTCGGCACCCACAACATCGACGATGACGCCGATCTTGGATCCGCCATGTATATAGGTGAAGAGCTTGCCCCGTGCCATGAACCGCGCAAAGCGGCGCACCGTCACGTTTTCCCCGATCTTGCCCACCAGCGCCTTGCGCGTTTCTTCAACGCCCGTGCCCTTGATCTTGAGTGCACCCAGCGCCGCCACATCGGAAGGACCTTCCTTCGCGGCCAGCTCCGCCACGGCCCCCGCGAAAGCCATGAACTCCGCGTTCTTCGCTACGAAATCGGTTTCGCAGTTCACTTCTGCGATGGCACCGAGCCTGGCGTCGCCGGTCACGTGGACCGCCACGATGCCTTCTGCAGTAATGCGTGCCGCGGCCTTGCTCGCCTTGTTTCCCAGCTTGATGCGCAGGATTTCCTCCGCTTTCGCAGGATCGCCGCCGGCCTCGGTCAGCGCCCGCTTGCATTCCATCATCGGCGCGTCGGTCTTCTCGCGCAGATCCCTTACCATGGTCGCGGTAATTTCCGCCATTCAGTACTCCACTGTTTAAAAAAAAGGGGCTCTCGCCCCCGCTGAGGTCGCGCGAGCGCTATGCCTCGGCATCTTCGCTTTCTTCCACTTCGACGAACTCGTCGCCGCCGCCGGTGATTTCCTTGACGCTGTCGCTGCGCCCTTCAAGTATCGCGTCGGCGACGCCGCGCGCGTAGAGGCGTATCGCCCGGCTGGAGTCATCGTTGCCGGGTATGACGTAATCGATGCTTTCGGGGGAATGATTGGTGTCCACCACGCCAATGACGGGGATGCCAAGCTTGTTCGCTTCCGACACCGCCCCTTTCTGGTAACCCACGTCGATCACGAACATCGCGTCGGGCAGTCCGTTCATATCCTTGATGCCGCCCAGGCTGCGCTCGAGCTTTGCGATTTCGCGCTGGTAGTGCAGCCCTTCCTTCTTCGACAACTTCTCGACGGACCCGTCCTGCACCATGGCTTCCATGTCTTTCAGGCGCTTGATGGACTGCTTGACCGTCTTGTAGTTGGTCAGCATTCCGCCCAGCCAGCGGTAATCCACGTAGGGCGACCCGCAGCGCTGAGCCTCTTCCCGGATGATGTCCCGGGCCTGCCGCTTGGTACCGACGAACAGGATGGTGCCCTTGTTCGAATCGAGCTGGCGCACGAACCTCAGTGCATCCAGATACATCGCCAGCGTCTTTTCGAGATTGATGATGTGGATCTTGTTGCGGTGGCCGAAAATATAGGACGCCATCCGCGGGTTCCAGTAGCGGGTTTGATGTCCGAAATGGACGCCCGCCTCCAGCATTTCACGCATCGTAACCGACATGTACACTCCTTTAAGGGTTGAGCCTCCATCCGCGTGCGAGACCCGCCGGTCACGACGGCGGGCACCCTGTTTGATGCGGTGCGGATGTGCGTATTCGCCCGCCGAGACGGCGAGCTAACCACTTAGTTTACCACAGAAAACCTTCCTTCCCCAGCCCGAAGCTTTCCGGGTGCAACGCCTGCCGCTCTGGACTACAATCCGCATTCCCGAAAAAGCAAGCACTTGGAAGCCTTCCCCGCGGTGAAGTTCCATACCGGCCATGGCCGTACATATCAAGTCATCCGCTGAAATAGCGAAAATGCGCGTTGCCGGGCGGCTCGCCGCGGAAGTGCTCGACTTCATCGCGCCGCACGTGCGTCCCGGGGTGACCACCGGCCAGCTCGATCGGCTCTGCCATGATTACATGGTGGAGCAGCAGGAGACGACCCCGGCGCCGCTCAATTATGCACCGCCGGGCTATCAGCCTTATCCGCGGTCGATCTGCACTTCTGTCAACCATGTCGTTTGCCATGGCGTGCCGGGCGACAAGAAACTCAAGGCCGGCGACATCATCAACATCGATATCACCGTCATCAAGGACGGCTACCATGGGGACACGAGCCGCATGTTCTACGTCGGGCAGCCGTCCATCCAGGCGAAGCGACTGTGCGACGTCACCTACGAGTGCATGTGGCGCGGTATCGAGACGGTCAGGCCGGGTGCCACGCTGGGCGACATCGGATACGCCATACAAACGCATGCCGAGCAAAACGGCTACAGCGTGGTGCGCGAGTTCTGCGGGCACGGAATCGGCGCCCGGTTCCACGAGGAGCCCCAGATCCTGCACTACGGCCGTCCGGGCACCGGCCTGAAGCTCGAGCCCGGCATGACATTTACCATCGAGCCCATGATCAACGCCGGAAAACCCGATATCCGGCAGCTGGCGGATGGCTGGACGATCGTCACCAAGGACCACAGCCTCTCGGCGCAATGGGAGCACACCGTGCTCGTGACCGATGCGGCCTATGAAGTGCTTACCGTATCGCTCGGGACACCGGCTAAGCCCGAGTCGGCTGCCGCCCGGATCTGAAGGCGCTTCCATGACCGCCCTCGGCGCCCACACTGCACCGCGCATGGCGCCGCTCGCCGGCGACTGGAAGCGCTCGCTGCTTTGCGAACGCGAGGCGTTGCGCTCGGAGTTCATGAAGCGGCCGGCAGCGAGCCGGCTGCTCTATCGGCACAGCCGCCTCATCGATCGCCTGCTGGGCGCGATCTGGATCGCGCAGGATTTTCCGCGTTCGTGGGCGCTGCTCGCGGTGGGCGGCTACGGCAGAGCGCAGCTTTTTCCCTATTCCGACATCGATCTGCTGGTCCTGCTTCCCGAGCTGGCCGATGCCCGGATCCAGAGACTGGAAACGTTCATCGGCATCCTCTGGGATATCGGGCTCGAAGTAGGCCATAGCGTCCGAACCGTGACCGAGTGCGCCGAGCTCGCGGCGCAGGACCTTACCGTGCAGACGAGCTTGTTGGAGGCGCGCCTGCTGCGAGGCGATCGCAGTCTCTTCCGGCGGTTCGCAAGCCGGCTCGAACGGGCCATGGACCCGGTGGATTTTCTGCAGGCGAAGCAGCTCGAACAGCAGCAGCGCCACGCGCGCTACCAGGAATCGAATCTCGAGCCGAACATCAAGGAAAGCGCCGGCGGACTGCGCGATTTGCACAATATTCTCTGGATCGCGCGTGCTGCCGGCGTCGGTAAGACGTGGCGCGAACTCGCCCGCCGCGGCGTCATCACTGCCGATGAAGCGCGTGAAATCCAGCGCCATGAGGTGTTTCTACAGATGGTGCGCGTGCGGCTGCACTACCTCGCCGGACGGCGCGAGGACCGGCTGCTGTTCGATCATCAGTCCGCCCTCGCCGGGCAGTTCAATCTGCACGACCGGCCGCATCGGCTTGGCAGCGAGCAGCTGATGCAGCGCTACTACCGTACGGCGAAATCGGTATCGGAGCTGAACGCGATACTGCTGCAGAACCTCAAGGCGCGCATCGCGCCATCGCCCGACAAGGAGTATCACCCGCTCAACGCGCGTTTCGGAATGCGCGACGAACTGCTGGAGGCCTGCAGCGATGAGCTCTTCGAGCACCAGCCGAGCGCCATTCTCGAAACGTTTCGACTGATGCAGGACCACCATGAGTTGAAAGGCATCGGCGCAACGACGCTGCGGGCATTGTGGCGCGCGCGCCGGCACATCACCCCTGTTTTCCGCCGTAGCGCGACAAACCGCGACCTGTTTATCCAGATCATGAAGAGCCCGTCGCACGTCGAACGCGCGCTCCGGCGCATGAACCAGTGCGGGATCCTGGGGCGCTATTTGCCCGCTTTCGGCCGCATCGTCGGTCAGATGCAGCATGATCTATACCATGTCTACACGGTGGACGAGCACATCCTGCGGGTAATCCGCAATCTCCGCCGGTTCTCCATCCCCGAGCTGGCCCACGAGTTTCCGCTCTGCAGCCGGCTGATGAGCAACTTCGCGCGGCCCGAGGTCCTCTATCTCGCGGCGCTCTTCCATGACATCGCCAAAGGCCGCGGCGGAGACCACTCCCAACTGGGTAAGGCAGATGCACGCCGGTTCTGCTCGGCACATGGCCTGTCGCGCGAAGACACCGATCTCGTCGCGTGGCTGGTGGAGCACCATCTCGTCATGTCGATGACGGCCCAGAAGCAGGATCTGAGTGACGCCGGCGTGATTCGCGCCTTCACCGACAAAGTCCGGGACCAGCGCCGCCTTGCAGCGCTCTATCTTCTTACCGTAGCCGACATCCGCGGCACCAGCCCCAAGGTCTGGAACGCGTGGAAAGGAAAGCTGCTCGAAGATCTCTTTCACGCCACCAACCGGCACCTCGCCGGCGATACCGACAGCCTGGAGAGCAGCCTGCAGGCGCGACAGGAAGAAGCGCTCGCCAAGTTACGCCTCTACGCCGTGCCCGCAAACGCCCATGAGACGCTGTGGTCGAACCTCGACATTTCCTATTTCCTGCGGCATGCACCGCAGGAAATAGCGTGGCATACGCGCCTGCTCTACTACCGCATCAACGCGACAAAACCGGTCGTCAAGGCGCGGCTGTCTCCGGCGGGAGAAGGCCTGCAGGTCATGGTCTACGTGCC
>JBQTJV010000007.1:0-2091 GCA_052386775.1 Betaproteobacteria bacterium
CCCGGGCTCCCCCGGCATGTACGAGGAGCAGTACTACAAGACGCTCGGCAAGCTGTCCGAATACTCGATCTCCAACGTGCCCTGGTACAACCCGAACGCCAAGGTGACCAGGATCGTGGAGAAGGCCTTCCTCAAGCAGAACCCCAAGGACAAGCTGGTGTTCCACGGCCTGAATGCGGGCTTAACCTTCGAGGCGATCCTGGTGGCGGCGGACGCATTCAAACGCGCCCGCAGCACCGATCCGAAGACGCTCGCCGACGCCATCCGCCAGACCAACATCACCGAGAAGATGACGCTTGGCGGCCCGATCAAGTTCAACGCCAAGGGCCAGGTCGAGGGCATCGGCTCGGCCTGCGTGCAGAACCTGAACCTGACGCCCACCGTGGTCCTGCCCAAGTCCGCGGCGACCGCGAAGCCGGTGTTCCCGTCGCCGGATTACAAAAGGGCATAGTTGTCCGTTGATCTCGTAGCAAATGTAGTCCTCGCCGGACTGCTGACGGGCCTCGTCTACGGCCTGATGGCGCTCGGCCTGTCGGTGATCTTCGGCGTGGTGCGCGTCGTCAATTTCGCCCACGGCGAGATGATGACCATTGCCATGTACGCGGCAACGGTGCTGTTCGCGGCCTGGGGGCTCGATCCGATCCTCATCGTGCTGCCGGTGGCCGCGGCGTTTTTCGTCTTCGGTTACGCGCTGCAGGCGGCGCTCATCAACCCGTTCGTCACGCGTCCCGAGCATTCGCAGTTCATGCTGCTGGTGGCGTTGGCGATCGTCATGGTGAACGCCCTGCTCATGCTGTTCGGCCCGGCGGCGCGCAACGTACAGGTCGACTACCAGCTGGAGTCCTTCGAACTGGGCACGATCCTCATCGACAAGGCGCGCCTCTACGCCGCCGGCGCCGCGATATTGACGACTGTTTCGCTTTTCGCCTTCTTTCGTTTTTCCTTGAAAGGAAAAGCCATACGGGCGTGCGCGGACAACCGTCTGGGCGCCCTGGTCGTCGGCCTCGCCGTCAAGCACCTGTACGCGCTGACCTTCGGTCTGGGCGCTGTGTGCGTCGCCGTCGCCGGCTGCGCCATGGTGCTGCTGGTCGAAGTCACGCCGCCTCTCGGGCCTGCTTATACCTTGCTCGCTTTCGTCATCGTGATCGTGGGCGGCCTGGGCTCGATGCCCGGGGCACTGCTCGGCGGCGTGCTGATCGGCGTATCGGAAGCGCTGGCGGGCCTGTTCATCGCGCCCTCGGCCAAGAGCATGTTCAGCTTCGGCCTGCTGATCCTGGTGCTGCTGCTGCGTCCGCAGGGGCTGCTCGGGAGGAAGCCATGAGGGCAAAGGTTCTGCTTTTGGCTCTGGGCCTGTTTCTGTTGATCCTTCCCGCGTGGGCTGGACCGTACCTCCTCTCCGTCGCCACGCTGATCCTTTACTTCGCCTACGCGGGCCAGGCCTGGAACGTGATGATGGGCTTCGCCGGCCAGCTGTCGCTCGGCCACTCGCTCTATGTCGGTGTCGGCGCCTACGCCGCCGGCGCGCTGTTCTACCACTACGGCATCGGCCCGTGGGCCGGACTGTGGATCGCGATCTCGCTGTGCGTGGCGCTCGGCGCCACGATCGGCTTCCTCGCCTTACGCTTCGGCATCTCCGGCGTCTACTTCGCGCTCCTTACCATCGCCTTCGCGGAATTCACCCGCATCGGATTCGACCACCTCGACTGGCTCGGCGGCCCGGGCGGCATGTTCCTCAAGGTGGCGCAGCGCGACACTTGGGACCTGGCGAATTTTCGCGGCCCGCCCCTGATGTACTACTACGCCATGCTGGCTCTGACTGTCCTTGCCTTCATATTCTGTTTCTTTCTTCTCAGATCAAAAGCAGGCTACTACTGGCAGGCGATTCGTGAAGACGAAGAAGCGGCGCAGGCCCTGGGCATCAACACTTTCCGCTGGAAGATGCTCGCGGTCGTGATCAGCTCGGCGATGACCGCGGTTGCGGGGGTGTTCTTCGCCTTCTACTACAACAACCTCTTTCCCGAGCAGATCTTCCACATCAGCCGCTCGATCGAGATCATCCTCGGGCCGATCATCGGCGGCATCGGCACGCTG
>JBQTJV010000008.1:0-17253 GCA_052386775.1 Betaproteobacteria bacterium
ATGGCTCATGTCGCGGTAGTAATCCGCGGCGCCTTCCCAGATGCAGATCGCGGCGAGATGCGGCGGCTGCAGTGCGGCCACCTGCCACTGGTTCATGGCGTAGTACGAGATGCCGTTGAGTCCGACCTTGCCGTTCGACCAGTGCTGCTGTGCCGCCCACTCGATGCAGTGATAAAAATCCTGTGCTTCACGCTGCGACCACATGTCGAGCACACCGGGGGAGCGTCCGGCTCCGCGCGAATCCACGCGCACCACGGCATAGCCGTCCGGGACCCATTTTTCCGGGTCGACCACTTCCCAGTTCTGGTACTTGTTGGACGAACCGCTCGGCACGTCGGGATGTTCCTCGCACATGCGCTGCCACTGGTCGTGGTAAAGGTCATCGAAATGCAGCCACTTGCCGTAGGGGCCGTAGGTCAGAATCACGGGATAACGGCCGGCTTCAACCGGGCGGAAGACGTCGCCCCGCAACACTACGCCGTCGTCCATGGCGATCGGCATGTCCCATTCGATGCGCATGCCGTCGCGGATTTCGCTTGCTTCGCGGTATTCCATGGCTACGTCGGCGCTACCGCGCCACCTTGACCGGCTGGCCGGTTTGCGCCGATTTGACGATCGCTTCGAAGACTGCCACGCCGTGAATGATCTGGTCGTACGTGATGGGATAGGGCGCCACGCCCTGCACCGCACCGGCAAACGCTTCCATCACCGCTTTCACCGGGTTGAACCCTTTGTGCTCGATGACTTCGGGCTGACCGGCGGCATGCGGTTTGTCGGAGACCGGAAGGAAACGAAAGGTGTCCAGCCCGGGACGCATCGTTTCCGCGATGCCCCGCGTTCCGAACACCGCGATGCAATAGCTGGCCGCGCTCGCGAGCGTGCAGTAATTCGTCGAGATGACGCCGTTTCTGTGCTTCATGGTGAACACCGTCGTATCGTCCACCAGGGGCGCTGCGCGACGCGTATTGATGCAATAGACTTCGTCGACCTCGCCGCACAAATCGATAAAGCCGTCCACGAGGTGCACGCCCAGTCCCGTCATCGCGCCTGCCGGTGTCTCTTCGGGATCGATGCGCCAGGATTCCTTAGGCAGCGCCATGCCGCTCAACGTGGACACTTCCCCGACGCAGAACGAGATCGTGCCCAGGCTGCCATCGCGCACGCGCTTCCGGATTTCACCCACCGAAGGGTGGAAACGGCGCTGAAAATCGACGCCCAGTACAACGCCCGCCTTCTTAACCGCATCGATAGCGGACCTGGCGCTTGCCGCCGTCAGCGTAAAGGGTTTTTCAACGCAGACATGCTTGCCCGCCTGCGCGGCGCGCCGGATGTGCTCTTCGTGCTGGCGGTGCGGAGTGGTGTAGACGACGGCATCGATCTTGGGATCGTTGAGGATAGCGTCGAGATCGTCTCGGAGATCGATCTTCCGGTCGCGGCAGAATTCCTCCGCCTTGGCGCGCGTGCGGGTGTTGGCCGCAACGAACGTGATCTTGTCGGTTTTGCCTTGCACGGCATCGACTATCGTTTTGCCCCACCAGCCGAGGCCCACTATTGCGGCGCGTACCATCACTCCTCCTTGTGCGTGTGATTTACCACTACCGAATGCGCATCAGCATCATACTGCATGCCAAGGCAGCGCCCGTCATCGCGGTCCCCGCAGCGGATCCTTCAGGCGCAGCCGACTTTGAACAAAGCCCGGTCCTCTGCGGAAAGCTGCGCGATGAGGCCGGTTTCCCAGGCGAGATACTGCTTCATGGCTTCGCGATTGCCCGCGTGGCGATCGTGTACGAAGAACAGGTAATCGATGCACTCGGTGTCGGACGGAGTTGCGGGCGTCGGTTCCATGGCGTAGCCGGCACTCCTCCACGCATCCAAGCCTCCCGCGAAAAGGCGAACATCGCCGACGCCGCCCTCGATCAGGTCCGTTGCCGCAAGGCGGGCAACATCCCTGTCTTCGGCAATCAGCACGACAGGGTTGGTCAGGCCTTGCGCGGCGGTGGCAATGCGAGGGCGGATGCTCCAGCGGCTGCCGGGGACGTGCGCTTTCCGGAAGGTCATGCTCGAACCCAGGTCAAGCGCCGTGCACGTTCGCTGGTCGAGCGCGCGCCTGAGTTCAGCGGCTGAAATTTCCTCCAATGTCGGCAATGCGGGCAGCGCCGGCTGCGGTATCGACAATTCAGCACGAACGCCTTCAGCGAGCACGTGAGCTTCGTACCCCAGCTGCTTGAGCCAGCTCGCGACCACCGGTGCCCGGACGTTCTCGCCGCCATCCAGGAGCACGATGCGAGCATTGCGCACGCCGACCCACTGGTCAGTCGCCTGGATGAGCTGCCCGCCCGGCGCATGCCGCGCGCCGGGGATCGATCCGCGCGCGAATTCCTCGGGCGTTCTGACGTCGCACACGTAGGTCGTGCGGTGCGGGTCGCCGAACCACGCCTGTAGCTCCCGGGCAGTCACCGTCCGAACGCCATATCGCGCCATCAGTGCGCGCGCAGCGGACTGTTGTCCCGGCAGGGTCGTTTCATCGACGGTGGCAGGATATTGGCGCGAGGACCCGTATTCGAGTTCGAGGTCGGCGAGGCGCCACCCCTGGGTGCCGTTTTCGAGTGCAAAGACGGGATTCGGCACGCCAAAATTGATCAGTGTCTGCGCGCCGAGGATGGATCGCGTGCGGCCGGCGCAATTCACGATGATCTTCGTGGCGGGATCGCGCACCATGGTCGCGATACGGTACGGTAACTCCGCATTCGGGCAGCAGGTGCTGCCGGGTATGGTCATCTTGTGATGCTCGTTCAGGGGACGCCCGTCGAGCAGCACGTATTTCTCGCCCGAGGCCTTCATGCGAAGAAGTTCTTTCGCCGTGACCCGCGGCGTGTGGTACGCGTGCTCGACCAGCTCGCCAAACAGCTTGCTGGGAACGTTGACCCCCGCGAATAAGCTGTAGCCGGCCTGCGACCAGGCCCGGGTGCCGCCATCCAGGATGGCCAGGTCGCTGTAGCCGGCGTGTTGCAGGCGACGGGCCGCGCGTTCCGCTATGCCGCTCGCCCCGTCGTCGCATAACACCATGCGGGCGGATTTGCGCGGAACCAGTGCGGCGATATCGAGTTCCAGCCGACTGTAGGGCAGCGGCGTCGCGAACAACAGATGAGACTCGCCGAACTGGCCGGCTTCGCGCACATCGAGCAGCGCGAGCTCTTCACCATCGTGAAGCAGGGACTGCAGAACGGAAGGGCCGACGCACTTGACTGGATGCATAACGCGAATTCTAGCGCAGGAGCAGCGGCACTCCACTCGCTATCAAGATGGCTGCCACCAGGCGCTTGAAGGCGAGCGGCGCCAGATTGGCATGAACCCGATTTCCTATGAATACGCCGATCGCCATGAGGGGCAGTGCGACGGCACACGCCATGATCGCCTCGCGGTCGAAGGCGCCCACTGAAATGTAGCCCGCGCCACGCAGCACGCCGAGGCCGAACAGTATGCCCGCTACCGTGGCGCGGAACTCGTTTTTCCCGTGCTTGAGCAGGTCGAGGTAGATCGCAAAAAACATCCCGGCCATGGAGCCGAATATGGTCCCCACAAAACCGGCTGTGGTGCCGGCGGTAGGCGTGATGGCGAACATCGGCAGCTTTATCCTGAGCGGTGGCCGGTTGCTGGCCCACCAGGAATACAAGCCGTACCCGATCACGAAAATGCCCAGCGCCTTGGCGAGCGTGGTAGCATCCAGCACTTTGAAGAAGTAGATGCCTGCCGCGACGCCGATCGCACACCACGGCATTACCCGCCACAGGTCAGGCCACACGATGTAGCGATAGTGCGTGCGCAGAATGGCTGCCGAGGACAGTATTCCCAGAAAAGTGATCATGGGCGCTGCGGTCTTGAGCGACATGATCCAGGCAAGAAGAGGAACCGTTACGCCCCCGAACCCGACGCTGCCGCGGATCGCATAGGACAGGATGATGACGAATGCAAAGAAAAGAAGCTCAGGCAGGCTCAGCGCTTCCATGAGGCTGCGCTTTCCCGCCGCCTATTTCTTGGGCTTGTGGTGCCCGGCGGGTCCGCCTCCCAGCAGGGCGGCGGTCGGACGGGCCGGACGTGTGCGGCCGTGCGGCGGCATCGGATTCGCGCCGCGCGGTGCCGTGCCGGACGCCGGTTCGTAGGGCTTGCTGAAATCGAACGTCGACTCGGGATTGTGATTGACGACGGCATCCGTGGCGATAGGCGGAGGCCGTGGGCGTTCGTGTTCGTTCCGTTCCTGGCTGCGGCCACGAGACCGCCCACGCACCGGATGCGCAAGGGGGGCCTCCGCCCGGGGCAGCGTGCGTTTCAGCACTCTTTCCACCTCGGCAAGCAGCCGCAATTCGTCGGGGCTGACCAGGGACAGCGCTGCGCCGGGCAGGCCAGCGCGCCCGGTGCGTCCGATGCGGTGCACGTAGTCCTCCGGGGTGTAGGGCAGCTCGTAATTGACCACGAAAGGCAGCTGCTCGATGTCCAGTCCGCGTGCTGCGATGTCGGTTGCAACCAGTACTGTGGCCTTGCCTGCCTTGAACTCCGCCAGCGCCAGCTCGCGCTCGGCCTGACTGCGATCGCTGTGGATGGCGGTCGCAGCGACGCCGTCCCGGACCAGTTCGCGGGCCAGCCGGTTGGCATCGCGCTTCATACGAACGAATACCAGCACCTGCGACATTTCCCGGCTTCGTATCAGCTGAACGAGCAGTGCGCGCTTGCGCGGCGCCGGCACTTCGTAAACCTGATGCGACACCAGGTCGGCCGGCGCGTTGCGGCGTGCGACTTCGATCATCGTCGGGCTGTGCAGCAGTTGGTCCGCAAGCCGCCGGATCTCGTCGGAAAACGTCGCGGAAAAGAGCAGGTTCTGGCGCTTGCGCGGCAGCGTGGCAAGGATGCGCTTGATATCGGGGAGAAAGCCCATGTCGAGCATGCGATCCGCCTCGTCCAGCACGAGGATTTCCACGCGCGACAGATTGACCGTCTTCTGCTGCAGGTGATCGAGCAGCCGGCCCGGTGTCGCCACCAGGATTTCGACGCCGGCGTGCAAAGCCTTGGTCTGGGGCGCGATGTCGATTCCGCCGTAGACGACCGTGGAACGCAGTTGCAGGTACTTGCCGTAAGTGCGCACGCTTTCCTCGACCTGCGCGGCAAGTTCACGCGTAGGCGCCAGAATCAGCGCGCGCACCGGGTGGCGTGCCGGCGAAAGGCTGGCATTGGCCTGGGGCGCAAGAAGCTGCAGCAGGGGCAGCGTGAACCCCGCTGTCTTGCCCGTGCCGGTCTGCGCGCACCCCATGATGTCGCGGCCGTCCAGGATGGCCGGAATGGCTTTCTGCTGTATGGGACTCGGTTCCGTGTAACCCTGGTCGGCCACGGCACGCAGGAGTTCCGGAATCAGGTTCAGGGAAGCGAAGGACATCTCAACGGGAATCGGGCAATGGATCGGGAACTCTGGCGAGGGCAGCGCGCACGCCGGGTGCGTCTCGTATTACGACTGGCGGCATTTGACGAGTGCAGCGGGACGAACCGAAGAAGTGGCGGAGTGCACGGGCGCCGATTATACCGTGCGCGCAGCGTGGCTGCTAAGGCGGCGAAGCGGTGCCGCCGCGGGCTGAAGCGCGGTTCGCAAGGCATCGCCGACGACAACGTGACACCGAAAAGTGGTAAATTGTTGACCCGATACGCAGACCGCGCGGAAGGAGCGGTCAAAGAGCCCATGAATATTTCGAACGACATGCCGTGGACCACCGAGGACGCCGCTTCGCGCAGCGCCTACCCGCTTATCCTTACCCTCGACACGCACGGTGTGCCGCATCGCTGGATAAGCTGGCAGCACGCCTGCTATTACCATGCGAAGGATCAGGTTGCCTGGAGTCTGGGCGAGGCCGCGTTTACGGTCTTTGGGGGAATGAACCGGACGACCGGGGAACGCTCGAGTATTACGTCGACGAGCATCATTGCCATCAAGGGCAAAGCGATGGCGATGAAGGCTTTCAGCCAGGTCCCGCCGCTCAACAATCGCGAACTGTTCCACCGCGACCGCCAGATCTGCGCCTACTGCGCCGGCACGTTTCCGATTTCCCGGCTGACCAGAGACCATGTCGTGCCGTTTTCGCGCGGCGGACGCGATGTCTGGATGAATGTCGTGACGGCCTGCCGTTCCTGCAACGAGAGGAAGAGCGATCGCACACCGGAGCGTGCCGGGATGGAACTGATGTACCTGCCCTACGTGCCGAATCGTGCCGAGTACCTGATACTCACAAACCGGCGCATCCTGGCCGACCAGATGGAGTTCCTTGCGCAACACGTGCCGGCGCAAAGCCGGCTGCACCAGAAGCAAAGTTAGATCTCAACCGCACGCCTGCCGCGCCAGTGCCTGCAGGATTTCCCCCGATGCGCTGTCCTCGACGACGCATCGGTCCGCAGCGACGGGCGAAACTTACAGCGCCGCCGGGATGTCTCTGAAAGAGAGCGGGAGGATTTCTGGTATGCTGCGCCGCTTCGCGCAGACGGGACACTCCCGTCTTCTGCACCTTCCGGCATGTTGACCATCGACCTTCACTGCCACTCCACGCGCTCCGATGGCCTGTTGCCTCCGGCCGCGGTGGTGGCACGGGCCGCCGATCGGGGCGTTCGCATCCTGGCGCTTACCGACCACGATGACCTGAGCGGTTTGCAGGAAGCCGGGGAACATGCGGCGGCACTCGGACTGGACTTCATCAATGGGGTCGAGATTTCGGTAACGTGGCGCGGCCGCACACTGCACATCGTGGGGCTGCGGATCGATCCGGAAAACGAGGTGCTGGTGCGTGGCCTTGAGCGCATACGTTCCGGCAGGCAGCAGCGTGCTGAAACGATGGCGGCGGGACTCGAGCAAGCCGGAATACCCGGAACACTGGCCGGTGCCCGATCGTATGTGACGAATCCCAATCTCGTGGGCCGCACGCACTTCGCGCGTTTCCTGGTGGCGGCTGGGCTGGCCCGGGATGTGCAATCCGTGTTCAGGAACTACCTTACCACCGGCAAGCCGGGTTACGTTTCGCACCAGTGGGCGACGCTGGAAGAGGCGGTGAACTGGATCAAGGCGAGCGGTGGGTTGGCCGTGCTGGCCCATCCCGGCCGTTACGGCTTGAGCCACGCGGATCGTCAAGGGATGCTCGCGGAATTCGTCGACGCTGGCGGCAGCGGCATCGAAGTGGTCACCGGCAGCCATAGCGCCGATCAGTATGCGACGTGGGCGGGATACGCCACGCGCTTTGGTCTGAGGGCTTCGGCGGGATCCGACTTTCACGGGCCCGAAGAGAGCCGGCGGGATTTCGGCACGCTGCCCGATCTTCCACCGGGACTGCAGCCGGTATGGGACTGCTTCTGAATGGCGCAGTTTTTTTCCGTGCATCCGGACAATCCTCAACCGCGGCTGATCCGCCAGGCTGCGGACATCGTGCGCTCCGGCGGTCTCATCGTGTACCCCACCGATTCGTGCTATGCGCTCGGCTGCCATTTCGGCGACAAGGAGGCATTGGAACGCATGCGCGCGCTCCGTCAGGTCGGACCGGCGCATCACTTCACCCTGGTGTGTCGCGATCTGGCGGAAATCGGTACGTACGCCCGGGTTGACGACAAGCAGTTTCGGCTGCTCAAGACGACGACGCCGGGAAGTTACACGTTCATACTGCAAGCGACGCGTGAAGTCCCCCGGCGACTCCAGCACGCGCGGCGCAAGACCATCGGCCTGCGCATACCCGACCACAAAGTGGTGCGTGCATTGCTCACGGAGCTGGGCGAACCGCTGCTTTCGTCCACGTTGATACTCCCCGGCGACGAGGAACCGCTCGGTGATCCGCAGGAGATCCGCAGCCGCCTCGAGCACCGGGTGGATCTCATCATCGACGGCGGCTCGTGCGGCATCGATCCCACCACGGTGGTGAATCTCACGGGGGAAACGCCGCTCATCACGCGCACCGGTCGCGGCAGCGTCGAGCCATTTGCGCTGACGGCCTAGCGGTCTCGGCCTGTTAGAATCCGTGACCCCGGCGGCTCTCCCGCCCAATAACCGATAACCAAGACCCTGCGCGGCATGGTATTGAACCTTCTGCAGACGATCGCGATTTACGCGCTGCCCGTCATTTTTGCGATCACGCTCCATGAGGCTGCACACGGTTATGTTGCCCGGCATTTTGGCGATCTCACCGCCTACGCCGAAGGGCGCGTCAGCCTGAACCCGCTGCGCCATATCGATCCGATAGGGACTGTCGCGCTGCCGCTCGCATTGCTCGCGATCTCGAAGCTCTTTGCCGGCAGCGGCATCCTCTTCGGCTGGGCGAAGCCGGTGCCCGTCAATTTCGCGAATCTGCGGCATCCCAAGCGCGACATGCTGTGGGTTGCAGCCGCCGGCCCCTTCAGCAATCTGGTGATGGCCCTGCTGTGGGCCGCGGCAGTCAAAATCGCGATCAGCCTGCCGGACAACTACTTCGCGCTGCCGCTTGCGTTGATGGGTGCAGCCGGCATATTTGTCAATGCCATCATCATGGTGCTCAACCTGATGCCGCTGCCGCCGCTCGACGGCGGCCGCATTCTGGTGAGCCTGCTCCCGCATCGCCTCGCTTATAATGTTTCGCGCATCGAGCCATACGGGTTCATCATCCTGATCGTGATGCTGTTTTCCGGCGTGCTGGGGATGATCCTGTGGCCGGTGATCGGCCTGATGATGAGACTGATTGCGGCGCTTATCGGCCTGCCAGTCACCGACCTGTTGAAGCTCGCCAACGTGCTCTAGCACCGAACGACGAAACCATCATGTTTGTCAATCGCGTCCTGTCCGGCATGCGTCCTACCGGAAGCCTTCATCTCGGGCACTACCATGGTGTGCTCAAGAACTGGATCACGCTGCAGCACGAATACGAATGTCTTTTTTTTGTAGCGGACTGGCATGCGCTCACCACCCATTACGACACACCCGAGATCCTCGAGCAAAACGTGTGGGAGATGGTGATCGACTGGCTCGCGGCGGGCGTGGATCCGGGGCAGGTGACGCTTTTCATCCAGTCGCGTGTGCCGGAGCATGCCGAACTGCACCTGCTACTGTCGATGGTCACGCCGCTCGGCTGGCTGGAACGCATTCCGTCCTATAAAGACCAGCAGGAAAAGCTGACGAGCAAGGATTTGTCGACCTACGGCTTTCTCGGCTATCCGCTGCTGCAGAGCGCGGACATCCTGATCTACCGCGCCAACCGGGTGCCGGTCGGGGAAGACCAGGTTCCTCACATCGAGTTCACGCGAGAGATCGCGCGCCGCTTCAATCACATCTTCGGCCGCGAATCGGGATTCGAGCAGAAGGCGGAGTCGGCGATCAAGAAGCTCGGGGCGCGGCGGGCGCGCCTGTATCGGCAATTGCGCACGCGCTACATGGAGAAGGGCGATGCGGAAGCGCTCGACGCGGCGCGTGCGCTGCTGGAAGAGACGCAGAACCTGACGCTCGGGGACCGGGAACGGCTGTTCGGCTATATCGGCGGCGGCGGCAAGATGATCCTCTCGGAGCCCGAGGCGCTGCTGACCGAGGCATCCAAGATGCCCGGACTCGACGGCCAGAAGATGTCCAAGTCGTACAGCAACACGATCGCCCTCCGTGAGGATCCGGAGAGCATCACCAAGAAAATGCGCACCATGCCGACCGATCCCGCACGCGTAAAGCGCTCCGACCCCGGCGATCCCGAAAAATGCCCGGTGTGGCAGCTGCACCTCGTGTATTCCGATGAAGCGCGCAAGCAATGGGTCCAGCAGGGCTGTCGCAGCGCGGGCATAGGCTGCCTGGAGTGCAAGCAGCCGGTCATCGATGCCGTCCTGGCGGAGCTGAAGCCGATTCGCGAGCGGGCCGAGGAGTACGTAGAAGACCCGACGCTGGTGCGGAACATCATTGCTGATGGCTGCGAGAAGGCCGGCAAACTCGCCCAGGAGACGCTGCGCGACGTGCGCGAGGCGATGGGCCTCAATTACACCTGATTTCGCAGGTCGTAAACGCTCGAACCGGCCTGCAAAGTGCGTTTGCAGGAGACCGTTTTTCTGTAGAATACGGCGATGCAGCGGTTCACGATACGACGTAGACTGGAGAGCCTGCGGGCAGGGGAGTCGAGGAGCGCCGGCCTGAGCGTCACGGTACCGCAGCAGCCCCGCTCGTCTCGCACCCAATCGGACGCCTCGTGACCGAACCGGTTTCCGCAACGCCTGCCGCGACCCCCGTTGCCCGTATCTACGGCCAGCCTCTGCTCGAGGTGCCGCACGATCTCTACATCCCTCCCGAAGCGCTGGAGGTGTTTCTCGAGCAGTTCGAAGGTCCGCTCGATCTGCTGCTCTATCTCATCCGCAAGGAGAACATCAACGTACTCGACATTCCCATGGCGCAGCTTACGCAGCAGTACCTGGAATACGTCGAGATCATGCGGTCCAGCCAGCTCGAGCTCGCCGCGGAATACCTGTTGATGGCCGCGATGCTGATCGAAATCAAATCGCGGCTGCTGCTGCCACGCCCCCCCAGCGCTGAACCGGACGAGGAGGACCCGCGCGCCGAGCTGGTGCGGCGCCTGCTGGAATACGAGCAGATGAAGCTTGCCGCTCACAAACTGAACGAGATGCCGCAGGCGGGCCGCGACTTCACCGTGGTTCAGGTGCTGTTCGAGCAGGCGGCCGCGCAGCGCCTGCCCGACGTGCGCCCCGAGGACCTGCGCATGGCCTGGCTGGGCCTGCTCAATCGCGCGGCGATGACCCAGCATCACCGGGTGATCCGTGAGCAGCTTTCGGTGCGGGCGCACATGAGCCGCATCCTGCGCCGTCTGCAGGACGCGAAATTCGTCGAGTTTGTCGAACTCTTTTCGCCGCGGGAAGGGATGCCGACCTTGATCGTGACGTTCCTGGCGATACTCGAGCTGGCGCGCGAGAGCATGATCGAGGTGGCCCAGCAGGAGGCCTATGCCCCTATCTATGTGAAGTTGCGCGGCGCCCACCTTACTGTTGTCGAATAGCACGGACTGGAAATGGAAGACAACTCTCATCTGGAAGTGGCGGAAGTGAAACTGATACTGGAGACCGCTTTGCTGGCAAGCCAGGAGCCCCTTTCCCTCGCGGAGCTGCGGCGGTTGTTTGACGAGACCCTGAGCGGCGACACCATCCGCGGCATCCTCGAGGAGCTCCGCGCGGAATGGGAAGGTCGCGGCGTCGAGCTGGTCGCCACGGCCTCGGGATGGCGTTTCCACACGCGGCCGAAGTACCAGCAGTATCTGGACCGGCTGAATCCGCAGAAGCCACCGCGCTATTCGCGCGCGGTGCTGGAGACGCTGGCCATCATTGCCTATCGCCAGCCGGTGACCCGCGGCGATATCGAGCAGATTCGCGGCGTGACCGTGTCGGGAAACATCATCAAGACCCTTGAAATGCGGGGATGGATCGACGTGGTGGGTCACCGCGAAGTCCCGGGGCGCCCGGCACTCTATGCGACCACCAAGACCTTTCTCGACGATCTCAATCTGCGGTCCCTGGAAGAACTTCCGCCGCTTGCCGATCTCGGAGCGCTGGTGGAAAGTGCCGCCCCGGCGCTCGCCGAATCCGAGGTGAGCGAAGAACAGGGATCAGGGATGCCGCCGCTCATGGCGGATGAGGGCGAACCGGCGATGCAGGCGCCCCACCTGCATTAGCCTTCGGCGGCGGCAGCCCGCGTGCAATTCCGCGCCGCCGCCGCTTGCTTGCCGCACATCCCGCTGAATCTTCGGTAACCATGCTCGCCGCCACTGCGCGTTGGATCGACGCGAATATCCTTGAGCTGGGCCGGGAGATGCGGCTCAGCTACCTGCCGCCGTTGATGGTCTACATGGCGGCCGGCATCTCGGGGCTCACCGGTATCGTCGGAACATTCTTCGTCAAGGATTATCTGGGGCTGTCGGCGGAGTTTCTTGCGGCGCTGGGATTCTGGGCGGGTATCCCGTGGGCGCTCAAGATGCCGCTCGGTCATCTCGTGGATCTCATCTGGCGCTGGAAGGCCTGGCTCGTCTATCTCGGCGCGGCGCTGATCGCGGCCAGTCTGCTCATCATGGTATTTCTGATCGGGCATCGCGATGCCATGAAGGCGATCATGCCGGCCGGCGTCTGGTTTGTGATCAGCACGCTGCTTGCCCCGATCGGTGACGTCGTGCAGGACGCGGTGGCGGACGCCATGACCGTTGCAGCCGTTCCCCGCGTCGACGCGGCAGGGCGGATGATCGACCCCGCCCGACGCAAGCTGATGCACACGACGATGCAGACGCTGGGCCGCGTAGCGATCATCGGCGGCCTGGTCCTGGTGGCGATGATCAATCTGTATGTCTTCTCCGGCGTGCAGGGGCTGCCCCAGGCCGAACTGGTGCGCACCTATCGCGATGTGTACCTCATGGCGCTGGCGATACCCGCGATATCGGTCCTGGGCGTCGTGATTCACGGCGCACTCAAGGTCCGGCGCCTTCGCGAGCTGATCCGCCAGGGCAGGAGCCGGGCGGAGGCGGCACGACTGATAAGCGAACCGGAAGAGCGTCCGGCGCCCAACTGGTGGATCCTGGGCGGGAGCCTGATCTTCGTCGTCTTTACGGTGAGCATGGGGCTGAGCCCGCTCGCATACAGCCAGGAAATCATCTTCACGGGATCGTTTGCGATCGTCGTGTTTCTCATCCTCAGATTGACGCAGGAACTGGAGCCGTCGGCGCGCGCGACGCTCCTGGGAACCGCCATCGTGATATTCGTTTATCGGGCGATACCGTCTCCGGGTCCCGGCGTGACGTGGTGGATGATCGATGTCCTGGGATTCGACCAGCATTTTCTGGCGGTGCTCTCGCTCATCTCGAGTTTCCTGACGCTCGTCGGCATGTTCATCTTCCGGCGCTTCATGGCCGAGCGTTCCATTGCCTATGTCGTGGGCTTTCTGACGGTGATCGGGACGATACTGTCGCTGCCGATCATCGGCATGTATTACGGCCTGCACGAGTGGACCGCCGCGGTCACCGGCGGCGTGGTTGACGCGCGGTTCATTGCACTGGTCGATACCGCGCTCGAGTCGCCGCTCGGCCAGATCGCCATGATCCCCATGCTCGCGTGGATTGCGAACGCCGCACCCGCGAATCTGAAGGCCACCTATTTCGCGGTGATGGCGTCCTTTACCAACCTGGCGCTGTCTTTGTCGCAGTTGGGCACGAAGTACCTTAACCAGATGTACTACGTGGCGCGCGAGGTGCGCGATCAGGCCAGCGGGACCGTAAAGGTACCTGCCGACTACAGCGATCTCGGTACGCTGCTTTTCGTGCAGATGCTGATCGGCCTGGCGCTGCCCGTCGCCGCCATCGCGTTCGCGCGGCTCACGCGCTTCAAGAGCGCCTGATCCACACAAAGAAGGGAGCAGTTGATGTCGCTGCCGGAAAACACCAAACCCGCATTCAGGGCGCCCGCGCTGAGCTGCGACTGCCATTTTCACGTATTCGGCCCGGCGGCGCGTTACCCGCACGGAACGGACCTGCGCTATCCACCGCCGCTGGCGCCGCTGTCCGATTACCTCACGCTGGCGCGCCACCTGGGATTCGAACGCTTCGTGTTCGTGCAGCCCAGTGCCTACGGCCGCGACAATGCCTGCATGCTCGACGCAATGCGCGAAATGGGCGCGCAGTGCCGCGGCATCGTGGACGTGGACGAGAACATTGCCGATGCGCAACTGGAGAAGCTCAACGCCGCAGGCGTGCGCGGCGTACGGATCAACGTCTCCCCGGTGCAGCCTCCGGAAGGCGGCTTGGCCGCCAGATTGCTGCCGCGCATCGCCAAGCTCGATGCCCGCTGCGCGGAGATCGGCTGGCAGCTCGACTTCTTATTGCCCGGCTGGTTAACCGCAGAGCTGATGGGCACGCTCGGAAACCTGCGCGCCCGGTTCACCCTCGCGCACATGGGGATGTTCCTGGCGCGCGACGGCGTCGATCAGCCGGGATTCCGGCAATTGCTGGCCCTGTTGCGCTTCGGGAGCGGGCGTTGCTGGGTCAAGTTGACGGGCGTCTACCGCATGTCAACCGATCCGGCGTTCGCCGATGCGATGCCGATGGCGCGGGCGCTGATCGATGCGGCCCCGGATCGGATCATCTGGGGCAGTGACTACCCCCATCTCTCGTTTGCCGACAAGGTGGGATCGGTCGATTTGTTCAACCTGCTGGCAGAATGGGCGCCGGACGAATCGGTGCGGCGCAGAATCCTGGTTGAAAACCCGCAGCGCCTGTTCAGTTTCTGATGCTGGCGCGCTGCGGCGCACGTCTCAGCGCGTGAGGCCGCGAGAGACCGGAAGTTGAGTCGTCAAGGTCGAGATGGAACGGCGTGGCGCCCTGTCGCGGCGTGGCTACCATGTAGCGATCCGGCAGGAACCGGTCGGATTTCAAACTTCATCGTCTCCAGGTCGCCGAACACGTAGGTCGCCGGTGCGCTGATGCCTGCCACCGTACCGGGGTCGATGCGCAGCGTTTCCGCTCCCTTGATGTTGCGGACGCGCTCGATGACGGCCCGGTGCTCGTGACCATTGCATACCAGGTCGTAATCGCCGGTCAGAGCGATGCCCTTGGCATAGTGCGGATAGTGGACCAGAAATATCCGTCTCTGCGCCAGCGTCAGAGAACCGTCCTGCCCATAGTAATGAAGGCGGTTCCGGGCGTCCTGGGCCCACTTGGAGAGGTAGAAGAGGTCGCCCGCGTTATTGCCGTGGATCAGGTGGATCGGCAAGTCCAGGCCGACAATCGCGTGCAGGGTGGAAGGAGCGACCAGGTCCCCGCAATGCAGCACCGCCTGGGCACCGAGTTGCTTCGCGTCGGAAACCGCGGCGGCAAGCGGCTCGCGGTGGTCGTGACTGTCGGAGACGATGCAGATTTTCAGGTTCCACCTCTGCTGGCATTGTAGCCGATGCGCCGCTAAGTATTTTCTATGGCCGCATAACCTTTTTTTCGCATGAATCGGGGCCTGCGCGTTTAAAATCAACGCGGTACCAAAGGGGGCCATGATGTTCACCAGCAATCCATTTGCCGAGCTTTCAGCGTCCATATCACCCGCCGTAATGCAGACTTATGTGGTGATCATGTTCATCCTGGTCGTGGCAGGGACGCTGTTCGATGTCGTCCACAAGAGCAGCGCCAGGTATTTCTTCGAGAACTGGCGCAGATCGAAGTCAAGGGGCGCCAAAGAAGTCGGTGGTGGCGAGGTGGTGTCGATCGCCATCCAGACCGCCGTCGTCGATGTCCTCGCGTCCGGGGAGTTCTGCAACCCGCGCCGACGGGTCGCACACCTGCTGACCATGTATGGATTCATCATTTATGTCACCGCCACGGCCGTGATGGTGTTCAGCTACCCGACGACCGCGGTGCCCACACCCGGCATCTGGGCAGCGTTGTGGTGGCTCGGCGGCTTGATGGTGTGCGTCGGCGGATACTGGTTCTGGTTCTTCATCCGCGTCGATGTTGCGGCGGAAGGCAACTCGCCGTTCCGCGTCGTGGACGCCGATCTTTTCATCCTCTCGCTGCTCGCCAGCGTGACCCTGGGCCTGATTTGGGCGGCCGCCGGCGGTGGCTTGGGCGTACTGTTCGGGCTGTACATCGTCGCCACGACGGTGCTGTTCGGGTCGGTACCGTGGTCCAAGTTCGCGCACATGTTCTTCAAGCCCGCGGCGGCCTTCGAGAAAAGAGTATCCAGGGCCAACGGTACAGCCGAGAACTTGCCGACGCTGACCCGTGACGATCCTGAGCAACAGAAAAGGCACTCCATGGAATTGCTGCGGGACGCTCCCATGGACATGGGACTTGGCATCAAGCGCGAAGCGCCCCGCCATTACTAGAAAGCAGCCCGCAAGCGCTATCGGAACAGATCAGGGAGCCGACTTATGCCTACCTTCGTGTACATGACGAGGTGCGACGGATGCGGACACTGCGTCGACATCTGTCCCTCGGACATCATGCACATCGACAAGACCTATCGTCGCGCCTACAACATCGAGCCCAACATGTGCTGGGAGTGCTACTCCTGCGTGAAGGCCTGCCCGCAGCATGCGATCGACGTGCGCGGCTACGCCGACTTTGCGCCGCTCGGCCACAGCGTTCGCGTCCACCGCGACGAACAGAAAGGCACGATCGCCTGGAAGATCAAGTTCCGGAACGGAACGGAAAAAAACTTCCTGTCGCCCATCACCACCAAGCCCTGGGGAACAGCGATTCCGAAGCTCGCGGATGTTCCCGGGCCGAGCCGGGAAATGCGCGACAGCCAGCTGTTATACGGCGAGCCAAAATATATTCGCTTGGATGACGACGGTTTGCATACGCTTCAGTCCGCCGGCCTCAAGATGAAGAAAGGCGTGTATTACTAATGGCTTACGAAACGATTGTCGAAGACGGCATCGATATTCTGGTGGTCGGCGCAGGGTTGGGCGGCACGGGTGCCGCCTGGGAGGCCAGATTCTGGGGGCAGGACAAGAAGATTGTCATTGCCGAGAAGGCCAATATCGATCGCTCGGGCGCGGTCGCCCAGGGGCTGTACGCCATCAACTGCTATATGGGCACCCGCTGGGGCGAAAATAATCCGGAGGACCATGTCCGCTACGCGCGCATCGACCTGATGGGGCTGGTGCGGGAAGACCTGCTGTTCGACATGGCCCGCCACGTCGACTCCACGGTGCACCAGTTCGAAGAGTGGGGCCTGCCCATCATGAAGGACCCGAAAACCGGGCGCTATCTTCGTGAAGGGCGATGGCAGATCATGATCCACGGGGAGTCCTACAAACCCATCGTAGCCGAGGCCGCCAAGAAATCGGCGGACAAGGTCTACAACCGCATCTGCGTCACCCACCTGCTGATGGACGACAGCAGAAAGAACCGGGTTGCCGGTGCCGTCGGCTTCAACGTCCGCACGGGCAACTACCACGTCTTCAAGGCGAAGACCGTGATCTGCGGCGCGGGCGGCGCCTCCAACATCTTCAAGCCGCGTTCGACGGGCGAAGGCGCCGGGCGCACCTGGTACGCGCCCTGGTCGTCCGCGTCCGCCTACGGCCTCATGATCGACGCGGGCGCCAAGATGACGCAGATGGAGAACCGGATCGTGCTGGCGCGTTTCAAGGACGGTTACGGCCCGGTCGGCGCCTACTTCCTGCACCTCAAGACCTACACGCAGAACGCCCTGGGCGAAGAGTACGAATCGAAGTGGTTCCCCGCGCTGCAGAAAATGGTCGGC
>JBQTJV010000009.1:0-6166 GCA_052386775.1 Betaproteobacteria bacterium
CCTCGTCCCTGGCCTCGAACGCTTTCAGCGTGCGATCGAGATCCGGAATCTGTGTGTGCCAAGGCGTCGCCCATTCGTACGCGTGCCCGACGCGGTAGACCGTTTCCTCGGCGAACGGGCGGGCCGCGATCTGCAAGGACAAGGGACGCCGATCGCGCGTGTATCCCATCGGCAGCGCGAGGGTCGGCACGTTCGCCGTCCCGAACGGGTGCGTGGTGATGCGTCGCAGGATGAGGCGCTGCGCGATATCCGCCTTCGATTCCACCTGCTCCCGCGCGTCGTCGATCAACGCGGGCGGTCTCAGGCTCGTCGGGCACAGCAGGGCATCGTGCCGGATCAGCGCCTCGAGAATTTGCGCGCGCACGACCGCCCGCGCGCGCATCGCGCGGCTGTAGATGGCCGCGGGCACCATCGCCGCCGTCGCCATGCGGGTGCGCGTGCCGACGTCGAATTCGCTCCAGCGCGTGCGCAGCAGCGGCAGGAACATCGAGGCCACGTCGGCGTCGGACGTCATCATGTTGAGCGCTATGGCGTGCTTCGCCCACGGCAACGAAACTTCGCTCACCTGGGCGCCCAGTTCCCGCAGCACGGCGAGTGCCGCCTCGAACGCGGCGCGCACCTCGGGATGAACTCCTTCGCAGTAGGCCATCTCCGTTACGACCGCAAGGCGCAGTCCACGGATGCCGGAATCGAGCGCAGCCGTATAGTCCGGTACGGGTCGCGGGCTGCTCAACGCATCGTTGTCGTCGTGTCCTGCAATGACACGCAGGAACAGGGCGTTGTCTTCCACGGTGCGCGTGACCGGCCCGATCGTATCCGCGGTCCAGCCGTGCATCACGCCGCCGTGGCGGCTGACGCGCCCGAATGTCGGTCTCAATCCCACGACGCCGCAGGCCGCGGCCGGACCGCGCACCGATCCGCCCGTATCTTCGCCGAGCGAGCCGGAACAAAGACCGGCGGCCGGCGCGATGCCCGAACCGCTCGAGGAACTCCCGGGATTGCGCGCAAGGTCCCAGGGATTACGCGGCTGCCCGTAGGGAAAGAAGTTGGTCCCGCCCTTGCCGAACTCGTGGAGATTTTCTTTTCCGATCAGGATGGCGCCGGCGCGCTTCAGGCGGCGCACCACCGTCGCATCGTAGTCCGGCACGTGATCCGCCATGATTTTCGAGCCGACCGTGGTGCGTATGCCGCGTGTGCATAGCTGATCCTTGACGCCGAACGGAATGCCATGGAGCGGACCGCGAGAACTACCGGCCGCTATTTCACGCTCCGCCTGCGCAGCGTCGGCGAGCGCCTGCTCGGCGCACACGGTGATATAGGCGCGCAACACGGGGTCATAACGCTCGATTCGCTGCAAATACAACGCGACGAGCTCACGCGGAGAGATTGCCCGCTCGCGGATGAGTTGCGCTTGCCGTGCAACGCTTAGAAATGCCAGGTCGGTGTCGGCCATCGTGACTGGTGCGGCGCATTGCCGTGACGGATTCTAGCATGGGGTGGCGCCGCCCTTTGCGGCACCACAGGCGCGCGCTAAGATACCGAAACCCCAAACCTCTTTGCGCCGCGCGCACCACCCAGGATGTGCTTATGAAATTCGCATGCGTCCCGAATCGCTTTACGTTCCGTCGATCGCTTTTCCAGGCCGCCGCTATCGGTATGCTGCTTTGCCCGGCGTCCGCGCTCGCGCAAGCCGTGTGGAAACCGGATCGCACGGTGGAAGTCGTGGTGTTCGCCGCGCCCGGCGGGGGCAACGACAAGTCGGCGCGGATGATGCACAAGATCTGGCACGAAACAAAGCTCGTGGATGCGGTCATCACCAACAAGGTCGGCGGCGGCGGATCGCTCGCCTACACCTATGTCAGCCAGAAAGCAGGCGACGCGCACCATATCGCCATCGCGCAAGCGGGACTGGTAACCAACCACATCACCGGCAGAAGCCCGCTGCACTATAACGACCTCACGCCGCTTTCCTTCGTAGGCAGTGAACCGGTCGCGCTCGCGGTGCGTGCCGACTCGCCCTACAAGACGCTCAAGGACTTCGTCGAGCAGCTCAAGAAAGATCCCGCTTCGCTATCGATATCGGTCGGCAGCACGCGCGGGGCGATCAACCACTTCACCGTTGCACGCCTCGCCAAGGCGGCCGGCATCGATCCGCGTCAGCTCAAGATCCTCGTATTCGGTGGCGGCGCGGAATCGGTGACCAACCTGCTCGGCGGGCACATCGATGCCATGGTGCAGGCGGTGAACAACGCCATTCCACACCACAAGGCTGGGAAGATGCGCATCCTCGGTCTCTCCACACCGAATCGATCGCCGGGTCTCAGCGATGCGCCGACGTTTCGCGAACAGGGCTACGACGTGGTGATGGAGGGCTGGACCATCTTCGTCGGGCCCAAAGGGATGACGCCGCCGCAGGTCGCTTACTGGGAGGGCGTGTTCCAGAAGACGGTGCAGCACGACTTGTGGAAGAGCTATCTCGCCGCGAACGCCTGGGAGTGGGGCTATCGGAACGCGCAGGACACGCTGGCCTACCTCAGGAAAGACTACGAGCAGTCGAAAGCGCTGCTCGTGGAGCTGGGGATGGCCAAGTGACGTTTCGCTCCGCAAGCGAGGCAGCCGTCGCCATTGCCACCGGAAAACTGTCGTCGGAGGCGCTGGTTTCCGAATGCCTGGAGCGCGTGCGCCAGCGCGAAGACGAAGTGCGCGCGTGGGCGCATATCGATGCCGATGCCGCGCTCGCCCAAGCGCGCCGGCGCGATCGCGAAACGCCGAGAAGCCGCCTGCACGGCGTCCCGATCGGCGTGAAGGACGTCATCGACACCTGCGACATGCCGACCGAGTACGGCTCGCCCATCTACAAAGGGCATCGCCCGGCATGCGACGCGGCGTGCGTGGCCCAGGTTCGCGAACTGGGCGGGGTGATCCTCGGGAAAACAGTGTCGACCGAATTCGCGACGCGCCATCCCAACAAGACACGTAATCCGCGCAATCCGGAATACACCCCGGGCGGCTCGTCCAGCGGTTCCGCCGCGGCGGTGGCCGATGGCATGGTGCCGATCGCACTCGGCACGCAGACCTCCTCGTCCATTATCCGGCCGGCGGCGTTCTGCGGGGTGATCGGCTACAAGCCGACATTCGGCCTGATCAATCGCGCCGGGCTCAAGTTTTTGTCGGAATCGATGGATACCCTGGGCACGCTCACCCGCAGCGTCGCCGACGCTGCGCTCCTGGTGGAGGAACTCTCCGGCATGCCGCACACTTCCTTCGATGCCGTGGCGACACTCCGGCCGCGCATCGGCTTCTGCCGCACGCCGCACTGGAAGGAGGCGGATGCAACGACCCACGCCGCGCTGACGGATGCGGCACGCCGGCTGGCCGCTGCCGGCGCAGCGGTGAGCGAGGTCGAGCTGGAAGACGAGTTCGATACGCTTGCGCAAACGCAGATCGAAGTGAGTTCCTACGAATTCTTCCGTGCGCTGACGCACGAGCGGACGCGCTTTCCGGAACGCATCTCCGAAAGCCTTACCGCGCGCATCGCGGCGGGCGGCAAGGTGACGCGCGCGCAATACGAGGCGGGCACCGCGCGTACGGAGCGGTGCCGCAGGCGCATCGCCGACGTGTTTCGCGACTTCGACGTGTTGCTCGCGCCGAGCGCACCCGGCGAAGCGCCGAAGGGGCTGGAGCGCACCGGCGAGCCTATCTTCGGGCTTATGTGGACGCTGCTGGGGCTGCCCTGCATGACGATACCCTGCGGCAACGGTCCGCAAGGCATGCCGCTCGGCGTGCAGTTCGTGGGGCGGCACGGCGGCGACAGCGCGCTCTTCCTGGCGGCCGAATGGTCGCGCCGCGCTCTGGATCAATAACGCCGTCATGGCCCGGTGGCTGCATGTTTTCATCGTGCTCGCGCTGCTGCCTGCGACTGCATTCGCTGTCGAGGTGTCGGTCAGGGACATTCCCACCCGGCCCGGCGTCACGCAGCGCGTGCTGCTGCTCAAGCCTGAGCGGCCGCTCGCCAGCGTCGTCCTGTTTGCGGGCGGCAACGGGCTCGTCGCCATCGGATCGGACGGCAGACCGGGCCGCGGCGGAAACTTCCTGGTGCGCTCGCGCGACTATTTCGCTCGCGAAGGAATGCTCGTGGCGGTGGTCGATGCGCCCTCGGACCGTATCGAGGGTCCCGCCCTGGATTTCTTCCGGCAAAGCGCCGACCACGCGCACGACGTCGCGCAGGTGATCGCGCTCATGCGCCAGGAGGCGAAGCTGCCCGTCTGGCTCGTCGGCACGAGCCGGGGTACGACGTCAGTCGCCAACGCGGCGATACGGCTGCGCGACAACGGCCCGGACGGCGTGGTCTTCACAGCGTCGATGGTCGGCAGCCATCGCGAACGGGTGCCGTCAATGGCGATCGAGTCCATACGCGTGCCCGCGCTGGTGGTTCACCACGAGGACGATCAGTGCAAATACTGCCTCTATAGCGACGTGCCCGGCCTCGTGTCGGGACTCAAAGGCGCGCCGAAGTCCGAGCTGATTGCCTTCAAGGGCGGCGGCCCCCCGAAAGGCGATCCGTGCCTGGCGTTTCACTACCACGGTTTCGTCGGCCTCGAGGAGCAGGTGGTAAAACGGATCGCCGACTGGATCAAGTCGCATCCTGCACGGCAGAATTGACGTGAGGCAGGTCCACACCGCCAAACACGCGGCCGAGGCGCATCTCGTGAAAGGTTTCCTCGAGTCGCACGGCATCGAAGCGACGGTGCGTGGCGAGTATTTGACCAGCGGCTGGGGCGAATTGCCGGTGGACCTGTGTTCGGTGTGGGTGACAGACGATGCGCAGTACGAGCGCGCTGATGAGCTGCTCATCGCTTTCCTCAAGGGAACGCTCGCCCGACAGTACAGCGGGGAGCGCTGGACGTGCGCTCACTGCGGCGAGCAGCTCGAAGGCCAATTTACCGCGTGCTGGAGCTGCGGCACTGCCAAGCCGGTTTAAGAGTGCCGTCAGCTCGCGAGCGCCTTCATCACCTTGTGCAGGTTGCGCTTCGCTTCGAAGCCGACGCCCGGAATATCGGGCAGCGGCACGTGACCATCGCTGACCGGCGTGTCGTCGGCGAAGCCGCCGAAGGGCTGAAACACGTCGGGATACGACTCGTTTCCGCCCAGCCCGAGCCCCGCCGCAATATTGAGCGACATCTGGTGCCCGCCGTGCGGGACGCAGCGGCGCCGCGACCATCCGTTCTCCTCCAGCATCGAGAGCGTGCGCAAGTATTCGACCAGTCCGTACGAAAGCGCGCAATCGAACTGCAGCCAGTCGCGGTCGGGCCGCATGCCGCCGTAGCGGATCAGGTTGCGCGCATCCTGCATCGAAAACAGGTTCTCGCCGGTCGCCATCGGTTTGTCGTAGTGCTGCGCCAGCTCGGCCTGCAGCGCGTAGTCCAGCGGATCGCCGGCCTCTTCGTACCAGAACAGGTCGTACTGCGACAGCGCCTTCGCGTAGGCCACCGCCGTCTTCAGGTCGAAGCGGCCGTTGGCGTCCACGGCCAGGCGCTGCCCGGGCCCCAGCAGCTTGAGCACGGCTTCGATGCGCTGGCAGTCCTCGGCCAGCGTGGCGCCGCCGATCTTCTTCTTGACCACGCTGTAGCCACGGTCCAGGTAGCTTTGCATCTCGCGCGTCAGGCCTTCGATGCCCTGGCCCGGCCAGTAGTACCCGCCAGCGGCGTAGACGAACACCCGCGGGTCGGCGCTCTGGCCGTGGCCGTAGCGCTCAGCCAGCAGGCGGTGCCGCGGCTGGCGCGCGATCTTGGCCACGGCGTCCCACACCGCCATGTCGATGGTGCCCACGGCCACCGAGCGTTCGCCGTGGCCGCCCGGTTTTTCGTTGGCCATCATCGTGGCCCACATGCGGTGCGGGTCCAGGTTGTCGCGCTCGGTGTCGCGCAGCGTCTCGGGCGCGGCCTCCAGCACACGCGGGATGAAGCGCTCGCGCATCAAGGCACCCTGGCCGTAGCGGCCGTTGGAGTTGAAGCCGTAGCCGATCACCGGTTTGCCGTCGCGCACGACGTCGGTGACCACGGCCACCAGGCTCAGCGTCATCTTCGAGAAGTCGATGTACGCGTTGCGGATTGATGAACTGATGGGGCGGGTGGACTCGCGGATCTCAACGATTTTCATGGTGTTC
>JBQTJV010000010.1:0-5135 GCA_052386775.1 Betaproteobacteria bacterium
GCCGAAGCCGGCTTGACGGCGGAGGAGCAACGCGATGCCGAACGCGCCGGCTTTGTCGCGGCCCGGCTCGGGCCGCGCGTACTGCGCACCGAGACCGCAGCCCTTGCCGCATTGGCGGCCATGCAGACGCTGTGGGGCGATTTTTAGCGGGCGGCGGCGGCCGGCGGCTTTCACAAACGGCGGTTCTCGCATAACATGTTGTTGAAATAGCGGCGGAATCTCGATTTGAGCGGAGCGATTACGCGAGGGAGCACAGCGATTTCCGACAACGACGATATCGAATCACAAACCGCGCGGCCGGAGCAGGCGCCGGCGCGGCGACGCCTCCGGCCGCAGGACCGGTTCATCGACTGGTTTCAGTCTGCGGCGCCGTACATCCACGCTTTCCGGGGCAAAACGTTCGTGATCGCGTTTGGCGGCGAACTGGTGACCGATGGGCGCTTCATCGATCTCGCCGTGGACCTCAACCTGCTTGCCGCGCTCGGCGTGCGGCTGGTGCTGGTGCACGGCGCGCGGCCGCAGACCGAGGCCAAACTGAAAAGTCAGCGCCACCGCAGCCGCTTTCACCGCGGCCTGCGGGTGACCGATGACGTCGCGCTTGCATGCGCCATGGAAGCGAGCGGCAGGTTGCGGGTCGAAATCGAAGCATTGCTCTCGATGGGCCTGCCCAATTCCCCGATGGCGGGCGCCGACATTCGCGTCGCGAGCGGCAACTTCATCACGGCCAAGCCGCTGGGCGTGCTGGACGGCGTGGACTTCCTGCATACCGGAGAGGTCCGCAAAGTCGACACCGTGGCGATACAGCGACGATTGCAGGACGGGGACCTGGTCCTGCTCTCGCCCCTGGGCTACTCGCCGACGGGGGAAGTCTTCAATCTCACGGTGGAGGATGTGGCATCGTCCACCGCGAGCGCGCTCAAGGCCGATAAGCTGATCTTTCTCATGGACACGCTGGGCGTTACCGGCCGGCGCGGCGAGCTGTTGCGCGAGCTGACGGTAAAGCGCGCGCAGGCGCTGCTCGCCCGGGAGTCGGTGCCGGAGAGCGACGTGCGCTTCTACCTCCCGGCGGCGGTGCGCGCCTGCCAGCAGGGGGTGAAGCGCGCCCACCTGATCTCGGGTCATGTCGATGATGCACTCCTGCTCGAGTTGTTCACCCATCGCGGGGTGGGCACCCTGCTTACGCCGGATCCGCTGGAGATGCTGCGCCCGGCGCGGGCGGACGATATCGGAGGCATTCTGAGATTGATCGAGCCGCTCGAGGCGGAGGGCACGCTCGTCAAGCGCAACCGCAGCCTGCTGGAACGCGAGATGAACCGCTTCATCGTGCTCGATCACGACGGGATGGTGGTCGCGTGCGCGGCGCTGTACCCGTTCGCCAACGAGCGCGCAGGGGAACTCGCCTGTCTCGCCGTGCATCCCGATTTTCGCAATCAGGGCGCCGGCGAGCGGTTGCTGCGCGATATCGAGAGCCGGGCCCGGCGCATGAAACTGAAGAAGCTCTTCGTGCTCACCACCCGGGCCGAGCAGTGGTTCATCGAGCGCGGCTTCGAGGAGGTGAATGCAGACTTGCTGCCCGGGGAGCGGCGCGCCCTTTACAACCTGCAGCGCCGTTCCGTCGTTCTGACCAAGCGTGTGTGAGGGGCATGGCGCACTCGACATGAAATCTCCGCTCACCGGCGCCAGGCGGTATTCTCCGTCGCTGCGCGTGCGGCTTCTGCTGGCCGGAGTGCTGGTGCAGACGGTGATGCTGGCGTTGCTCATCGTCAACGGCATCAACGTCATCGATCAAAAGCTCGCCGAGCGCACGCGCGCCCAGCTCGACGAGCAGAGGCGGTTTCTCCGGGCCGTGCTCGCTGCGCCGCTTGCGACCAACGACTATGCGACTGCCCAGAAGGTGCTCGAACACGTACGGCGCGATGACGGCATCGTCTACCTGGTTCTGCTGGATGCGAGCGGGCGCATCGTGGCCGCGAGCGGCTGGGAGCGGGACCGCGCATTGCCTCCGCTGCAGCCGGCGGTCGACCACGAATCGGGCGTGTTCGACACTGCGGTCGCGATCGGGATGGAGGGACGCGATCACGGCATGCTGCGGTTCGGCGTGTCGACCGCGTTCATGCAGAATGCGCGCGCCGAGCTGGTCCGCGACAACCTTGCGATCGGGATAGTCGCGCTGATCCTTTCGATCATCTCGCTGGTCGGGCTTTCCTACTGGCTCACCGGCAGCCTGGTGCGGCTCACGCGCGCGAGCACGCAGGTGGCGGCCGGCGACCTCGACGTGCAGTTGCCGGTGGAGAGCGATGATGAAGTGGGGCGGCTCACGCATGCGTTCAACACCATGGCGGTGGCGCTGCGCGAGCGCATCCGGGCGCTGGCGGAGAGCGAGGCCAAGTTCACGGCGATCGCCGACTACAGCTACGACTGCGAACTGTGGATCAGCCCTGAAGGCAAGTTGATCTGGGTCAACCCGCGCGTGTTCGACATGTTCGGCTATACGCGCGAGGAATGTCTCGCGACCGAACACTTTCCCGCGCCTTTTGTGAGCGCCGCCGATGTGACGCGCACCGTACGCCATGTGCAGCGGGCATTGAGCGGCAATAGCGGCCAGGATTACGAATTCCGGGCGCGCCGCAAGGACGGATCGGAATTCTGGGCGGCCGCCGACTGGCGACCGATCTACGATGCGCGCGGCGGCTACCTCGGCATCCGCATCAGCATCCGCAACATCGCCCAGCGCAAGCGGGCGGAGCAACAGCTCGAATCCACGGTCGCCGAGCTGCGCGAGGCACAGAGCGTCCAGCAGGAATATCTCACGCGCGCGCAGGAGGAGCACGCGCGGCTTTCGGCCCTGCTCGGAGCGATGGACATCGGCATACTGTTCGTCAGCACTGACGACCGCGTGGTTTACGCCAATCCCGCCTTCTCGCGAATCTGGATGATCGAGCCGGCGGCGAGGCTGATCGATTCCACGCCGGAAGAGGTGCTCGCCCGCTCCGGCTGCACGCTCGCGCGAGCGGAAGAGCAGGGCCGTTACGTGCTGAAAAAACCGCAGGGCGGCGAAGCGCTCGGGGTGCTCGAGTTGCAGCTCGCCGATGGCCGCACCATCACCCAGCAGGGATACACGGTGGAGGATGTCGGGCGCCGCCCGGTCGGCTATCTCTGGCTGTTCGAAGACGTTACGCTGGAACGCCAGACTGCGGCGCAACTCGTCTATCTTGCCGAGCGCGACGCGCTGACCGGGCTCTACAACCGGCATCGCTTCAACGATGAGCTGGGACGGATGATTGCCGACGCCGAGCGCAACGGCACGCGCATCGCGCTGTTCTTTTTCGATCTCGACGATTTCAAATACATCAACGACACCTTCGGGCACCGTGCCGGCGACGCGATGCTGATTCGCGTTGCAGGCGAAGTGGGCGGGCAGGTCCGGCGCAATGAGATTTTCGCGCGGCTGGGCGGAGACGAGTTTGCGATATTGGTGCCGGACGCGACCGACGAAATGGTGAGCGTTCTTGCCGAACGCGTCACCCGCTCGATTGCCCTGGTGCGCTTCCAGTTCGAAGGGCAGAGCTTGCGCCTCACTTCGAGCCTCGGCATCGCCATCTTCCCGGACCACGCGGATAACGTCGAGGACCTGATTTCCCGGGCCGATACCGCGATGTACCAGGCCAAGGATTCGGGCAAGAACGCGTGGCGCATCTACCGCAGCGACCTCGACACCACGCTGCAGATGGTGTCGCGGCTGTCGTGGAACGAGCGTATCAACCATGCGCTCGAGCACGGCCTGATGGACCTGCAGTTCCAGGGGATCTATTCGGCGAGCGAGCGCACACTTTCGCACCTGGAAGTGCTGGTGCGCATGCGTGACAAGGACGATCGTGCCGCTTTTCTCATGCCGGGCCAGTTCATTCCGCACGCCGAGCGATCGGGAAAGATCCTCGACATCGACCGCTGGGTGCTTCGCGAATCCATCCAGATGCTCGCGGAAGTGCCAGCGATACCCGGCCTGGCGGTCAACATTTCGGGACGTTCTTTCGGCGAACCGGCGCTCCCGCGGTACATCGCGGATGAGCTGCGCAAGCACAACGTCTCGCCGCCGCGGCTGCTGGTGGAACTGACGGAGACCTCCGCCGTATCCGATCTCCACGACGCGCAACGATTCATCGAGGCGCTGCGCCACACCGGCTGCGGGGTGTCGCTCGATGACTTCGGCACCGGCTTCTCTTCGTTCGCCTATCTCAAGTATCTGCAGGTCGACTCCGTGAAGATCGACGGGCTTTTCATCCGCAATCTGCCAAGCGATTATGACAACCAGTTGTTCGTGAAGGCGATCGTTTCGGTGGCGCGGGGCCTGCGCCGCACCACCATCGCCGAGTGCGTGGAGGACGAGGAGACGCTCGAAATGCTCAAGGCGTTCGGCGTCGATGCGGTGCAGGGCTATTACTTCGAGAAGCCGCGCAGCGATCATCCGCTGCTCGTCACCTCGTCACGCGCGCGCATGAGCGCGGCTTACGGGCGTGCTTGAACGCGGGGCGGGGCGGTGGTAGCTTGGAGCGCTTTCTGCAACGGTTTGGAGTTATCTTCTATGGCACGCATGGTGAAGTGCGTAAAGCTCGGTCGCGAAGCGGAAGGTCTGGATGTGCCCCCCTATCCCGGGGAACTCGGCCGGCGCATCTACGAGAACGTCTCCAAGGAAGCCTGGAAACAGTGGCTCGAACAGCAGAAGATGCTGGTGAACGAGAATCGCCTCAATCTCGCGGACAGGAAGGCCAGGGATTATCTCGCGCAGCAGATGGAACGGCACTTCTTCGGCGGCGGCGCGGATGTCGCCTCCGGTTACGTGCCGCCGCCGTCGCGATAGTCCGCGCTGTCGCTTCACCCCTTCGGGAAGGGCCGTCATGCCGGCGATGAGCAAGAGCCGACTCGCGCCCGAGCTTTATCTCAACCGGGAGCTCGGCCAGCTCGCGTTTAACCGCCGCGTTCTGGCGCTGGCCGCCGACCGCCGACACCCGCTGCTCGAGCGGCTGCGCTTTCTCTGCATCGTGAGCAACAATCTCGATGAATTTTTCGAGATACGCGTCGCCGGCCTGAAGGCGGAAATCGAGGCCGGGGCGCCGCCGATCGGGCCCGACCGCCTG
>JBQTJV010000011.1:0-15088 GCA_052386775.1 Betaproteobacteria bacterium
GTAATCCGCCCGCGGCCCTTAACACATTACTTAGGCGGACAATTCACGTGCTACAAAAACCGGACAAAACTACTTGCTATCTACATCCTGCTATGCAGCATTGGGCGTCCCGGCGCGCCACCGTGCCACCGGGCCCTTCCCTGGATGAGGCAGCAGTTATACTCACGATCCCATTTTGCTTCTTCAATCAACCGCAGGGCCGTTTCATGGAACCACTCGAGGGCGTCACGGTGCTCGACCTGACGCATGCGCTTGCCGGGCCGTTTTGCTCCACCATGCTCGCCGACTTCGGCGCCAACGTGATCAAGCTCGAACCGCCGGGCGCAGGGGATATCGCGCGCGGCTGGGGGGTGCCGCTGCCGGGCGGGGAGACCTCTTATTTCGCGACGCTCCACCGCAACAAGCGCGGTATCGTGGTCGATCTCAAGCATCCCGAAGGCAAGGAACTGTTCTTCCGGCTGGTCGAGCGCAGCGATGTCGTGCTGGAGAACTATCGGGTCGGCGCGTTGAAGCGGCTCGGACTGGACTACGGGGCGGCACGCAGACGCAATCCAGCCATCATCTACTGCTCGATTTCCGGCTTCGGTCAGGACGGGCCGTACCGCGATCGCGCGGCGCTCGATCTGATTCTGCAGGCGGAGAGCGGCATGATCAGCGTCACCGGCGAGCCCGGCACCACCGGAACGCGCGCTGGCGTTTCGATTGCCGATCTCACCGCCGGCATGTATTGCGCCTATGGCGTGATGCTGGCCTTGCGGGTAAAGGAGCGCACCGGCGAGGGACAGCAACTGGATATTTCGATGATGGAAGGCCAGCTCGCGCTGCTCGGCACCTCCATCGCCAACTACTTCGCCAACGGCGAGATCCCGAAGCCGATGGGTACCGCTTACCCGGTGGTCGTGCCCTACCAGACCTTTCACACCAGGACGCGCGATCTGGCGCTCGCGATCGCAGGCCAGAAGATCTGGCAGAAGTTTTGTCCCACGATAGGCTGCCCGGAGCTTCTCGACGATCCGCGTTATCGCACGACCACCGACCGCATGAACCACCGCGATACCCTGATTCCGACCCTGCAGAAGGTGTTTTTGACGCGCGCTTATGAAGAGTGGGAGCCGTTATTGCTGGAGAACGACATCCCGGTCGGTGCGATCAACCATCTCGGGCAGGTCGTAGAGCATCCCCAGGTGAAGGCGCGGGGCTCGCTGATCGAACTGGAGCATCCGCGGGTCGGCCGGGTGCGCGCGGTCCGCAGCCCGGTGCGGCTGTCCCGGACGCCGGCCCAGGCCCGTACCGCCGCGCCGATCCACGGCCAGCACACGCGGGAGGTGTTGAGCGAAGTGCTGGGCCTGAGCGTGGAAGAGATATCCCGGCTGGAAACGGCGGGGGCGGTCGTGTCGGCCTAGCGCCCGTTACGCCAGCCCTGGAACGGACCGCTGGCGGGCACTCACGGGCTGCCGTAAACTGCACCTCCCGAACAGTTTTGCGTTCTGCATCATTTGTTTTCGCTTTTCGGAAAGGAGAAGTCGAATGGAACTGCAAGTCGGCAGCACCGCGCCTGATTTCACCCTCGCCACCCATACCGATCAGAAGCTCTCGCTTTCGGGCTTCCGCGGCCGCAAGACGGTGGTGAGCTTTCTCCCCTTCGCGTTCACCGGCGGGTGAAAGAATCAAGTCAGCGGGTTCCGTGCGAACTACGATGAATTCAAGAAGCTGAACGTCGAAATCCTGCAAATCAGCGCCGATCCGGTGCCCAGCCTGAAAGCCTGGGCCGAGCAATTGGGCGGCCTGCCCTTCCCGCTGCTGTCGGACTACTGGCCGCACGGCGCGATCGGCAAGGCCTACGGCGTGTTCAACGACGAACGCGGCATGGACAAGCGCTCGGCATTCCTCGTCGATGACAAAGGCGTCATCCGTTTCGTGAAGGTCTATGAACCGGGGACGATCCCGGAGAGCAAAGACCTGCTCGACCAGTTGCGCAAGATGTAATCTGGACTGTGCTTACCCCGAAAAAACCCGGCGCTGAAACGCCGGGTTTTTTTCACCACACGTAGGAGAGGATGATGAGACCCGAACTTTTACTGCTTCCTCGCACGGCGCTTTTTCCCGCTTTGGTATCCGCGGCACTCCTGCTGGGCGCGGTCCCGAGTGTTTCTGCCCAACAATCGACCGACGCCAAGCCGACGCCCAAACCCCTGTCTCCTGAACAACGCGCGGCGCGCGAGAAGATGGGCGGCTATCATCCCGAGCGGATGAAAGATCCCAATCTTTCACCGCACGCACCCAAGATGACCGCGACGCCGCCCGAGGAAATTCCGCTCAAGAACCTCAAGCTGCCGCCGGGCTTCGAGATCGAAATCTGGGCGCATGGCATACCGGGCGGGCGCATGATGGCGCGCGGCGACAAGGGCACGGTGTTCGTCGGCACGCGCATCATCGGCCGCGTCTACGCCGTCATGGACAAAGACGGCAAGCGCACCTCGAAGATCGTCGCGGAAAAACTGACGCAGCCAAACGGTGTGCTGTTCCATAACGGCGCCCTGTACGTCGCGGCGATCAACAAGGTGTTCCGCTACGACAACATCGAAGCGAACCTCGAAAACATCCCGGCGCCGGTCGAAATGACGGACGCCTTCAAGCTGCCGCCCGAAGTGCATCACAACTGGAAGTTCCTCGCCAAGGGACCGGACAACAAGATCTATATCCCGGTCGGTTCACCGTGCAACCTGTGCGAGGTCAACCCCGGCGTGCACGGGCAGATCCGCCGTTACAACTTCGACGGCACCGGCATGGAGATCGTTGCGCGCGGCGTGCGCAACAGCGTCGGGTTCGATTTCCACCCCAAGACGGGAGAACTGTGGTTCACCGACAACGGCCGCGACTGGGGCGCCGAGACCGGCTTCGAGGAGGAGCTGAATCGCTTGCCGAATAACATGATCGGCGCCCATTTCGGCTTCCCCTACTGCCACGCCAATGGGCAGCCCGATCCCGACATCAAGAAGCCCAATCCCTGCGCGGGCGTCGTGCTGCCGGTGGTCACGTTGGGCGCGCACGCGGCGGCGCTCGGCATGCGCTTCTACACCGGAAAGATGTTCCCTGCGGAATATCAGGGCGCCATCCTCGTCGCGCGGCGCGGCTCGTGGAACAAGACCGAGAAGAACGGCTACGACGTGGTGATGGTGAAAGCCACGGCGGACGGCAAGAACGCGCAGGTGAAGCCCTTCATCACCGGTTTCCTCGACAAGGAAAAGAACACGTTCTGGGGGCGGCCGGTCGATGTCATGCAGATGCCGGACGGCTCGATGCTGGTGTCGGACGAGCAACTGGGCGCGATCTACCGCGTGAGCTATAAGGGAGCGCAGAAGAGCGCGCCGGCGAAGAAATAGATGGCGTGGCGACATGCGGTGCAGCGGGGAGGAACCCGCCGCGCCGCAGCGCTTGCGTGCGTGCTCATGCTCTCGGCGAGCACGGCCGGGGCACAAACCTCAGCGAAGGGCGACGCGTCCCGCGGAGCGGCGAAAGCCGCACCGTGCGCATCGTGTCACGGCACATCGGATCGTCCGCCGCTCGCCAATACGCCGGCGCTTGCCGGCCAGCAGCAGGAATTTCTGGTGCTGCAGATGTTCCTCTTGCGGGAAGGGCTGCGCGACGTGCCGCAGATGACCGGCATGTTGAAGGGCGTCACCGATCGTGAGCTCACCGACATGGCCGCGTATTTCGCAAGCCAGAAACCGTTACCGGGTCCGCGCGGGAAAGTCGACGCAAAGCGCCGCGCGCGAGGCGCCGAGCTGGCGAAGGCCATGGGCTGCGGAAGCTGTCACCTGTCGGATTACCGCGGCCAGCAGCAGGTGCCGCGCCTCACCCATCAGCGTGAGGATTATCTGGTTCTCGCCATGAAGGACTACCGGGACAACAAGCGCTCAGGTTCCGACACCAGCATGAACGCGGTGCTCTACCAGGCCGCGGACAGCGACATCCAGGCGCTCGCGCACTATCTCGCCCACTCCGCCGCCCGGTAAATCGATAGTGCCCGGCGACCGTGATCAGGCCGCCTTCGCGAATGCCTCCATCACCTGCTTCTCGTAAGCGACGACCTTCTGCACGCTCGCGCGCTGCTGCAGGCGGTCGAAGTGCGCCATGCAGCTCTTGAATGACGAAAGGTCGAGCTTGAACGACAGCGCGCGGCGGATGCACCAGAAGAAATAGGCGTCGCAGGCGGTGAAATGCTGGAAGAAGTATTCGCGGCCCGCAAGCCGCTCATCCGCGATTGCGAGATCGTCGAACAGCAGTTTTCTCGCCACGCGTTTCACGCTCTCCTCCGAACCCGGAAGATCGCAGTAGTTCTGCGGCCGCGCGTTCGGCGTGAGATGCGGATGGATGCCGGAGCCGAACCAGCCCATCAGCGAAATCGCCTTGATCTCCTCTTTCGGATCGACGGGTAAAAGTTTCGCGTGCGGAAACGTCCGGTTGATCCAGATCTGGATCGCGATGTTTTCCGTGAGCGCATCGCCGTCGATAACCAGCACCGGGACCTTGTGCTTGGGGTTCACCTTGAGAAACTCGGGCTTGTGGTTATCGCCGTTGCGGGTGTTGATGTTGCGCACCTCAAAATCCGCACCCGCCTCCGTCAGGGTGACGTAGGGCACCAGCGCGCAGGTCTGCGGGGCATAATACAGTGTGAGCTTCATCGCCTTTCTCCAATGCAGTTCCAGGGAGTTCGCCGGCGAGCGCCGGAAAAATAGGCGATACTATGCCGCAATTCCGACCGTTCAGGAAACCAGATGAATACGCGTTCCGGGAATCACCTCATCACCGATGTCGCCGCGCTGGAACACCTCTACGGCAAACCGGCTGGGGCTGCGGTCGCCAAGGAAGTGGACTATCTCCATCCGCACTATCAGCGCATGATCGCTTTGTCTCCCTTCGCGGTCCTCGCGACCAGCGGTCCGGATGGCGTGGATACGTCCCCGCGCGGCGACGCGCCGGGATTTGTCGCGGTGGAAGACGAAAAGACGCTGCTGCTCCCCGACCGCCCGGGGAACAATCGAATCGACAGCCTGCGCAACATTCTCGCCGACCCGCATGTCGCGCTGCTGTGTCTGATTCCGGGCATCGGCGAGACGTTGCGGGTAAACGGGCGCGCCGCGATCTCGATCGATCCCGCGCTGCTCGAGCGATTCAAGGTGAACGGCAAACTGCCGCGCTCGGTGCTGGCGATCTCGGTCGACACGGTGTTCTTCCAGTGCTCGCGCGCGATCTTCCGCTCGAAACTGTGGGATCCGACGCAGCACATCGAGCGCTCCAGCATGCCGAGCCTCGGCCGCATGGTGGCGGACCTCAGCCGCTCGGGATTCGACGCGGAGGCCTACGACAAGGGACTCTACGAGCGGCTCAAGGGCTCGCTCTATTAACGTTCAGGAACTGCAGGATAGCGCGGAGCAGCCGGGGCGGTTGCGCGCCCATTCAGGTCGGCGCTCGCCGAGATCGTCGTGTTCCGGCTGCTCGTCGTAGGGGCGCTGCAACACCTTCATGAGGCGCTCCATCACGCTGGTGTCGCCGTTGGCAGCGGCGTCGATCGCGAGCTGCGCAAGATAATTGCGCAGCACGTATTTCGGATTGACGCGGTTCATGCGCGCAACCCGCGTGTCCGCGGGCGCCGCGTCCGAACGCACGCGCGCGATGTACCGCCGCAGCCACGACCCGAGACGTTCGCGGTGCGCCTGCTCGAACGCCTCCTCGCTGTAGAAAGCGCGGCGCAGCGGCTCGATCAACTGCACGTCGTCCGCGTGGTCCGCTGCGCTGTCCACCGGAACGTTGGCGAGCAGGCGGAAGAAAAGCGTCATGTCGGTTTCGACCGCCTGCAGCACTTGGAACATCTCGCTCAGGAGTGCTTCGTCGTCCTTGCGATCGAGCGCCGCGAAACCGAGTTTCTCCGCCGTCATTCGCGCAGATTCGCTTTCAAAGACGTCGCGGTAGACGCCCAGCGCGTTTTCCAGTGCGGCTTTTTCCACGAGCGGCAGCAGCGCCCCGGCAAAGCGCGACAGGTTCCACTGCGCGATCTGCGGCTGCGCCCCGAAGCGGTAGCGCCGGCCCTGCGCATCGGTGGTATTCGGCGTCCACTGCGGGTCGAAGCCTTCGAGCCACCCGTACGGCCCGTAGTCGATGGTGAGGCCCAGCACCGACATGTTGTCGGTATTCATCACGCCGTGCACGAACCCGACGCGCGTCCACTCTGCCACCATCATTGCCGTACGCCGGCAGATTTCCTCGAACCAGCGCGCATAAATTTCCGCCGGGGGCGAACCCAGTTCCGGAAAATGCTGGCGGATCACGTAATCGGCAAGGCGCTTCAGCGTCTCGCTCTCCTCGTGCGCGGCGAGAATTTCGAAATTGCCGAAGCGCACGAAGCTCGGTGCCACCCGGCACACGATCGCGCCGGGCTCGGCTTCCGGATTGCCGTCGTAGAACATGTCGCGGATCACGGTGTCGCCGGTGGCCACGAGCGACAGCGCGCGGGTCGTTGGCACCCCCAGCCAGTGCATCGCCTCGCTGCACAGGAATTCGCGCAGCGAGGAACGCAGCACCGCGCGGCCGTCGGCGGTGCGGGAGTACGGGGTCTTGCCGGCGCCTTTCAACTGCACGTCGTAACGCGTCCCGTCCGGCGCGATCACCTCGCCGAGCGTGATGGCGCGACCGTCGCCCAATTGCCCGGCCCAGGCGCCGAACTGGTGGCCGCCGTAGCGCGCGGCATAGGGCGCCATGCCGTCCAGCACCCGGTTGCCGGCCAGCACTTCCACCGCGGGCGCGGTAGCCGACTGCGGGCGGGCGATGCCGAGCGTCTCGCCAAGCGCTTCCGACCACCCCAGCAGGCTGGGCGCCGAAACCGGCGTGGGATTGACCCGCGTATAGCAGGCATCGCGCACGGCGCGCGAGACGTTGTGCAGCAGCGGATCACCCGGCAGTTCGCGCACGAATGTCGCTTCGAAAGGGATCTCGCAGAGATCCGTCAGGGCACGGGCACGCACCGTCTGGTGTGGATTCATGAGCGTCCAGGAAATGTCAAACCCGACTCAATCGACTTTGGCGCCGGTTGCCTTGATGATCTTCGAGTACTTGGTGTCATCTTCCTTGATCACCTTGGCAAACTGCGCCGGCGTGCTGCTCACCGCTTCCAGCCCGAGATTCGCATAGCGCTCGCGCACATCCTTCAATTCGTGCACGCGGACGATTTCCGCATTGAGCCTGGCAATGATGTCTGCCGGAACGGCGCGACGCGCGAAGACGCCCCACGAATTTTCCAGTGCGTAGCCCGGGACACCGGATTCGGCGATGGTGGGCATGTCGGGGACCAGCGGTGTGCGCCGGGCACTGGTCACGGCAAGCGCGCGCACCTTGCCCGACCTCGCGTGCGGCAGCGCGATCGGCATGTCGGAGAAGACCACCTGCACCTGACCCGCAATGAGATCGTTGAGGGCCAGTATCGTTCCCTTGTACGGAATGTGAGTGAGATTCACGCCCGCCATGGACTTGAACATTTCTCCCGCCGGATACGCCAGGGTGCCGGCGCCGCCGGAGCCGAAATTGAGCGCGCCGGGTCTTGCTTTCGCGAGCGCCATCAATTCCTGCACGCTCTTCGCCGCCACGCCGGGATTCACTACCAGAAGCTGAGGCGCAGTGGCCACCATACTCACCGGAGCAAAATCGCGCAGCGTCTCGTAGTTGACCTTGAAAAGACTCGGGTTGGTCGCCCACTGGCTCATGTTCGCGTGGAGCAGTGTGTAGCCGTCGGCCGGCGCGCGCATCGCGATCTCGGTGCCGATGATGCCGCTGGCCCCGGCACGCGTGTCGATCACGACCTGCTGCGCCCAGGTCTCCGTCATTTTCTGGCCGAGTATGCGCGCGATGGTGTCGGAGGTGCCGCCCGGATTCCACGGCACGATCATTCGGATCGGCTTGTTCGGATACGCGGTCGACGCCGCCTGCGCCGCACCAACCGTGGTCAGCGCAACAGCAAACAACCGCGCTGTAGCGAATAGCTTCGACGCGCTCATCTCATCAGCCTTCCTGTCGCCTCGCATTCGATGCGCGATTGTAGTGCAAACGGTATCCGTCCGGTCTGCCAGATGATCTGTGTCCGGCACTGCCCTTGTCGTCCGGTGTCTCACCATCATGCTCGCGCCGCGATATTCGTACTTTACATTGCGCGGATGGGTGGCCTGCTGCGTTCTTTTTTTCCCCACCGAAGCGTGGGCGCATGCGGAAGATGCCATCGTCCCCGCGGCCTGGGGGCGATTGGAGACGTGGGTGGCCGCCTGTCTTGCGCTGTCCGGCCTGCTGTATGTCAGAGGTGTCCGGGCGCTGTGGCGCAAGGCCGGCGTCGGGCGCGGACTCACGGTGTGGCAGGCTTGCGCGTTTATCGCCGGCTGGTCGGCGTTGTGCGCCGCGCTCCTCTCCCCTCTCGACACTTTGGGTGGGCGACTCTTCTGGGCGCACATGGTGCAGCACGAGTTGCTGATGGTCGTCGCCGCCCCGCTTTTTGTGGTGGCACGACCGCTGGAAATCTGGACATGGGGTCTGCCGCTGTCGTGGCGAAGCAGTGCAGCCCGCATTGCTCATTGGCCGCCGTTGTCAGGCGGTTGGAAAACGCTTACGGCGCCGGTCTCCGCATGGGTGCTGCACGCGGCCACCCTCTGGATCTGGCATATCCCGGTCATGTTCGATGCCGCGTTGAGGAATGACGGCCTGCACGTTCTGCAGCACGCGAGTTTTCTCGCTTCAGCGCTGCTCTTCTGGTGGGTGGTGCTGGGCCGCGCGGGGGAGCGTCTACCGGGCCTCGCGCTGGTGCTGGCGTTCACTACCATGCTGCACACCGGAGCGCTCGGCGCGTTGCTCACGTTCTCGCCTTCCGTCTGGTATCGCGGCTATGACCGCACCGGCTTATTCGGCCTGCAGGCGCTGGAGGATCAGCAGCTCGGCGGGCTCATCATGTGGATACCCGGCGGCATGGCTTACCTCGCCGCCGGGCTGCTGCTCGTATTCCGTCGCTGCACGCAGCCGCCGTTATAATGGGCGCCCGATCGTCAGCTCGAGACAGCACCATGTCCACTACACGAGAACAACTCCACGCCGTCCCTACGGTGGATCCTGACACCGGACTCGCCACCGCGCGCGCTTCCGCTACGACGGGAAAAGCCCCCCGCATCCTGCGCCGCATGCTGGCGCTGGACGATTTCGAGGAGGTGGCGTGGCGCTATATTCCGCGGCCCATCCTGGGCTACGTGTCGGGCGGCGCGGAAACCAACGCCTCGCTGCGCGGCAACCGCGCGGTATGGGACGAGATCGCCTTCGTGCCGAAGACGCTGGTCGACGTGTCGAAGCGCGTGCAAAAGCGGGAACTGTTCGGCCGCACTTACGACATGCCGTTCGGACTGGCGCCGATGGGCGGCACCGCGATGGCCGCCTACCAAGGCGATGTGGTCCTGGCGCGCGCGGCGGCCGAAGCCAACATTCCGATGATTTTGAGCGGCGCGGCGCTCACCCCGCTCGAAGCGGTGCGCCAGGCGGGCAATACCGCGTGGTTCCAGGCCTACCTGCCGGGCAACGATGCCACCATCACCCAGCTCGTCGAGCGCGTCGAGCGCGCGGGATACGACACGCTGGTGCTCACGGTCGACGTTCCGGTGATGGCCAATCGGGAAAATAATGTGCGCAGCGGGTTCCATACGCCGCTGCGGCCGACGCTGGGGCTGGCGTGGGACTGCGCGATCCGCCCGCACTGGCTGTTCGGGATGTTGATCCGCACCCTGCTGCGCCACGGCATGCCGTATTTCGAGAACATGGGCCCGCGCGTGCCGTTGCTGTCGCGCACCGGCGAGCGCGACCGCGGGCCGCGCGATCAGCTCGCCTGGCCGCATCTCGAACTGATGCGCCGGCTGTGGAAAGGGCGCCTGGTGGTGAAAGGCATACTGGACAAGCAAGACGCCCGCATCGCGCGCGAAAGCGGCGCCGATGGCGTCATCGTGTCCAACCACGGCGGCCGGCAGCTCGACGGGGCCGTGGCGCCGCTGCGCGTGCTGCCGGACATCGTCGCGCAGGCGGGAAACATGACGGTGATGATGGACAGCGGCATCCGGCGCGGGACCGATGTGCTGAAGGCGCTGGCGCTCGGCGCGCAGTTCGTCTTCGTCGGCCGGCCGTTTCTCTACGCGGCCGCGATCGCGGGCATGCCGGGCGTCCGCCACGCGATCAATCTGCTGCGCGAGGAGATCCAGCGCGACATGGCGCTGCTCGGCATCACGACGCTGGCGGAAATGCGGCGCGAGATGTTGATGCCGGCGCGCGACACGTTCCGGCTGTAGCCGTCACTCCAGGCGGATCCCGGCGCGCTGCACCACTTTGGCCCAGCGCTCGAGATCCGTTACCATCAGCCGTCCGAATTCTTCCGGCGTGCTCGGGCTTGCATCCACGCCCTGGCTTGCGAGCCGGTCGCGCACTTCCGGAGATTTCAGCACCGCGACGATTTCGCTGTTGAGCCGGCGCACGATGTCGGCGGGAATCCGCGCGGGGCCCACGTATCCGTACCACAATCCCGCTTCGTAGCCCGGAACGCCGGCTTCGGCCACGGTCGGAAGATCCGGCAGCGCCGGCGAGCGCTTCGCGCCCGTGGTGGCGAGCGCTCGCAGGCGGCCCGAGCGCGCGTGCTGCATTACCGATGCGCTCGTACCGAAGACCAGCGAGACCTGACCCGCGATGACATCGGTGATGGCGAGGCTCATCCCTTTGTACGGCACGTGGACCATTTTCGTTCCCGTGATCACGCTGAAAAGCGCGCCGCCCAGATGGCCGGAAGAGCCGATGCCGGCAGAGCCGTACGTGAGCTGTTCGGGACGTGCCTTCGCCAGCGCCGCGAGGTCCTTGACGTTCTTCACCGGCAACGACGGGTGAACCGCGAGGATGAGCGGACTGGATCCGACCAGCGTGATCGGCGTGAAATCCTTGATTGAATCGTACGGCAGCTTGCGATGCAGGCTCGCATTGACCGCGTGGCCGCTCGGAATGAGCACGATGGTGTAGCCATCCGGCGCCGAGCGCGCCGCGACCTCGGTCCCGATGATGCCGTTTGCGCCCGGCCGATTGTCGACGATCACCTGTTGCCTGATGTTTTCCGAAAGCTTCTGCGCAATCGCGCGCGAAATGATGTCGTTCCCTCCGCCCGGAGCAAAGGGCGAGATGAAGCGAAGCGGCTTCGATGGATAAGTCTGCTGCGCGTGGCCCGGCGGAAACGGCGCCAGGAAAGTCAATACGACGAGCAGCAGGGTGCGGATCATTCTTGTCGTCCTCCAATGTCGTGTTCTGGATCCCGGCTTTCGCCGGGAAGACGATACGTCGTCATTCCGGCGTCAACCGGAATCCAGAAAACTTTGCAGCAATGACACGCCGAATCCACCGGCTATTCGATGCGGATGTTCGCTTCCTTGACGACCTTGCGCCATTTCGCAATCTCGCTCTGGAGCATTTTCGAAAAGGCTTCCGGCGTCGTCCCGGCCGGCTCGACGCCCACGCCGCCGAAACGCTGCGCCAGCGCAGGTGATTTCAGCGCGCGGTTGATCTCTGCGTTCGCCTTGGTGACCAGGGCACGCGGCGTGCTGGCGGGAAAGAGCATGCCGTACCAGACGTCGAAGACATAGTCGGGAACACCGCTTTCCGCGACGGTCGGTATCTCGGGCGCGGCGGTCGAGCGCTTCGCGCCGCTTACCGCCAGCGCGCGCATGCGGCCGGACTTCAGGTGCGGCACGACCGACGATATTCCGATCAGTTGCATCTGGATTTCGCCCGACAGCATCGCGGTGAGCGCGGGACCCGTGCCTTTGTATGGCACGTGCCCGATGTCGATGCCCGTCATCGTGCGCAATAACTCCGTGCCGAGATGCGAAGAGCCTCCCGCGCCGCCCGAGCCGTAGCGGAGCTGCCCGGGCTTCGCTTTCGCCAGCGCGATCAATTCTTTCATCGAAGTAACGCCGAGCGTCGGGATCACGACGTAGACGAACGGCTGTGTCGCCACCAGCGATATCGGCGCGAAATCTTTCACCGGATCGAAAGGCAGTTTCTGGTATAGGGCGGGCGCGTAGGAAATGCCCAGGCTGCACAACACCATGGTGTAGCCGTCAGGGGCGGACTTCGCCGCAAGGTGAGCGCCGATGGTGCCACCGCCGCCGCCGCGGTTATCCACCACCACGGTCTGGCCCCAGGCTTGCCCCAGTTCCTGCGCCACGAGCCGGCCGATGATGTCGGTGCCGCCGCCGGGCGCAAAGGGAACGATCAGGCGGATCGGCTTGGTGGGATACGGCTGCTGCGCGTGAGCCGGCGACAAAAGCCACAGAAAGACAAATGCAACGAACCCAAAGAGGCGAATCATGTTGGCCGTCTCCAAATGCGATCTGGATCCCGGCTTTCGCCGGGAAGACGATGTGCCGTTATGCGTCGCTCCGGCGGAGTGGAGCCGTAAGATCATTTGCGCCGGCCATTGTAGCGGCACCCAAGTAAAAACGCCCCGGGAACGAAGCTCCCGGGGCGTCGGTAGTACAGGCAGGCCGCTTAGCGGCTGGCAGATTTCCTGATGTTGCGGAATGATCCGCCATTCGAGCCGGTAAGAACGACGTTGCCTAGATGGACTCGCACGGGATCACCTCCTTTCAAAAGTTGCCAGCCGGCAGTGTATCAGTTCGTGGAAAAAACGAAAAATCCAGCCTGTCGTCATGGCCGCGCGTTTGACCCTGCGCGGTGCGCTCGGTATCTTTTCCACATGTACGAGAATACCGACGACCTGCGCGTCCGCAGCATCGAGGCCCTGACGCCGCCCGCGCAGATCCTCGCGGCATTTCCGCTGACGCCGGGCGCGCGGCATGTCGTCGCCGAAAGCCGAACGGCCGTGCATCGCATCCTGCACGGCACCGACGAACGGCTCATCGTCATCATCGGGCCCTGCTCCATCCACGATGTCGCCGCGGCGAAGGAATACGGCGCCCGGCTCCTGGACGCGGCGCGCCGGCTGGCGAACGACCTGCTCATCCTGATGCGCGTTTACTTTGAAAAGCCGCGCACCACCGGCGGCTGGAAAGGGCGCAGCAACGACCCCGGCCTCGACGGCAGTGTTCGCATCAACGACGGCCTGCGGCTCGCGCGCGGACTGCTGCGCGACCTCAACGAGACCGGACTCCCCGTCGCCTGTGAATTTCTCGACATGGTGACGCCGCAGTACATCGCCGACCTCGTCTCCTGGGGTGCCATCGGCGCGCGCACCACGGAAAGCCAGATCCATCGCGAGCTGGCGTCGGGACTTTCCTGTCCCATCGGTTTCAAGAACGGGACGGACGGCAACGTGCGCATCGCGGTGGATGGGGTTCGCGCCGCCGCCGTGCCGCACCGCTTCATCGGCGTGACGAAAACCGGCGCGTGCGCCATCGTGTCCACCGCCGGAAACAGCGATTGCCATATCGTGCTGCGCGGCGGAACGAAGCCGAACTACGACGCGGAAAGCGTCGCAGCAGCCTGCACCCTGCTCGAGGCGAGCGCTCTTCGCCCGGCCGTCATGATCGACTTGAGCCACGCCAATTCATCCAAGCAGTTCGAAAGACAGATCGACGCCGGACATGACGTCGCGCGGCAGATCGCCGCGGGCGAGCGGCGCATCATGGGCGTCATGGCGGAAAGTCACCTCAGGGCCGGGCGCCAGGATCTCGTTCCGGGCAAACCGCTGGTGTACGGGCAAAGCATCACCGACGGCTGCCTCGGCTGGGATGAGAGCGAACGACTCCTCGAAGCGCTCGCCGCGGCGGTAGCGAAGCGCAGGCTCACGCGCAGTTAGGCGCGCCAGCGCAATCGCGCCCGCTCAGCGCACGCGAGCCACACCACCGACGCGATCTGCAGCAGCGAACACAAGCCGAACGCCGCGCGGTAGCCCGCCACGGCGTAGCTGCCGTCCACCACGGGCCACAGATTGATGATCGCGCCGACCCCGGCCTGCACCGCGAACGCGAGCAGAAACGTCACCATGTTGAGTGCGGTCACCACCAATCCGGTCATCGCTTTCGGAAAGCGCGTTGCGAGCAGTGCGTAGGAAAGCGTACCGAACGGGCAAAGCCCCATGAAGAGCACCCACCACAGCAGGCTCGCGCCGCCGTGGCCGAGCGCGATCGGGATCATCGCGAGGCTGCAGGCCGTGCATCCCGCCACGTAGGTCACGATGACGGGAATGCCGCGCTGCGCGAGTCGATCGGAAAGGGTACCCCACAGCACGCCGCCGACGCCGAATGCGGAAGCGGCAAACAGCAGATGGGAAGCAAGCTCGGCGCGATCGAGCCCCGCAACATCGCGCATCCACGGCCCCGCCCACAGCCCGAGCAGGCTGATCGCAACGCCTTGCACGAACGCCGCCGCGCTGCCGATGGACCAGAACCCACGGTCGCGCAGGATGGTCCACACGGCGCGGAGCTGGCTGCGCAGCGTCGCGGTGCTCGCCGGGCCGGCCTTTTCCGGCACCACCAGCATGATCGCGGCGCTGGCCGCCACCGCGCAGGCGGCGAGCGTGAGAAACAGCGTGCGCCAATCCATCACCCGCAACGCGAGTTCCACGGGCTTGGTCGCGGACACCGCGCCGATCGCGCCGACGAGCAGCATCCAGCCCACCAGCGTCGCCATGCGCTCCAGCGGGAACCACAGCACGAACGCCGTCATGGAAGACATGAGGCAGACCGCTACGCCGAGCCCGATCAACGCGCGCCCGAAGGCGAGCGTCGGCAGCCCGGCCGCGATGGCAAAGATGACGGAACCGAGGGCGGCGACGAGCAGCATGGCGCCATTCACGCGGCGCGGCCCATAGCGGTCCATCAGCATCCCCAGCGGAAGCTGCGCCGCCGCGAACGTGAGAAAGTAGGCGCTCGTAAGGAAACCCAGTGCGCCGGCGGAGAGACCAAACTCCTGCGTGAGGTCCGGGAACACGACCGAATTGACGTTGCGGAACAGGAAAGACAGGTAGTAGCCCGCCGCGAACGGCAGAAACACCATGGCGAGCAGACGCCATCCGCTGGGCGCC
>JBQTJV010000012.1:0-12410 GCA_052386775.1 Betaproteobacteria bacterium
TGCTGATTTGCGTGGGCACCCCGGGGCTGCGCAACGGCGGCATCGACCTGCAGTTCATCAAGCGGGTCTGCGAGCAGATCGGTGCGGCGCTGCGCGAGCATCCGGGGGCGCCGGTCGTCGCCATGCGCAGCACGCTGCTGCCGGGAACGATGCGCGAACTGGTGATTCCGACGCTCGAAGCGCAATCGGGCAAGCACGCCGGAGAGGAGTTCGGCGTCTGCATCAATCCCGAATTTCTGCGCGAAGGCACCGCGGTCCACGATTATTACAATCCGCCCAAAACGGTGATCGGCGAACTCAACCCGGCGAGCGGCGATTTGATGGCGAGCCTCTACGCGCAGATGCCAGGCCCGCTGGTGCGGACCGATGTCGGCACCGCCGAGATGGTGAAATATGCCGACAACGCGTGGCATGCGCTCAAGGTGGGGTTTGCCAACGAAATCGGCAACATCTGCAAGGCGCTCGATGTCGACGCGCACCGCGTGATGAACATTTTCTGCCAGGATACCAAGCTCAACCTGTCCTCGTACTACCTCAAGCCGGGATTCGCATTCGGCGGCTCCTGCCTGCCGAAGGACCTCCGGGCGCTGCTCTACAAGGCGAAAACGCTCGACCTTTCCCCGCCGATCCTGAGCGCCATCCTTCCGAGCAACGAGCAGCAGATCGAGCGCGGGGTGCGGGCGGTGATGGAGAAGGGAAGCCGCAAGGTCGGCATACTGGGTTTCAGCTTCAAGGCCGGCACGGACGATCTGCGTGAAAGCCCGGTGGTGGAACTCGCGGAGCGGCTGATCGGCAAGGGCTATGACCTGCGCGTCTACGACAGCAACGTCCAGCTTGCGAGCATACACGGCGCCAACCGCGATTACATTCTCAACCACATTCCGCACATCTCGCGACTGATGGTGCAGACCATAGACGAGATTCTCGCTCATGCCAGAACCATCGTCATCGGCAACGCCGCCCCGGAATTTGTGCAGGTCCCGAAACGCATGGCGGACGGGCAGACCCTGATCGATTTCGTGCGCATCTGCGATTCGCGCAGCGTGGCCGGCGTCTACGAGGGCCTGTGCTGGTAGCGCGGGCCGGCGTCGCCGCCTTGCGCTGCGGCCCGAAAAAAAAGCAGTAGCACTCACCGCCGTGTCCCGGCCGCGCCGCGTCCTGATCCTGGTTGAGAACCTGCCGAGCCCGTTCGATCGGCGCGTGTGGCAGGAGGCAACCGCGTTGCGCGATGCCGGCTACACGGTATCCATCATCTGCCCGACCGGTCGCGGCTACGAAAAAAGATTCGAAGCGATCTCGGGCATACACATCTGGCGTTACGCGCTCCCCGTCGAGGCAGAAGGTGCCAAGGGCTATGCCGTTGAGTATGCCGTCGCCTTGCTGCGCACGTTCGTGCTGGCGTGCAAGGTGCTGATGGTTCGCGGCTTCGACGTGATCCATGCCTGCAATCCGCCCGATCTCTTTTTTCTCATCGGCGGCTTCTTCAAGCTGCTGGGCAAGAAGTTCGTTTTCGACCATCACGACATCAACCCGGAGCTGTACGAAGCGAAGTTCGGGCGGCGCGATGCCTTCTACCGCCTGCTGCTCAAGCTCGAGTACTGGACGTTTCGCACGGCTGACGTCTCCATCGCGACCAACGAATCGTATCGCCGCATCGCGATCGAGCGCGGCGGCATGCCCGCCGAGCGCGTCTTCGTGGTTCGCAGCGGCCCCAGTCTCGAGCGCTTGCGCATGCTGCCGCCGGATGAGCGCCTCAAGCGCGGCCGGCGCTACCTGGTGGGCTATGTTGGCGTCATGGGCAGGCAGGAAGGCATCGACTATCTGCTGAGAGCCGCGCGCAGCATCGTGATCGAATATAACCGCGGCGACGTTCATTTCGGGCTGGTGGGCGGGGGCACCTCGCTCGAGGAAATGAAGCGGTTGGCCGCCGAACTCGGCATAGCCGATTACGTGACCTTTACGGGGCGGGTCCCGGATGACGAGCTGCTCGCCATGCTCAACACCGCGGACGTGTGCGTCAACCCCGACATCGCCAACGACATGAACGATAAATCCACCATGAACAAGATCATGGAATACATGGCGCTCGGCAAGCCGATCGTGCAGTTCGATTTGACGGAAGGTCGTTATTCCGCGCAGGACGCCGCGCTGTATGCGCAGAGAAACGATGCCCGGGATTTCGCCTCCAAGATCCTGGAGCTGCTGGACGACCCGTCGCGGCGCGCCGCGATGGGAGCCTATGGTCGCCGTCGCGTCGAGGAGGTTCTGGAATGGCGCCACGAAGTTCCCAGGCTGCTGGCAGCCTATGAGAAACTGTGGGAAGTCTCGCCAGCTGCACGCGAAGAACCGATGAGCCGCCTGCCATGATGCCGGGGCGGTTCAGGTGGCCGCGCCGCGAATAGAGGTCAGCCGGCGCGCTCGAGTTGCCGTCGCTGCAGCAGCCCGTTGAAGCCCGCGCGCATGGAATGGCGGCGCCATGCATCGCGCAGCGGAAGCCACAAACTTCCCCGTACCGTGAGCGGCACGACGCAATCGTATGCGCGTACCGGGGTGCCGCCGAACTCCTTCTTGAAGCGGTTGATTCCCGCGCGGTCGGGCGCCGATTCGTCCTCGAAGAGACCGCCCCAGTCGTAGCGCACCCTGCCTTGCTCCCGGAAGCGCAGCATTTCCTGCCAGTGCAGCCAGCGGTTCGCGCGGCCCACCACCGCCCGGTAATGGCTGTCGCGATTTCTGAAGCACGACCCGGTGTATTGCAGCCAGGCGTTTTCGCCATACACCAGAAAAGCATGCCACACCAGGGATTCGCCATCGCGCGTGACCCGGGTCAGCACCAGTTGCCGTGCAAGGCAGGCGGCATACAACCAGGCGTGATAACTGGGACGCAGCCCTTTCTCCGCAGCGAAGGCGTCATAGAAGGCGCAGAACTCGTCGAGGCGGTTTTCCGGCTCGACTATGAATTCCGCGGCAAGCCCATCCCGCGAATCCGCACGCTTGACCTTGTAGCGGCAGTCCTTCCCGAAGCTCTCCAGGATGCTGTCCTCGGGCCGGGACAGATCGACAACCAGGGTGAGCGAGGGTGTCGTGCGTGCGCCGGGGATGGGTGTCGGCCGCTGGCGATACAGCACGACGTCGACGCTCGAGCTGTCGGGCAGCTCTTCGTCGAACCACACTTCGCCATACGTGGCGGCGCGACCTCTGTATTGCAGCATCAAGCGCTTCCGTCGTTCAAGCAGAGTGCCGCAGCGGTCAGGCCGGCAGCGGCTCGTAGGGATGAGGAAAGGACGCCTTGCCGGCAGCCGCTCCCGACGCCTTTCTGAGCGCCTGGTCGAACTCCGCCAGCGTCGCCCCGTAACACCATGCCGAAACCTCCCGGAACAGCATCTCGAGATATTCGTACAACCGGTCGATGTCCGCGTCATCGCGGAATGCCGGGCTGCCGCCCGGCATGAGCTCCGATGAGTGCATCATGAATTCCATATGGCTAGCGCCATCGGCGCGCGCGCGTCGCGCGAGCTGCAGCATGGTGCCGAGATTGCGCTTTTCCTGCAGCGGGGTGGGGCACAGCCAGCACGGTGCGGGCGAGGCTTTTTTCGCGAGCCAGCGCACGACCGGAACGCGATAGGCCCAGGGCACCTGTCGGTAGAGCCGGCCGGAACGGACGGTCATCGGAACCTCGAGCAGCGCGCCGTTCGACGGCGCTGCGATGTCGGCAGGCGTCAGGAAGTATGGCCGGTCAGGGAAAGCGGTGTAGTTGGAGCCGCCGCGACCGCCGGGCGCGCCGGGGTTGCGGCTCCAGTCCACGCCGGGCGTCACAGAGCAGTCGACACGGTATCCGGCGTCCACCAGCATCGCGGCATAACGCCCGTCGAACGCCCAACGTCCGGCGCGGTGGCTGACCATCCGTCGCCCGAAGCGGTCTTCGAGCAGACCGGTGATGACCTTGATCTTTTCCTTCATGACGGGCGCCGGATACTCGATCAGGTAAGGCTGGTAGCGCATATCGTCGTCCGTCAATGCGTGGAGAGGCGGCGAATTCCACGCATGCAGATGCATGCCGATCTCGCCGGCGTCGCGTGAGATGACATCGCGGCCGAATTCCACGAAGGCATCCGACATCGCCATCTCGTAGTTGGTGAGATAGACCGGCTTGAAGCGGTAGCGCTCGCAAAGCGACTGAAAGCGGGGCAGGTAGGCGGCGTTGCGCGTCGTGATGTCCCGCGGGCGAGACCACAGGTTGTCACCCTCGGTGTCGATCGTGATGATGAAAGGCGTTTCAGACATGATGGCGGCTCGGTGAAAGCTTGCGTTGATTGACACGGGTGTTACGCGTCGCGTGCTGAAACACGTCGATATAGTCCTGCAGGATGCGATCCTCGCTGTACTCGCGCGCCATGTACGCCCTGCAGCGCTCGCTCGCCGCCTTCCATGCCGTCGGGTCGTTTAACAGCGACCCGGTTGCTGCGTTCAACGCGACAGGCGAAGTGGCGACCAAGCCGAGTCCTTCCCGGGCGATGAGGTGGTCGGGGTCGATCAGCGTGACGACCGGCACGCCGTTCTGCCACGCTTGCAGATAGGCGTTGGGAAAACCCTCGACGTCGGAAGTATTAAGGAGCACCCGGGCACGGCCGTACAGCGCGCTTGCCCTGCCGTAGGGCAGGCGGCCGTGGAAAACCACATTGGAAGCGTCGGCGGCAGCGCGGGTGAACGTCCGGTAGAACGACTCTTCTCCCCGCGTTTCTCCCCCCGCTACGTGGATGCGGGCTCCGGGGAGCTTCGCGGCCACGTCGAGTATGCGGTCCGGACGCTTCACGCGCTTGATGTTGCCGACCCACAGCACGTCGATGTCACGCCGCGCAGCGGCGACCGGTGCGTCTACCAGCATGCCCGCGATGCGCGACCCGAGGCGGTAACTGTTCGCCAGGGCCTCGGCCTGGACCGAGCTCTGCACCAGAATGGCATCGGCTCGGCGCAAACCGTACTGGTACAGCCAGCGGTCGCGCGCATACTTGACCAGCAGCGGCAGGCGCGAGCGGTCGCAATCGGGGTCGCTTGCCGCGCGAAACACCAGGCGGCGGCCATAGCGCCTGCAGAACAGCGCGAGCAGCCCGACGTGCATGCCCGCGCAACTCGTGTAGTACACCTCGGCATCGGCCCGCCTCAACGCCCGCCACATCCCCGTCCAGCGCGGGTGGAGGAACCGCAGTACCGGCAGGCCGCTGCCCGGACGGAACGATTTGTGAATCCGGATACCGTCCCGCTGCGTGCCATCCTCCTGGCCCCAGTCGGCAACCACCATCGAGACACGGTAGCCGCGGCGCGCCAATGCCCGGGCGATCAGCGTCTGCTGCACCGATTCGCCGCCTATGGGCAGATGAGCGTACTCGGGCGCGAGTACGGGGAGGTTATCCATTCCCACAAAACAGATGTTCATCGTTGCATGTGCGCTTATTCCAGAAACCGCATCCACCATTCGCCTTCCAGGCGGCTCAAAAAAAGTTTTCCCTGGTGGATGGCCGAAAGCAGATCCGGGTTTCGCGTATGGACCAAAGTCCAGTTGCAGTCGCGTCGCAGCCAGCCGTGGTGATCCGATATGTCCTGCGCGAAGCGCGGATCGAGGCGGCCCCGCACTGCGGTAGCCCCCTGTCGCCACGCGTCCAATGCCAGGCACTCCAGCACGCGGTTGAAGGCGCCGTCCCGGGCGGCGACTTGAACCGCTTCGCTTATCCCGCCCTTGCGCACATAGTGGATATACCACCCGAGCAGGCGGCGTTGGCTGTCCCGGACTGCACGCGCCCGCAGCGCGCCGTGACGCCGCATGCGCGCGGCCTGGTCCAGCAGCCACGAAAGCGACTGCTCGTCGTATCTGGGTTGCAGCACGGTGCCGTACATGATTTCCGGAAGATGGCGGCACATCGTCTCGGCATCGAGCGGCGCTTCATTCGCGTCGCTGTCATGCGGCCTGAGCTGGCTCGAAGGAATGCGGGACGCCGCCAGGTCAGCGAGCGCGGCGAACGGAACACCCGCCGCGGTGACGGGGCGCAGTCGCGGCATCCGCTTTGCCAGCAGCGAAAGCAGGTATCGTGCCGGGCGCAGCGGCCGCAGCCAGTGCAGGCTGTAGAGCAGCGGCGCGGCGCCACCGAGCGCGAGCCACATGCGCCGCGCGCCCTCGTTCGCGCCGTCGGCAAGCGCGAGGTCCTGCGGCCCCGCAAAAAAGGCCTTCAACAACTGCACGGCACAAAGATCCACGCGATGCTGCGGGTCGACCATGAACTGCGTGCAGACGGCGACGCGGATCATCCGGTCGTTGAGCGCCATCGGACGCGGGACCACGCCCAGGAAGCCTGTGATGTCGCCGTTCCTGGTGGCCACCAGCGAGGGCAGAGACGGGTCGCGCCATGGATTGCGCAGCAATATATCTTCAAAGCACGCGGCGAGCTTTTGCGGCGTTCGCGTCGGACTCGTCCCGAATACCCGGCCATGAAGGGCAACGACCCGGGGAATGTCCTCGATCCGGAACTCGCGGATCGAACCCGTCTCGTGGATTATTGGGGCTGGCAGCACGCGCGCTCCTGCGCAACGAAGGCCGCAATGGCTGCAACGGACCTGAAGTTCTCGAAGTCCAGCTTCTCCAGAGAGATCTGCAGGCCGTAGCGCAGCTCCAGTTGCATCAGCAATTCCACAAGCGCCAGAGAGTCGAGCACGCCGCTTGCGAGCAGATCGGCATCGAGCGAAGGAACGGTCACGTTAAGGCGTTCCAGAAAGATGGTGATGATCTCGTCGTAAAGCGCCAGGTCGGGAAGGTCTGCGTCAATCCTCAAGGCGTGCTCCTGTTTTCAATACATCGGCGGCGCGCATCGCGCGTCCTGCCACATTGAGTCGGCTTATCTCGACCCATTCATCCGCGGTCGCGATGAGCGCTGAGGCATCCCTGATTTCTCCGACGGTGCCCGCAGGCACCGAGCAGGGCCGGCGCGTCCTGAACGCCTTCACTATTTCGCAGGCCTTGCCGTTCAAGCCGGTGCGGGGATATCCCCAGGGCGAGGGCAGCGGCGCATAGTCGCACGCACGCACGAAGCGCACGATGCGTTCAGCAGGCTGGTGCCAGCGCAAACAGCCGTTTTGGGGCACTTCGCGTCCGTAATAGCGCCGGCGCGTTCGATCCTGTGCAAGACGCGGGATCGATGTCGGATCCTCGCCGGCGACATCCAACAGCCTGAGCAGCAGAGGTACGCCGGCGCGAACGCATTTGGCGGTGAGCGTCAGGCCTGTCTCCTGTTCGTCAGTGAGCAATTCCTCGCGAAAGGCAATCGGCCCGGTGTCGATCTCAGAGGTCATCCAGTGGACCGTCACAGCGTGCCGGGGTTCGCCGTTGTAGATGGCCCAACTGGGCGCGTTGAGTCCCGAATATTCAGGCAGCGGGCCGGGATGCAGATTGAAACTGCCGATGACCGGAACCCGCAATATCGCAGGATGGATCAGGCGCAGCGAATGGACGTTGAGCAGGACGTCGACGCCTGCCTCGCGGAGCACCTGCGCGAAATCGGGTGCTCCGACCGATTGCGCCGGCCAGAGTTGACAACCGTTGCTTTCCGCGACGCCTCGTACGGTCGCCCCGCGCCGCGCGCCCTCGTCGTCAGAGGTGACGACTCCGACGAGACGGTGCCGACTGTTCAGTATCGCGCGCAGCGTCTGTATGCCGGCTGCCTCCTCGGCCACCAGCAACACTTTCACATCCGCGGGGCGCCGCCATTCAAACATTCAGTGATTCCGCCGGTTGCTGGAACGCCGCGCGCAAGGCCGGCCGGTCGATCTTGCCGTTGGCGTTCTTGGGCAGGCCATCGAACGCCCGCCATTGATTGGGCATCATGTACGCGGGCAGCAGGGACTTCAGTCTTTCCCGCAGGCGCGCCGGCGTGACGTCCGCCTCGGGCAGCGGCGTGTACGCGCAGCAGATCGCGTGTCCTTCGAAACCGTCGCTGGGAAGCGCAACGACCGCACACTCGCGAAGCCAGCCCGTGGCATTGGCCGCAGCTTCGATTTCGCCGAGCTCGATGCGGTAACCGCGGCTCTTGATCTGAGAATCCGCGCGACCCAGGAAGTAGACGAGGCCGTCTGCACCGGCGCGCGCAAGGTCCCCGGTCCGATAGATGCGGTCGTCGGCGTTGCGGGACCCCGGGCGCGGAAGGAATGCGGCGCGCGTTTTTTCCGGATCGCGCCAGTAACCCGGGCTCAGGCCGACGCCGCCGATGTAAAGATCGCCGATCTCGCCTTGCGCCACTGGCCGCAGACGCTCATCGAGCACGTGAAGCGCTTCACCATCGCAGGGCGTGCCGATCGGAATGGCTTCACGCGCATCGCGCGGGCAGTGCGGCACCGTGTAGTAGCTGCTCGCGATCGTCGCTTCCGTGGGGCCGTAAAGATTGGTAAAGCGCGCGTGGGGCAAGCGCTCCATCCAGTAGATGAGCGTAGGCGTAGGCATGGCTTCGCCGCACCACAGCACCCGTTTCAAGGCCGGAAACGATCCGGAATTCACCACGTCGTACTTCGCCATGAGGTTCAGGACGGACGGCACTGAAAACCACTGCGTGAGTCGCGACTCGGAGATGAACTGGGCGAGCTTATGCGGGAGCAGGTTCAATTCCGCGGGAACCAGGTGCAACTCGGCGCCGGACCACAGGGTGCCGTAGATGTCGAAAGTGGACAGGTCGAAATGGAAGGGCGGGTGCTGCGAAATGCGATCCTGCGGGGCGGTATCGAAATAGCGTTGCGCCCAAGTGATGAAATGCACCACGCTGCGATGGGTGATCGTGACGCCTTTGGGCAGCCCGGTGGATCCTGAAGTGAAGAGGATATGCGCCAGGTCGGTGTCTGCGGCATCGGTCCGGGGGCACGTATGGGCCTGCGCTGCCGCATCGCGTTCGCCAAAGCAAGGAACGACGTTCGTCACCTCGGGCGGAGCATCCTGCAGCCAGCCGACCTTCGGCGGGTTGGCAAGCCGCGCGGCGGCAAGTGTGTCGCGCAGCATCGCGGCGACTGCTCCCGCGGCGAGTATGCAGCGACAGTCGCTGATCTCGAGCATGCGCGCCAGCCTGTTCGCCGGGCCTGCGGGGTCGAGCGGAACATAGATCGCGCCGGCCTTCAGTGTGGCGAGCATGGCGACGATCGCTTTGGGGATCTTGGGCATCAGCAGGGCTACGCGATCGCCCTTGCGACAGCCGACCTCGATCAGCAGTCGCGCGAGCTGATTGCTTTCCCGCTCCAGCGCACGGTACGTCACCCGCTCGCTCTTGCAGACCACCGCGATGGCGTCTGGACGCGCCTCAGCCTGCGCCGTGACACCTTGCTGCAATAGCATGCTCATCCGATCGCGAACGCACAAACCGCGCGTTCGAAGACCTCTCCTATATGCTGCATCTCCTCCGGGCTGGCCGGCACATCGAGGATGAAGGTGCGGTATCCGGCTTCGACATAGCGGGAAACCTCGTCCGCGACGCGGTCGTAGCTGCCCACGAGATAAGGGCAGAAGGTCTTGTAGTTCTGAAACGGCACCAGCCAGTATGGATTCTCGACAGACGGCGCCGCCTTGCCGAGCTCGGAAAGCTGCTGGTGCCAGGACGAATCGGACACCTTCATGGCGAGCTGGTGCGTGAGCTGGCCCTTGCGGTCCTCCGGGAAGCGCGTGCGTGCCGCGTGCCATGCCTCCCGGTCCTCTTCACGGGCGATGATGCCGATGCGTATGCCCATGTTGGCGTGCGTGTCGCCGTGGTCGGGCGGGTATTCGGAGGGCGGTCGCGGGTACTGAACTGCCGTGGCTTTGAGCCTGCGCGCGGCCGCCATACCGGCGTCCGACGATCCCGAGACGAAAACCCCCGGCATCAGGGCGGAGGGCAGGGGAGGCGTCAGCTTGAGGTTTGATACGCGGTAATAGCGTCCTTCATGGGTAAGCGCATCTCCCGAGCGCAGCAGCGCCGTGATGATGCCGGTGTATTCCACCAGGCGCTCGTAGCGCTCGTCGTGCGGCGTGTGATCGTCGAGCGCGATGAGATCGTTCTTGAAGCCGCCCGCAACCATGTTGAGATACAGGCGCCGCCCGTGGAGATGGGCGAGCGAAGTGACCATCTTCGCCACGCTGTACGGGTGCATGTAGGCGGGCTGAATCGCGACCAGCGGCGAAAGTCTTCGCGTGGCGCTGATGATGAGTTGCGAGACGAGCCACGGGTCGAGCAAGCCGTTATCGGTGTATACCAGGATGCCCTCGCAGCCGGCCTGCTCGCTCCAGCGGGCGATCTCCTGCACGCGCTGCAGATATTCCGCCTGCGGCAACTGATTGGACGGCGGGCAGGTGGAAAAAATTTTCATCCCGTGAATAATAGGAGTGCCTGGCATGTTGTAATTCCTCGCCTATCGAAGCGTGCACCGAGCGATCGTATGCGGAGCGAAAGAACTGACTTTGTGCCGCGGTCCTGAATCACTGAGCTATCCGGCTCATGGTGCGGCAGCGCTGCCTGAGCCTCGCGGCATTGAATGAGCGCACGGCGAGCGAGAATGCGCTACGATGGCGAATGCCGTGGCGCCGATATGCCGAAGGAATACGGGGCTGACGCGCGGTGCGGGCAGCGAAACCCCGGGAAGGACAGGCGATGGCTGCACTTTGTTTGGCCGGCGGCCGACTGATAACAGCGGGCTGGCCATCGGCGGCTGTCCGATGTAGCGGGTGTACGACACCCCGGTCGTTAATATCTGACACCGTGCATGAATGTGCAACCCGGCGGTCTAGTCCGTTGAGACCACTGCGGTTGCAGGATTGCGCCCGGGGGTGGCTTGCGGCGTGCGGGGTTGGCTTGGGCGGCGCCAGCCCCGATAATACACAGCGGGACCAATGCAGAAGTTTGCGGAGCGCGAGGTGGCGGAAATGATGTCGGTCGCCGGTGCGGCGAAGATCCTGGCGGTCGACGACGACCAGAGAAATCTCCTTGCGCTGAGGGAACTCCTCGATGCGCCCGGGCAGACGCTGGTCCTGGCCTGTTCGGGCGAAGAAGCCTTGCGGCGCGTGACCGAAGAAGCGTTCGCGGTGATTCTTCTGGATGCGCGCATGCCCGGGATGGATGGCTTTACCACCGCCCGCCGCATCCGCGAGCAGCCGGGGCCGCGGCACACGCCGATCATCTTTCTCACTGCCGCGTACGAGGATCTTGCTTCGATATTTCGCGGCTACGAGGTGGGCGCCGTCGACTACATCGTGAAGCCGCTCATCCCGGAAGTGCTGCGCTCCAAGATCGCGGTATTCGTGGATCTTTACAACAAGAACGTCGCGCTCACTCGGGAAATTTCCGAACGCCGCGTGACGGAAGAACGCCTGCGCGAGTCCGAGGAAAACCTCCGTGCGCTCGCGGCGCGGCTGCAGTCGGTACGGGAAGAAGAGCAGATACGGATAGCCCGCGAGATCCATGACGAGCTGGGCCAGGCGCTGACCGGACTCAAGATGGACCTGACCTGGCTTGCAAGCGGGCTGCGCCCGGAGCAGAAACCGCTGGTGGAGAAAACCGCCGCCATGTTCAGGCTGATCGACGGCACCATCCGCTCGGTGCGCCGCATCGCGTCGGGACTGCGACCCGAAGTGCTGGATGAAATCGGCCTGGCGGCCGCCATCAGCTGGCAGGCACGCGATTTCCAGGTGCGCTCCGGCATCCGGTGCAACGTCCAGATCCCCGCAGACGGGCCGCCGCTGGACCAGGCACGCTCCACGGCCATGTTCCGGATCTTCCAGGAACTGTTGACCAACGTCGCGCGCCACGCCCACGCCACGCGCGTGGACGTGTGCATGGGTGAAGAGGAAGGCAAGATCTGGCTCCGGGTGCAGGACAATGGCCGGGGGATCAGCGAAGCGAAGATCAGCAGTTCCAAATCGCTTGGTTTTCTGGGCATGCGGGAACGGGTGCTGCCTTTCGACGGCAAGATAGAGATCCACGGGCAGCGCGGAAAAGGCACGGCGGTCACCATACGGATTCCACTGGGGACGCGACAACCGCTGGCGCACGCCGCGGACGGCTGATGCGGTCTTTCCGATAGACGATAAATAGAAGGGGGAACCAGATCGTGAAGGTTTTGATTGCGGACGACCATCCGGTGGTTCGGCATGGCCTGCGGCAAATACTGGCGAGCGACTCCGGCGTCGACGTGGTGGGCGAGGCGAAAAACGGCACCGAGACGCTGGATCTGGCCCGTAAAGTCGAATGGGATGTGGCCATAGTCGATTATTCCATGCCCGGACGCAGCGGCCTGGACCTGCTCAAGGAGCTCAAGCGCGAGTTTCCGCAGCGGCCGGTGCTGATTCTGAGCATGTACCCCGAGGAACTGCATGCGACGCGCGTGCTCAAGGCCGGAGGGGCGGGTTATATCAACAAGGAGTG
>JBQTJV010000013.1:0-45384 GCA_052386775.1 Betaproteobacteria bacterium
AAGCGCGGCATCGATGTGCGGTGCCTGCAACTCGAAAAAATCGAGAAAGTCAGCGGCAACAAGGTCAAGCAGGACATCGGGGTTCGCCAGGGCGTCGAGCAGGAGCTGGGGAAGAAGATCGTCAAGCTTGACCTTGTTGCCGCTGACTTTCTCGATTTTTTCGAGTTGCAGGCACCGCACATCGATGCCGCGCTTCGCAAGCTTTCCGGTGAGCACGTCCCGCAGCTGGCCGAGCTTGAACTCGTCATCCGCAAAGGCGGTCAGCTTTTTCTGCTTCTCGTCGACTTCCACGCGGGCATCCGAGCCCTTGAAGTCGAAGCGGTTGCCGATTTCCTTGTTGCACTGGTCTACTGCGTTGTGGACCTCGACCTGATTCACCTCGGACACGATGTCGAAGGATGGCATTTCCCCGCGCCTCCTCTTTTTGTGTAGTTACCTTCGTGCCAATTTTACAGTAAACGAGGTGACCGGCACGCCGGTGCTGTCGTCGAATTCCGCCGCCGCCTCGATGGCCGCGCGCGCGACGCTCTCCGCCGGGCGGCTATGCTCGCCGTAGGTGGAATGCATGGAGCCCATCGCGAAGTCGCCGCCGCTGCCGAAGGCGTAGAACTTCGAGAACTCCTGCACCGTGCGATGCGCCGCGACCCCGAAGATGCCGCGGGCATTGATGATGAGCGCGTCCATGCGCGTCGATTCGAGCACGTCTTCCTCGCTGTGCCCGGTCACCAGGTAGTAGTCCTGCTTGAGCGCCGCGTGCAGCTTCTGCCACGTCCTGAAAATATCAAACGGCGTATCGAAGCGTGCGTACGCGCGGGGGCGTCCGAAATAGTCCTGGAGTATGGTCTTGAACGTGGCGCTGCCGGTGACGCCGATGTAGCTGCCCCCGACTTTCAGGATCTTGGAATGGTTGATGATGTATTCCGCGGTCTCCTTGCCGGTCCCCCATTTCGTCATGGTATCCGCCGCGATGGCGGCATACCCATTCTTCCTGACGACCGCGATCGTAGTCATCTGGACCTCGCGTCATTTCCGCCGGTTGAGGCTGGCAGCGATGCGCATGCGCAGCGCGTTGAGGCGTATGAATCCGGCAGCGTCCGCCTGGTCGTAGGCGCCCTTGTCGTCCTCGAATGTGGCGATGGCGGGATCGTAGAGCGAATGGGTCTTCGACTCCCGGCCGACGGTCATGACGGTACCCTTGTAGAGCCTGACGCGGACCACGCCGTTGACCGGCTGCTGCGATTCGTCGATGAGCGTCTGCAGGAGCCTGCGCTCAGGACTGAACCAGTAGCCATTGTAGATCAGCCGCGCGTACCGCGGCATGAGGTCGTCCTTGAGCGCGAGCACTTCGCGGTCGAGCGTGATCGACTCCATCGCGCGGCGCGCCTTGAGCATGATGGTGCCGCCGGGCGTTTCGTAGCAGCCGCGCGATTTCATGCCGACGTAGCGGTTTTCCACGAGATCGAGGCGGCCGACGCCGTGTTTTCCCCCGAGCTGGTTCAGCGTGGCGAGCACCTGCGCCGGGCTCATCTTGCGGCCATTGACAGCGACGATATCGCCCCTGGCATAGGTCAGCTCGATGTACTCGGGCCGGTTCGGCGCCTTTTCGGGCGACACGGTGATGCGCCACATCGATTCTTCCGGCTCGTAGCGCGGGTCCTCCAATATGCCGCCTTCATAGGAGATATGCAGCAGGTTGGCATCCATGGAGTAGGGCGCCGCGCCTTTTTTCTTCTTGTAGTCCACCGGGATGCGATGCCGCTTGGCGTAGTCCAGCAGTTTCTCGCGGGACGTGAGATCCCATTCCCGCCACGGTGCGATGATCCTCACGTCCGGCATGAGCGCGTAAGCGCCGAGCTCGAAACGCACCTGGTCGTTGCCCTTGCCGGTCGCCCCGTGCGATATCGCATCAGCGCCGGTCTTGCGGGCGATTTCCACCATGTGCTTGGCGATCAGCGGGCGCGCGATCGACGTGCCGAGGAGATATTCGCCCTCGTACAGCGCATTGGCGCGGAACATGGGGAACACGAAGTCGCGCACGAATTCCTAGCGCAGGTCTTCGATGAAGATCCGCTTTACCCCGAGCGCCTTCGCCTTCTTGCGGGCCGGCCCCAGCTCCTCGCCCTGACCGATGTCCGCGGTAAAGGCGATGACTTCGCAGTCATAGACCTCTTGCAACCACTTGAGGATGACGGAGGTATCGAGGCCTCCCGAATAAGCGAGCACTACCTTCTTGATTTTTTTGCGCATGTGCCTTGGTTAAACACCTGTTGGAAAGCGCCCGCTGCAGGTCCCGCAGGATCGCATGATGCGGGTCGCCAGTTACCGTACGGACCGGCGCCGGCTAGTCTAGACGGACCATAATTCGCCCTGGGTCTTGATCCGCCCCAGCAGCAGGTATTCCATCAGCGCCTTCTGGGTGTGCATGCGGTTTTCGGCCTCGTCCCACACCACGCTCTGCGGGCCGTCTATCACGTCCGCCTCGACTTCCTCTCCGCGGTGCGCCGGCAGGCAATGCATGAAAAGCGCATCTTTTCTTGCTGCGCGCATCATCTCGATGTCCACGCGCCAGTCCTCGAAGTCGCGCTTGCGTTCGGCGTCCTCGGCCTCCATGCCCATGCTCGTCCACACATCCGTGGTGATGAGATCGGCATCCTTCACCGCGTCCATCGGATCGGAGAACTCTTCGTAGTGATCCGTGCCGTAGAGGCCTGCGCGCTCGGGCTCCACTTCGTAGCCCGGCGGCGTCGATACGTGAACGTTGAAATCGAATACCTCGCCGGCCTGCAGCCAGGTGTTGCACACGTTGTTCGAGTCCCCGATCCAGGCCACCGTTTTGCCCACGATGCTGCCGCGGTGCTCGACGTAGGTGTAGATGTCGCCCAGGATCTGGCACGGGTGATATTCATTGGTCAGCCCGTTGATCACCGGCACCCGGGAGTACTCCGCGAAGCGCTCGATGATCGTCTGCTCGAAGGTGCGGATCATCACGACGTCGACCATGCGCGTGATCACCCGCGCGACGTCCTCGATGGCTTCGCCGCGGCCCATTTGCGTATCGCGCGTCATGAGGGTGATCACCGAACCGCCCAACTGATGCATCCCGGCCTCGAACGACACGCGGGTGCGGGTAGAGTGTTTCTCGAAAACCATCGCCAGCGTCCGGTCGTGCAGCGGGCGGTACGGCACGTAGCGCTTGAACATGTCCTTGATCCAGCGCGTGCGCTGGAACAGGTAGTCGTATTCGTCGCGCGAAAAATCGTTGAACTGCAGATAATGACGTACGGCCATGGCGTGGGCGCGGGGACAACCCGCAGGTCAGGCGGACTGCGCCACGGGATGCGGCGCGCTCTGGCGAGCGAGAAAGTCCGCGACCAGCGGCACCAGCGTAGCGACCACCATCTCGCACTGCTCCTGCGTGAAGTTGAGCGGGGGCAGCAGCCGGATCACGTTGTCCGCGGTTACGTTGATGAGCAGGCCGGCATCGAGCGCCTGCTGGACCAGTTCGCCGCACGGATGCGCGAGTTCGATTCCGATCATGAGTCCCTGGCCGCGTATGTCGACCACGCCGGGCTGGCCGGCAAGACGTGAACGAAAGCGCTCGCGCAATACATCGCCCAGGGTCACGGCATTCTGCATCAGGCCTTCTTCTTCGATGACGGCGAGCGTTTCGATCGCGGCCGCGCAGGCGAACGGGTTGCCACCAAAGGTCGAACCGTGGCTCCCGGGCTTGAACAGCCTGGCCGCCGCACCGCTCGCGAGGCAGGCACCGATCGGTATGCCGTTGCCGAGCCCCTTGGCGAGCGTCATGATGTCGGGCGGGACGCCGGACTGCTGGAACGCGAACCAGGTCCCGGTGCGCCCCATGCCGCTTTGGACTTCGTCCAGGATCAGCAGCCAGCCGCGCTCGTCGCAGATCTGACGCAGGCCTTTCAGATAATCGGCATGGCAGACGTTGATGCCGCCTTCGCCCTGTATCAATTCGACCATGATCGCGACGACGCTCCGGTTGCCGTCTGCGACACGCCGCACCGCCTCCAGATCGTCAAAGGGCACCCGCACGAAACCGGACACGAGCGGCTCGAAGCCGGCCTGCACTTTGCGGCTGCCCGTCGCAGACAGCGTGGCGATGGTGCGACCGTGGAAAGCTTTTTCCATGACCACGATCGCCGGCGCCTCGATGTTCTTCTGGTGCCCGTAGTAGCGGGCGAGCTTGATCGCAGCTTCGTTGGCCTCGCATCCCGAGTTGCAGAAAAAGACGGACTCCATGCCGGAAATCCGGGCAAGCCGGTCGGCCAGCCGTTCCTGCAGCGTGATCTCGTAGAGATTGGAGGTGTGGACCAGCTTGCCGAGCTGTTCGCGCAGCGCCGCGGTGAATCGCGGGTGGCTGTGGCCGAGACCGCATACTGCGATTCCGGCCAGCGCATCGAGATAACGTTTTCCGTTCGTATCCCACACCCAGGCGCCCTCACCGCGCTCGAAAGCGACCGGAAGCCTGGCATAGGTATTCATCAGGTGCGACATGGCCGGACGACCCTTCAAAATGCAACACGGCGGCCTCGAGCCGCCGTGAATCCATGATGTATTTTGAGCTTACCGTCGCTTGCCGTGCAAGCGATATTTTGGCGGCCTGACGGTGTGGTTTACGGCGCCGTCAGCACGCTGTCATGCGCGAAGAACCGGCGGTCCCGCCTACGACATGGCCCGGATCGCCGCCGCGAGCCGGCTCTTGTGGCGCGCCGCCTTGTTCTTGTGGATGATGTTCTTGTCGGCGATGGAATCGATCACGCTCGAAGCGCGCTGCAACACACTACCCGCGGCAGCCTTGTCGCCCGCTTCGATCGCCTTCTTGACGTCCTTCACCGCGCTGCGCAACTCGGAGCGCAGGCTGGCGTTGTGCTGACGCTGTTTCTCACTCTGGCGCGCGCGCTTTCTGGCTGATGCGATATTGGCCATGTAAACTCCGCTAATCGGGGGGATGCGAAAAAGGGCGCTATGATACGGATGTTTCAGGGGTTTTGCAACACGCACCGAGCGTGGGGCAGAGCTCATCTCACCGGGATGCGGCAGCGCAGGCGCGCACGCAGCCGACGTTGTTGGCCGACCAGGTTCAGGGCACGGTGCGGAGGCTGCTGAAGGATGAATTTGCTGAGGGCCCTGGCCGAGGTGAGCAGCATGACGCTCATCTCCCGCATCCTGGGCTTCGTCCGCGACGTGGTGATTGCCCGCCTGTTTGGAGCGGGGCTCGCGACCGACGCGTTCTTCGTGGCATTCCGGATCCCGAATCTGCTGCGCCGGCTGTTCGCCGAAGGCGCATTCTCGCAGGCCTTCGTGCCGATTCTCGCGGAATACAAGAACCGGCGCGGCGATGCCGATACGCATCTGCTGGTGGATCACATCGCTGCGGCGCTGGGCCTCGCCCTGTTTGCCGTCACGCTGATCGGTGTGCTGGCGGCCCCTCTCATCATCTACTTGAGCGCACCGGGTTTCGCGGCGACTCCCGAGAAGTTCGAGCTTACGGTCAGCCTGCTGCGCATCACGTTCCCTTACATACTGTTCATCTCGCTCGTTGCCTTCGCCGGCGGCATTCTCAACACCTACGGCCGCTTTTCCGTTCCGGCGTTCACGCCGGTGCTGCTCAACCTTTCGTTCATCGGGTTTGCCCTGTGGGCCGCGCCGCATTTCGATCCTCCGGTGACAGCGCTCGCATGGGCGGTATTTTCCGGCGGCGTGCTGCAACTGCTGTTTCAACTGCCGTTTCTCGCGCGCCTGCGCATCTTCCCGCGGTTCCGTTTGAACCTGCGACACGAGGGTGTCCGGCGGGTGGCGCGCCAGATGCTACCCGCCCTGTTCGGCGTGTCGGTCGGGCAGATCAGCCTGCTGATCAACACCATCTTTGCATCGTTTCTCGTGACGGGCAGCGTCTCGTGGCTGTATTACGCAGACCGGCTGATGGAATTCCCGACAGGCATGCTGGGTGTTGCGCTCGGCACCATACTGCTGCCCAGTCTCTCGAAGCATTATGCCGAACGCTCCGCCCATGAATACTCGGCATTGCTCGATTGGGGGCTGCGATTGACGCTGCTGCTCGCCCTTCCTTCCGCTGCGGCGCTGGCGCTGCTTGCCGTGCCCCTTACCGCGACCCTGTTCCATTACGGCGCTTTTTCGGTGGATGACGTATTCGCGACCCGCGCCGCGGTCATGGCCTACAGCGCGGGGCTGGTCGGACTGATCCTGGTCAAGGTGCTGGCCCCGGGCTTCTATGCACAGCAGGACATCAGGACACCCGTCAGGATTGCTGTTGTAACGCTGACTGCGACCCAGATCATGAACCTTGTCTTCATCTGGCCGCTCCAGCACGTCGGGCTGGCGCTCGCTATCGGGCTCGGCGCCTGCCTCAACGCCACGCTGCTGTATCGGGCGCTGCGCCGGCGCGGCATCTATACCCCGCAGGCCGGTTGGCCGATGTTCCTGCTCAAGGTGACGGTCGCGGTCTGTGCGATGGCGGCGGTGTTGTGGCTGACGAGCGGCGCGCCGGGCGAATGGCTTCATGCAGGCGGGTCGGAGCGCGCCGCGAGGCTCGCCGTGGTGATCACGGCCGGCGGGGGGAGTTATGTTGCAGTACTTTGGCTGGTAGGTTTCAGACCGAGCGACTTCATCAAGCGCATCTGACGCTGACACCGCTATTCAATTTATCAATTGAATAATTGCGCGTGTCAGCGTTCTTACGCATGTCACATGATGTGTGCTACGGTAAGACGCGCCCGCGTCTTACCGTGATGCTGGCATGTGACCTGCCGAAGGAAAAATCGTGTTCAAGCGTTCTCTGCTGCTGCTGTGCTGCATGTTCATGGCCTCGACCGTTTTCGCGCAGGCCATCCTGAAAGTCTCCGCCATTCCCGATGAGTCGCCCACCGAGTTGCAGCGCAAGTTCTCGAAAGTGGCGGCATACCTCGAGAAGGAAGTGGGCCTGAAGGTGGAATACACCGCGGTCACCGACTATGCCGCCGTGGTGGAGGCGCTGGCGGCGAAAAAAGTGGATCTCGCCTGGCTCGGCGGATTCACTTTCGTGCAGGCGCGGCTGCGGACCGGTAACGCGATCCCTATCGTGCAGCGTGCGGAAGACGAGAAGTTCACCAGCAAGTTCATCGCCAATGCCGCGAGCGGCATCAAGGGGCTCGCGGACCTCAAGGGCAGGAATTTCACCTTCGGGTCGGTGTCGTCGACTTCCGGTCATCTCATGCCGCGCCATTTCCTGCTCGAGCAGAAGATCAACCCCGAAAAAGACTTCAGGCGCGTTGCCTACTCGGGGGCCCATGACGCGACGGCTCTCCAGGTCGAGTCCGGGAAAGTCGATGCCGGCGTGTTGAATGCATCGGTATGGGACAAGCTGGTGCAGGAGAAGAAAGTCGATCTCAAGAAGGTAATCGTGATCTGGACCACGCCGCCGTATTACGACTACAACTGGACGGTGCGCGGCGACCTCGAACCGGCACTGGTCAGGAAGCTGACCGACGCGTTCCTCAAGCTGGATCCACAGAACCCCGCGCACAAGGCGTTGCTGGATCTGCAGCGGGCGAGCAAGTTCATCCCGACCCGGCCCGAGAACTACAAGGGTATCGAGGCGGCGGCGCGTTCGGCCGGCCTGCTCAAGTAGGCGTTTTTTCCCGACCCACATCCAGGACTGATCTGCCTTGAGCGTCGCACTGGAAGGCGTGAGTCTGGTTTACCCCGACGGTTCTCGTGCCGTCAACGCAGTGCGTTGTGAGGTTGCCGCCGGCGAGCGCGTCGCCATCATCGGACCATCGGGCGCGGGCAAGACCACCTTGCTGCGTATGCTTGCGACCGCGCTCAAGCCCTCAGCCGGGGCGATCAGGGTGCTCGGTGTCGACCCGTGGCACGTTAACCGCGATACGTTGCGCCGCCTGCGCAGCCGCATCGGCATGGTGCATCAGGCGCCGCCGATACCGCCGCGGCAGCGCGCGGTGACCGCGGTGCTCGCAGGACGGCTCGGTCGGTGGCCGATGTGGAAGGGACTGGTCTCCCTGCTATATCCGCTCGATATCAAGGGCGCGCGGCAGATGCTCATGCGCATGGAGATCGCCGACAAGCTTTTCGAGCGTTGTGACCGGCTGTCGGGCGGACAGCTTCAGCGAGTGGGTGTCGCGCGCGTGCTTTATCAGCAACCCGATCTGATACTCGCCGACGAGCCCGTTTCAGCGGTCGATCCTGCGCTGTCGGACCGCGTAATCGGCGAACTGAGTCGCGAGGCGGCGGCGCGCGGCGTGACTCTCGTCGCCAGCCTGCACGCGGTCGATCTTGCGCTGCACTGGTTCCCGCGGGTGGTCGGCATTCGCGGCGGCGAGATCGCCTTCGACCTGCCGCCGGTCAAGATATCCGACGCGATGTTGCAGGATCTCTATGCCTCGGAATCCCGGACGCCGCCGACGCAGGACAACCGACCGTTTGCGGTGCCCGCAGCGGGCATACGACGCAAGCCGTTGTGCTCGTAAGGCTTGAACGGGAGAAGGATGAGCGCCGAAACTGAAGCCGCGCCGCCGAACGACCCCGCCGCAGTTCCGCGGCTGCTGCTGACCGTCGGCGCAATCCTCCTGCTGTGGCCCGGATTCAAGCTGACCGAGTTCGATCCCGGCATCCTGCTCGATCCGCACAGTCGCGAGACGATGGGCAAGTTCGTGGCGACGTTCTTCCCGCTGGCCACCGCACCCGAGTTCCTGCAACTCGTTGCCAGGTCGACGCTCGAGACCTTGGCCATCGCCACCGCGGGGATGGCGCTCGCCCTGCTGATCGCCTGCCCCATGGCGTTCGTCGTCACCCGCAGCCTGTCGATTTCGCGCATCGGACCCGGCCCGGGGTTTCGCGCCGGCTGGGTGCTGCGCATGCCGGTGCGTTTCGCGTTGATGTTCTTCCGCAGCGTTCCTGAAATCGTGTGGGCGCTGCTGTTTGTGCGCGCCGTAGGACTCGGTCCCGCCGCCGGCGTGCTGGCGATCGGTATCGCCTACGGCGGCATGCTGGGCAAGATCTACTCCGAGATCCTGGAATCCGGCGATATGCGCCCGGCCGCGGCGCTACTGGAGGCGGGCGGTGGCAGACTCGGCGCCCTCTTCTACGGCATGTTGCCGGTGGCGTTGCCCGAGCTCGTGTCGTATACCGTCTACCGCTGGGAATGCGCGGTGCGCGCTTCAGTGATCATGGGCTTCGTCGGCGCCGGTGGTCTGGGGCAGCAGATGGAACTCGCGCTGCGCATGCTGAACGGCGGCGAAGTGAGCACCATATTGTTGACCTTTCTGTTGCTGGTGATGATCGCCGACGCGATCAGTGCGTTTTTGCGCAAGGTGACCCAGTGAGGTTCGTGCACGGGCTCCTCGTCATTGCCCTGGGCGGGCTCACGTGGGCGAGTTTTGCCTATCTGTCGCTCGATCTCGGGCAGCTGCTCTCCGCGGAGGCCCTGGCACAGATGGCGAAATATGCCGCCTCCTTCTTTCCGCCGGACGTATCGCTCGGCTATCTGGTGCGCATCGCGGAGGGCACGCTGGAGACGGTCGCAATTTCGGCGATCGGCACCGCGCTTGCGGCGGTGCTGGGCTTGGCTCTGGCGCTGCCCGGGGCCGGCCGGTTCGGCATCATCGCGCGCCTGCTCGCGCGGCTCGCGCTCAATTTCCTGCGCTCGATCCCGGAACTCGTGTGGGCGGCGCTGATGGTCATGGCGGCGGGGCTGGGACCCTTCGCCGGCACGCTGGCGCTCGCGCTGCATACGGCGGGTGTGCTCGGGCGCTTGTTTGCCGAGACGCTGGAGAACACGCCCCCCGAGCCGGCGCAGGCGCTCCAGCTCGCGGGCAGCCGGCAGGCGCTGACGTTTCTCTACGGCACGCTGGCCAACGTCGTCCCGCAGCTGGTTGCTTATACCCTCTACCGCTGGGAGATCAACATCCGCATGGCGGCTATCCTCGGCGTGGTCGGCGCAGGGGGGTTGGGTCAGATGCTCTACATCAGTTTGTCCCTGTTCCAGCAACCGCAAGCCATGACGGTGATCGTCGCGATGTTGATCCTGGTCGCGATCGTGGACGGCGCCAGCGCGTGGTTGCGCCAAAGACTCGTGGACTAGGGATACGCTGACGGCAACGATTCCGCTTCGGGATTGCCCCGGAAGCGGTTAGAGCGGCATCACGTCGCCCCCATCGCACACCGGCCTGTTAGTGAGATGGGTTCTAGAGTTCGTAGTGCGATCCTTCGCCGCGCAGCGTCGCCTCGACCACCCGGCGCGTGAGATGCGGCGCGAACATCTCGATGAAATCGAACACATAGCCGCGCAGATAAGCGTTGCGCCGCAGTCCGATCCGCGTCGTGCTCGGCTCGAACAGGTGCGCCGTATCGATCACCGCCAACTCGGTGTCGCGCTCCAGGTCGACCGCCATGCGTGCGAGGATGCCCACACCGAGGCCCAGACCGACGTAGGTCTTGATCACATCGGCGTCGACGGCGGTGAGCGCGACGTTCGGCTTTACGCCCCGGGCATCGAACGCACGCTTGATGGGCGAATCCCCGGTGAAGGCGAAGTCGTAGGTGATGAGCGGAAAGCGCGCGATGTCCTCCAGCGCGATCGGGCTCCGTTTCAGCAGCGGGTGATCCCGCGGCGTGATGACGCAGCGGTTCCATTGATAGCACGGCAGCGTCGTCAGATCGTCGTACTGATCGTAGGCTTCGGTGATGATCGCGATATCCGCTTCGCCGTCGAGCATCAAGGCGGCGATCTGCTGCGGACTTCCTTCCCGCAGGGAAAGCCGCACGCGCGGATAGCGCTGCACGAAACGCTGGACGACCGGCGGCAAGGCATAGCGCGCCTGGGTGTGCGTGGTCGCGATGGTCAAGGCGCCCATCCCCTGTGCCGCGAACTCACGCCCCACGTTCTTCAGGTTGTCGGTTTCGCGCAGGATGCGCGCGGCGATGTCCACGACCAGCCGCCCCGGCTCGGTCAGGTCCACCACCCGTTTGCCATTGCGAACGAGGATCTGCACGCCCAGCTCATCCTCGAGCAGGCGGATCTGTTTGCTGATGCCGGGCTGCGACGTATGGAGCTTCAGCGCCGCCTCCGACAGGTTGAGTCCGCTCCGGCACACCTCGTGCAGATACCGTAACTGATGGAGTTTCATGGGCTTATCTGCTAATACGAAATGGTTATTTTATTCTAACACAATATTCGTTCTGGATATAAGGAGGGACGCTTAGCATTCGACCACCACCCGGAGAGCAGCCTATGTACGTTTATGACGCGATAGACCAGCAACTGGTCGATGAACGGGTCGCCCAGTTCAAGGATCAGACGCGGCGCTACCTCGCCGGCGCGCTGGGCGAGGATGACTTTCGTCCGCTGCGGCTGCGCAACGGCCTCTACATCCAGCGCCACGCGCCGATGCTCAGGATCGCGATTCCCTACGGCGAACTCGCCTCGCGCCAGCTCCGCAAGCTCGCGCAGCTCGCCCGCACCTACGATCGTGGCTATGGCCACTTCAGCACGCGCCAGAATCTGCAGTTGAACTGGCCGCGATTGGAGGACGTGCCGCAGATCCTGGAGGAGCTGGCGACGGTCCAGATGCACGCGATTCAGACCAGCGGCAACTGCGTGCGCAATATCACCACCGACCACTATGCCGGCATCGCGCCGGATGAAGTGGTCGACCCGCGCATCTACTGCGAAATCCTGCGCCAGTGGTCCACTTTCCATCCGGAATTCTCGTACTTGCCGCGCAAGTTCAAGATCGCCTTTAACGGCGCCCAGGCGGACCGGGCGGCGCTGCGCTTTCACGATATCGGGCTGCAGGCAGTGCGCAGCGCGGAAGGCACGATCGGCTTTCGCGTGCTGGTCGGCGGCGGCATGGGGCGCACGCCGATACTGGCGCCGGTTATTCGCGAATTCCTGCCATGGCAGCACCTGCTCACGTATATCGAAGCGATCCTGCGCGTGTACAACCGTTACGGGCGTCGCGACAATTTGTGGAAGGCGCGTATCAAGATCCTGGTAAAGGACCGCACGCCGGAAAAATTCCGCGAGGAGGTGGAGCAGGAATGGGGTTACCTCAAGGACGGCCCTTCGACGCTCACGATGGACGAAGTGGACCGCGTCGCGCGTCGCTTTACTCAGCCCGCGTATGCGACGCTCCCGCACCGCGACCGCGGATTCGAACGGCAGCGCCGGGACGACCGCGCGTTTGCGCGGTGGGTCGAACGCAACGTGGCGCCGCACCGCGTGCCGGGCTATGCGGCAGTCACGCTCACATTGAAGCAAACCGGCACGCCGCCCGGTGACGTGACCGCCGACCAGTTGGACGTTGTGGCCGATCTGGCGGATCAGTACAGCTTCGGCGAGCTGCGGATCACTCACGAACAGAATCTGCTGCTGCCCGACGTGCGCCGCTCCCATCTCTACGAGCTGTGGCGGCAGGCGCGCAGTGTGCGGCTTGCGACACCGAACCTGGGGCTGCTCACCAACATCATCTCGTGTCCCGGCGGCGATTTCTGCTCGCTCGCGAACGCGAAATCGATACCGGTGGCCGAGGCGATCCAGCGCCGCTTCGACGACCTCGACTACCTGCACGAGATCGGCGAGCTCGATCTCAACCTATCGGGGTGCATGAACTCCTGCGGCCATCACCATGCCGGCCACATCGGCATCCTCGGCGTCGACAAGCAGGGGGCGGAGTTCTACCAGATTTCCATCGGCGGCAACCAGGGCAACGACGCCTCGATTGGCAAGGTGATCGGCCCATCGGTCGCGCAGGACGAAGTGCCCGAGGTCATCGAACGCCTGATTCACACTTATCTCGACCGGCGCGACAGCGAGCATGAGCGCTTCATCGACACCGTGCGCCGCATCGGAATCGAGCCTTTCAGGGACGCAGTCTATGGCAACGATCATCAAGAACCGGCAGTTGCGCGAAGACAGCTGGCAGCTGCTTGAAGCGCCGGCAGGCGGGAGGATGCCCGCGATCCCGCTCGAAGGCGACGTGATCGTGCCGCTCGAGCTGTGGATGGGTGAGCGCGAGGCGCTGTTGGCGCGAAAAGCCCGCGTGGGTGTGTGGTTGCAAGGCAGTGAAGATCCCGAACGGATTGCCGCAGATCTCGCGCATCTGCCCCTCGTCGCGATCCATTTTCCGAAGCTGGTGGATGGTCGCGGTTATTCCATCGCCCGTTTGCTGCGGGAACGCCATGGCTACCGGGGTGAGCTACGGGCGATCGGCGATGTGCAGCGCGATCAGCTTCTATTCCTCTCACGCTGCGGCTTTGATGCGTTCGCGCTGAAGCAAGGCGCCGATCCGCAGGCAGCCCTGTCTGCGTTCGCGGAGTTCAGCGAAACGTATCAGGCGTCCGCAGACAGTGCGTTGCCGCTTTTTCGCCGCCGCGCCACCGCGGCTGAAAGTGCGGAGCGATCCTGAGCGATGAAGCCCGCCACAGGCAAGGTCTATCTGGTGGGGGCGGGGCCCGGCGCGCCCGACCTGATTACCGTACGCGGGGCGAGCCTGCTGGCGCAGGCGGACATCGTGTTTTACGACGCATTGGTGCATCCCGACACGCTGGCCTACGCCGGTCGCGCGGAGAAAGTGCCGGTGGGAAAACGGTGTGGCGGCCTGGCGACCGCGCAGCGCTTCATCAACAAGCGGCTGATCGATGCAGCGTGCCGCCACCGCGTCGTGGTGCGGCTCAAAGGCGGGGACCCGATGCTGTTCGGCCGCGCGCAGGAGGAGATCGCGGCGCTGAAATCGGCCGGAATCGAGTACGAGGTCGTGCCCGGTGTGACGGCGGCATTGAGCGCCGCCGCCGAGGCCGGAATATCCCTTACCCAGCGCGGCATCGCGCGCACCGTGACGTTCGCCACCCCGCGCGTTGCATCGGGTGTAAGGGCGAGCGCGTGGGCACAAAGCGTCGCGGCGGCCGACACCGCCGTGCTCTACATGGGCGCAGGCGAGGCTGCGGAAATCGCCGCCACGCTGTGCGCTCACGGCATGGCTCCCGACACGCCGCTGCTCATAGTAGAAAACGCATCATTGGCGCACGCCAGACGGTTTTTCATGCGGCTTTCCGAGCTGCCGCGCATTGCCGAACTCGGCCTGTCCGGTCCCGCGCTCATCATGCTCGGCGAAGTCTTCGCTACAGCCGCCGCTGCCGCCACCGAGAAAGCTGATTTACCGCTACGAGCGGACTTCCCGGCTAACGACAAAAGACGCTACAATTCAAGCTTTTAGTGCTCGAGCTGGGATCGTATGCGCGTCACGCGCGGCATGCCGCATGCCGCAACTTCTCCCGTTGCGCTCACCATCGGCAACTTCGACGGCGTCCATCTCGGGCACCAGGCGATGCTGGCTGAGCTGGTCCGCACCGCGCGCCAGCGGAACATCCCCGCCTGCGTCCTGACGTTTGAGCCGCATCCCCGCGAGTTCTTTGCACCGGACCAGGCGCCCACGCGCCTGACATCCTTGCGGGAAAAGGTCGAACTGCTCGCGGTGCATCACGTCGACCGGGTGCATGTGTGCCGATTCGACTACGAGCTGGCGCAGGTCAGCGCACCGGATTTCATCGCGAGCGTTGTGGTTCGCGGCCTCGGTGCGCAGTGGGTGCTGGTCGGAGACGATTTTCGCTTCGGCGCCCGCCGGTCAGGCAACTTCGCAACCCTTGCACACGCGGCATCCCCACTCGGTTTTGAAGTGCGTGCCATGCAAAGCGTCGTGCTCGACGGGGAACGCGTCTCCAGCACGGCCGTTCGCACGGCGCTGGCGCAAGGGGATCTCACGCGCGCTGCGCGACTGCTGGGACGACCCTACAGCATCAGCGGGCGGGTCGTGCGCGGCGATGGCCTGGGACACAAGCTGGGATTTGCCACCGCGAACGTGCAGATGAAGCACAACCGGCCTCCGCTCACGGGTATTTTCGCCGTGGCGGTTGCGGGTATCGGCGATCGCGCCCTGTGCGGCGCCGCGAGCCTGGGCGTGCGGCCCACCGTCAAGGAGCAGGGGCGGCCCGTGCTGGAGGTGCACCTGCTCGATTTCGACGGCACGCTCTATGGCAGCCACGTCCGGGTGGATTTTCTGCACAAGCTCCGCGACGAGGAGAAATACGCGGACCTCGCGACGCTCATCCGGCAGATCGGGCGTGACGTGGACAACGTGAGAGCCTATTTCGATCGACGCGACGCGGAGCCGGCGAAAAAGGCGAAGCGCTAGGCCGGCCTGCGTTGATGTAACATCGCATCTTTTTTGCGCCGCTGATCGCCTTTGCGTTCACGCGCATGCCGATCCGCCCGTTTTCGATGGCCGACTACAAAAAAACACTGAACCTCCCGGACACGCCGTTTCCGATGCGCGGCGACCTCGCCAAGCGCGAGCCGCAGATGCTGAAGCAATGGCAGTCGCGAAAGTTCTATGAGCGCATCCGGGAGAAGCGCCGCGGACGGCCGCGCTTCGTGCTGCACGACGGGCCGCCGTACGCAAACGGCGATATTCATATCGGGCATGCGGTCAACAAGATCCTCAAGGACATCATCGTCAAGAGCAAGTCGATGTCCGGATACGATGCGCCTTACGTGCCGGGGTGGGACTGTCACGGCATGCCGATTGAAGTGCAGATCGAAAAAACCCACGGCAAGAATCTTCCCACCGAAGAGACCCAGCGGCTGTGCCGGACGTACGCCGCCGAGCAGATTGAACGTCAGAAAAAGGACTTCCAGCGCCTGGGCGTGCTGGGTGATTGGGATCATCCGTATCTCACGATGGCCTACCGCAACGAGGCGGACGAGATTCGCACGCTCGGCGCGCTGCTTGCAAAAGGTTACGTGTATCGCGGGCTGAAGCCTGTCAACTGGTGTTTCGACTGCGGCTCGGCGCTTGCGGAGGCGGAGGTGGAGTACGAAGACCGCACCGACCCGGCGATCGACGTCGGCTTCCCGTTCGCCGAGCCCGGGAAGATCGCGCCGGCCTTTGGCCTCGAACGTCTCCCCGACAAGCCCGGCTATGCCGTCATCTGGACGACGACGCCGTGGACCCTGCCGGGCAACCAGGCGCTCAACGTGCATCCCGACTACGAGTACGCCTTGATCGACACCGAGCGGGGGCTGCTCATTGTCGCGAACGACATCCTGATGCGCGACGAGGCGGAATGGGCGGCGTCGGGCGGCGATCTCGCGATTCCGCCGCTGCTGCGCAAGTATCACATCCGGGAATGGAAGGTGCTCGGTCGCTGCAAAGGCAAGGCGCTGGAGCACATCGCGTTCCGGCATCCGTTCTACGATCGCGTGTCGCCCGTCTATCTCGGCGATTACGTGACGCTCGATACCGGCACGGGCATCGTGCATTCGGCGCCGGCCTACGGTGTGGAGGACTTCGAGTCGTGCCGCCGCTACGGCATGAAGGACGATGAGATCCTGACGCCGGTGATGGGCGACGGAAAATTCATATCCACATTGCCGCTTTTCGGCGGCATGCCGATCTGGGCGGCGAACAAGAAGATCGTCGCGCACTTGAACGAGAAAGGCGTGCTCTTCGCCAAATCGGATTTCGTGCACAGCTACATGCACTGCTGGCGCCACAAGACACCCGTCATCCTGCGCGCGACCACGCAGTGGTTTGCGGGGATGGATGAAGTGCCGGGTTATGCGGGCGTGAAGCCGGGGGAAAAGCTGCGCGCCACCGCGCTGCGCGGCGTGGAGCGCACCGCGTTCTTTCCCGCCTGGGGACAGGCGCGCCTGCACGGCATGATCGCGAACCGGCCCGACTGGACGCTGTCACGCCAGCGGCAGTGGGGCGTGCCCATGCCCTTCTTCCTTCATCGCGAGACCGGGGAACTGCATCCGCGCACGTCGGAGCTTATCGAGAAGGTCGCCCAGCGCGTGGAGCAGGGCGGCATCGAGGCGTGGCAGTCGCTCAATCCGGTGGAGTTGCTCGGTGCCGAAGCAGCGCAGTACGAGAAGAGCCGCGACACCCTCGACGTATGGTTCGATTCCGGCTCGACCCACCAGACGGTGATGGGCGGCCCGACGGGACGGGAAACCGGCGCAGGCTCGCACTCCGCGCAGACCGCTTTTCCCGCGGACCTCTACCTGGAGGGCTCGGATCAGCACCGCGGCTGGTTCCACAGCTCGCTCCTCGTCTCCTGCATGCTGAACGGCGTCCCGCCCTACAAGGGACTGCTCACGCACGGCTTCGCCGTCGATGGCGAAGGCCGCAAGATGTCCAAGTCCAGGGGCAATGTCGTCGCGCCACAGGAGGTCATGGACCAGCTCGGCGCGGATATCCTGCGGCTGTGGGTCGCGGCGACCGACTATTCCGGCGAACTGTCCATCTCCAGGGAAATATTGAAGCGGGTAGTGGAATCGTATCGGCGGGTGCGCAACACGCTGCGTTTTCTGCTTGCCAATCTGGCCGACTACGACCACCAGCGCGATGCCCTGCCCGTCGATGAATGGCTGGAGATCGACCGCTACGCCTGGGTGATGACGCACGACCTGCAGCAAAGCCTTACGGCAGCAGGCACGGACGCACCGGGACATTATCCGAGGTACGAGTTCCACATCGTTGCGCAGAAGCTTCAGACGTTCTGCTCGGAGGAACTCGGCGGCTTTTATCTAGACATCCTCAAGGACCGCCTGTACACCGCGCCCGCCGCCGCCCCGGTTCGGCGGTCGGCACAGAACGCCCTGCACCACATCGCGCACAGCCTCACCCGTTTGCTGGCCCCGATCCTGTCCTTCACCGCCCAGGAAGTGTACGAAGTGCTCGCCGGGGGGGATGGCTGCGTATTCGAGGAAGCGTGGTACGAATTCGCGCTTCCCCGGGACGCAGAAGCGCTGCGGGATCGCTGGCAGAAACTGCGGTTGCTGCGCGCCGACGTGCAGAAAAACCTCGAGGCGCTGCGGGTGGAGGGAAAGATCGGTTCATCGCTGGCGGGCGAGGTCGAGCTCTACGCCAGGGGATCGCACCACGACCTGCTCCGCTCGTTTGGAGACGATCTGCGTTTCGTCTTCATCACCTCGCAGGCGCGGCTGGTGGAGCATGAGCCGGGTGATGCCTCACCCACTGCGCTCGAGGGCGTTACGATCAAGGTCCACGCCAGCCCGCACACGAAATGCGAGCGGTGCTGGCATTACCGCGCCGATGTGGGTGCCAATGCCGAGCACCCGCAATTGTGCGGGCGCTGCGTCGTGAACCTGTACGGGCCGGGCGAGCCGCGCGCGCATGCTTAGCTCATGACGCCGGCGGAGAAAACTCCTTCCCCCTCAGGGGGAAGGTTGGAATGGGGATGGGGTGACGCCAAGCTGGCTCGGTGGCTCGCCCTGAGCGCCTCCATCCTGATTCTCGATCAGTTCACGAAGTTTCTCGTCACCGAAAACCTGACGCTGCACGAAGTCGTAACGATCACCTCGTTCTTCAATCTGGTGCTCGTCTACAACCCCGGTGCCGCGTTCAGCTTCCTCGCTGACCAGGCGGGGTGGCAGAAGGCGCTGTTCATCACGATCGGCCTCGCGGCTTCGGTATGGATCGTGCACTTGCTGCGAAAGCACCTGCGCGAAACGCTCTTCTGCCTGGCGCTGTCGCTGGTGTTGGCGGGCGCGCTGGGTAACGTCATTGACCGCCTGCAATTCGGAGCGGTGATCGATTTTCTGGATTTCCACGCCTACGGCTGGCACTGGCCCGCTTTCAACGTCGCCGATGCCGCGATCAGTTGCGGGGCGGCGCTGCTCATCTGGGACGCCTTCCGTCCGCGCAAGCGAGACGCCGCAGACGCCTGTTAGTCCGTCCACCGGCGAATGCCGGGGTCCGATGCAGGGTTAAGGCGCACCGCGCACGGGTATATAATCGGCCGCTCGACTGAATCGACATTATGCAAGTCCTCCTCGCCAACCCCCGCGGCTTCTGTGCCGGCGTCGATCGCGCGATCGAAATCGTGGAACGTGCGCTCACCAACCACGGTGCGCCGATCTACGTGCGGCACGAGGTCGTGCACAACAAGTTCGTCGTGGAGGACCTGCGTTCCAAGGGTGCGGTGTTCGTGGAGGAACTGGATGAAGTGCCGGCGGGAAGCACGGTCATCTTCAGCGCGCACGGTGTGTCGCAACAGGTGCGCCGCGACGCAGAAGCCCGGCAATTGAAGGTGTTCGACGCAACCTGCCCGCTGGTCACGAAAGTTCACGTCGAAGTCGCCAAGATGCGGGAGCACGGGCGCGAAATCATCATGATCGGGCACCGCGGTCATCCGGAAGTCGAAGGCACGATGGGCCAGAGCGCCGGCGGCATGCACCTGGTCGAAAAGCCGGAAGACGTGGATAAGCTCGTCGTCGCGGACGAAAATAAACTTGCGTTCGTGACGCAGACGACGCTCTCCGTGGACGACGCGCGGCTCACCATCGAGGCACTGCGGCGGCGCTTCCCGGATATCGTCGGCCCGAAGAAGGACGACATCTGCTACGCGACCCAGAACCGGCAGGACGCGGTGAAGGCGCTCGCGGCGCGGTGCGACGTGGTGATCGTCGTCGGCTCGCCCAACAGCTCCAATTCGAACCGGCTGCGCGAGGTGGCGCAGCACCAGGGGGTGGCGGCGTACATGGTGGACAACGCCTCGCAGCTCGATCCGGCCTGGCTCGAGGGTAAAGAGCGCATCGGCGTTACCGCAGGCGCTTCTGCCCCGGAGGTTCTCGTTCAGCAGGTGATCGACAAGCTGCAGCGTCTCGGCGCCGATGAGGTGCAGCAGCTCGCGGGCATCGCGGAGAAAGTCGTGTTTCCGCTGCCCAGGGCGCTGGCCCTGTAGCGACCTCGATCCGGTCGCATTCAAGGCTTGTTGATGGTCTCGTAAGGGTCGAAAACGACTTCGATTGTCTGCTGGCTTTTCACGCGCTGGCCGTATCGCATTCCCGGTGCGAATTTCAGCGCCAGCGTTGCCGTGAGCGCGGCCTCCTCGAACACGCCCGATGGCGTGGACTCGATTATCTTGACGTTGTCCACGGCGCCTTCTTCGTTGATGAAGATCGTCAGAAGCACTTTGCCCCGAGTGCGCATTGCATAGGCCCGTACCGGATATACCAGGTCCACGTCGTTGATCGGATGAGGCCGGACGTCGATCTCGGCCAGCGTGAAGTACTTGTCCTGGGGCGCGCTGAACCCGACTATCTTTTGGGCAGGCCTGCTGCCGGGGGTCTGCGCGTCTTCCCGGGGAGCTGCCGAGGCGGGTGCGGGTTCGACTATGGCGGCTGCGGGTTCGGTTGCGGCAGCATGCGGTTCCGGGGCCGGTTCGTTAGCGGGCGGCGGAAACGGTTCAGCCGGTGCGGCGGAAGGCCGTTCAGCGGAGCCTGGCTGGATTTCGACTGTAAGCGGCGGTGCGGGCGCATAGCGGTGAGATGCCGGGGCAATGTTGAGCATTACGGCTATGTGCAGGGCCAAAGATATGCCCACGCCGAGATAGAACCGGCGGGTAGGGTGTAAGCCCGGCAAATGGACCGTATGCATGACCGATTCCGCCTGGAGCGGTTGTCACTACGCTGCCGCTTTAACCAACGGCAGCGCGTGACGGTCCGTGGGTCGGAAGATTCGTCCCCAATTACAGGTCGACCGCCTTGTACCAGTACTTCCGCAAGCGCGAATTGAGCGTGGGAACCGTGGGCGTCGTGCAGAAAATGCCTACGCAGACCAACTCCTTCGGTTCGTCGCCGCCCTCCGGTTTCACGACCACATGCGTGGCCGGCGGGGGCAGCCCGCCGCCCGCGAGCGTCTGGCTGCGCTCGGAACCCGTAAGCGTTCCATCCGCATTCAGGTCCATGGTCGCCGTCGCGTCGGTGGCGGATACCGCATAGAGACGCGCGATACCGAGATTGCTTTCGCAGACGCCCGGTTCAACAGTCGCCGTGCTGGTAGGCTGGTTCGTGCCGAAGAACACCGTTCCTCCGATCGTGATGGCGTTACCCACGACCTTCTCGCCTCGTGGCGTCTGAGCGCCCGTGGCGGTATCCACCGCCACAAGGCTGAGGTACCAGCCGCTCGAACCGGTCAGCAGGTTGACGGCGTCTGCTGTAGTGGCCTGGTTGGCAGCCGAGCAGCCCGCCGCGCCGGCGTCCTGGATGCAGTTCAGCGTCGCGTCGAACAGGGCGCTTTCCACGATCACCGGGTTGGAATGGGTGACAGGTGCGGCGCTGGGATCATAGGTAGTGCCGGTAGCCGGGCCGGCATCCGTTCCCTTGTCCTTGAACATGTAGAAGCGGTCCAGAACCCCGGTGTCGAGCGGATGTTCGCGATCGCCCGAACCGATCAGCACGGCGTCGAAGCCGGTGGCGCCGACCACGTCCGGCGCGTGCTGAAACTTGCGACGTCCTTGCCGCGTGGCGAAATCGGCAATCGAAGCGATTTGGGTGACGGTGGTATTCGCGATCGGGTCCTTGAAATCGATGCGCCACATGTTGCCGCCGGTATCCCCGACATAGGCGCGGTTGATGTCGCCGCCTGATTCATTTTTAACCACCGTGATTGCGGACGGTATGGCGAAGTCCATGCCGGTCACTGTCAGGTCATAGGTCCCGCTGCTGTTCGTGCCGCCGGCACTCCAGAGCAGCGCACCGGTCAGGGCGTTCACCACGTAGATCGCACGGCCCATGGTGCGGTTCGTCGTGCCGGCCGCAGTCGTCACCCCGGTCGAGGTGTAGTTCGAGGCCCCCGCCGGGATCGTGCTCGGGTCGATGTCTTCGACCGCCGGATCATAGCCGCCGCCGAAGATCAGCACCGGCACGGATTGACCGACAAGGCCCTCCACGACGGTCGCTTCGGACCAGGTCTGGCCCAACTCGGAAAATCCGGTGCTGGTATTGCTGATCTTCCACTTGAACCTCGGGGTGAGCGGATTGTTCACGTCGAGTGCGTAATAGAAGCGGCCACCCCGTCTCATCCCGATGTAAATGTTCGCCGTGTCTTCCGCATCGCCGAGCCTCTTGTTGGGCGTGGCGCCGCCGTCCTTGGTGTAGATGCTGATCGGGCCGTCCATGAAGTAGTTCTTCTTGAACGTGCTGCTGACGATCGGCGAGTTTCTGCGCATGCGGTTGAACCGGTCGAAGAACTCCTCGGCGACGAAACCCCATACCTCCTGCCCGGGCTGTACGCTCGGCGACGCGGCGTCTACTGCATAACCGCCTTTCACGGCACGGAAGATGCCGTCATTGGCCCCGTAGAAGATGAATACGTCGTTGTCGGAACCGGCGGTGCGCGCATAGTTGATGACCGCCGGACGGGAATGAAGGACGTCGCCGTGTATCGAGGCGCGGATATCCGTCGTCGAAGCGTTGGAGTTCTCATCCTCGAAGTTGTCCTGCCCGCGCACCCAGTTGATCAGGTTTGTGCGATCGGTGCTGGTCGAACCGGTTTGCGTTGCGGTCACGGCACCGCTTGCGTCGCCCTGGGCCGAGGCTATGGTGTAGGTAAAGGTATTCGGATCGCGTGTAACACCGTCTGTCAGGAAAGGCACTGCAATGGTAAAGGTGCCGTTGAACGCGGTCGGCGTCGCATTCGCGATGACGACCTGCGTGCCGTTGCTGAAACCGTGGGCGGTTGAGGTCGCGCGCGCCGTAGTGGTTTTTTTCGAGGCCGATACAGAGATACTCGTGTTCGCTGCACCCGGTGCGGAACTCGGGACGTAACTGAAGATATTTGCACTTTCCACAGTGATCGTCTGCTCGCCGTTATAGGCATTGGGCAGTGCGCCGGCGATGGTTACCTGGTTTCCAGTGCTGTATCCGTGGGAGTTGACCGTAGCGAGCACCTTCCCGCCTTTCAGGAGCGCGCTATACGTTCCCGAAGGCGCCACCGCCTGGTTGTTGGTGTAAGTCAACGTGTTCGCATCCGGCGTGGAGGCCACCGGGAAAGTACCCGCATGGGGATCGCCCGCGATCGTGCTCCGTATGGTGACGGAATCCACCCCTGCCGTGAAACCATGGCTGGCAATGGTCGCCGTGACGGTGGCCGAAAAGCCGGTCGATGCCGTGACAATAGCGCTGGTGTTTGCCGGCAAAACCTGCGTGACGGCGGCTGTCGGCGCCACGTTGTCGGTTGCGGTATTGAAGGTGAACGTGGTGCCTGCCGCCGAACCGATGATCCAGCTTCCGTTATAGCCGGATATGTCGGATCCCTGGATGTTCACGGTCGTTCCGTTGGCGAAACCGTGCGCGACCGCCGTAGTGACCGTCACGGTGGTGGAGCCGCCTCGCACCGCGTAGACCGGCGAGGCGGTGTTCGCCGACAACGCTGTCGCGCCCACCGAGTAGCTGAAGGTATTGGAAGTCGGCGCCGGGCTGCTGAGAATGATCTTATTCGCGCCGTTATATGAAGATCCATCCGTTATGCCGGAGAACTCCGTCGCGCCGGAAATGGTGACGGACTGGCCGGCTGAAAAGCCGTGGGCAACCGAAGTCGTCGCTGTCGCGATGGTCGTGTTGCCGGCGGCAAGTATGGTGCCCGTTGCATTACCGCCCGTAGCCGCCATGGTGTAACTGAAGCTGTCATCGCTCAGCTTGGTGATGTTGAACGTGCCGTTGAACTGGGTCGGCGATGCGCCCGAAATCGTGACCGACTGCCCGCTGATGTAGCCGTGGCCTGCCAGTGTGGCAACCGCGGTGGTAGACTCCACCGCCGCGGTCACTGAAGCTTGGCCCCCGGTCCCGCTGGTGTTGCCGCACCCCGGGCAACTGAATTCGAAGGTGTTGCCGGAAACCGCCGTGATGGTGCGTGAACCGTTGAGGTTGGTGTTGGCCTGAACGCCTGAGATTGTCGCGGTCGCCCCTATGACATACCCTGCCGGGAGAGAAGTTGTGCTGGCGGTAGCGCGATAGGTATTTCCGGACACTTTTGCGATCGTCGACAAGCTGACTACCTGGGCACTCGTTCCAGTAATCCCCGTCAGCGAGGTCACGGTCTTCGACACCGCGGTGGTCAGGTTGGTGATCGTGCGGGTGGTGGCGCCATTGCTGAGCGAACTGACCGATATCGGGTTATTCGCGTTGGACAGGGTCGCCGATTTCCGGTCGGTCAATGAAGATACGGTCTTCGTCTCGAACGCCGTCAACGGTGAAACGAAACGCACGTCGAGCGCCAGCGCGGTGTTCGTGATATCCGTGTTGTCATCGCGGAACGGCGTGTTCGCCAGCGCACAATTAGTCGTGCATCCGCCGGCAAAGAAGCCGCCATTGGTATAGGTGTAGATGTTGCGGTTCGTGGTGATGTAGTTGGCATCGCCGGTTCCGGTACCACCCGCGGTCAGACCGACTGCAGCGATGCGTACCTGCTGCGCCGCGCCGCCTTTCTCCACCAGCTCGCCATCCGGGCTATCCGATGAACCTCCGGTTCCATTCTCGGTGGCGTCCCTGAAACCCCAGAAAGTCGAGGATGCCGTCCAGAAGCTTTTTGCATCGCTCCTGATGAAGCCGGTGTTAATCGTGTCTACCGCGGGATTCCCGACTGCCGGGGGAATACCGTTGCTGGCATCGGCAAGGAAAACCGCGCCGGTGCTGTTCTGCGCGAAGTTGTACATCTTGAGATTGCCCAGCCAGCGCGGCGCCTTGTTGGCGTCGGGACGGAATACGCCGACATAAACCTGGTTGACATGGGTGCCCTGCACGTTGGCGGATACGGGGAGCGTCGTCGCCGCGAACACGCTTTCCTTGTCCTGGATCTCGTTGAAGATGGCATTGAGCGCATCGACGATCTCGGTGCCGGAGGCGCTATCTGTAACGCCGAAGTAACGGCCCTTGCCATTGCTAGCCACACTCTGCATGAGCGCCGTCATATCGGGCCCAAGGCCAGTCGATTGCGGATTCACTTCCACTACATATGTGAACACGTTTTGCGTGCCCGCCGAAGAATGAATGTCGGTATTGGCCATATACTTGGCCATTTCATCGCCCCAGTTGGCCTGCTGCCCCGTGGGCACGCCGGCGGCATAGCCGATCACGTCAGGGGGTGATTTTCCGGTCAGCGTCGCGAGGAAACCCTCCACTTCGGCACGGGCGGAAGCGTTCTCGTTCGCCTGCCCGTTGCTGATATAGATGATGAAGTTCTTCTGACAGCCGTCCGTAATGGGCGAGCGATATACACCGTTTACAGTAGGCATGGCAGGCGGTCCGGATGACCCCGGAAGCGCGTGATTGCCGAGCCCGGCAAGGTACGTATCGGTGCTCGCATCGTGATCGGTCTTGAACTTGCCGTCGCTCGCGCGTGCCGTGAGGCCGGCGTAATAAAGATAGGCTTCGTGGAGCGCGTAGCCGACGGTATTGTTGTTGCCTTTGTCGTTAAGAATGTGCAGGTTGTTGACCAGCGAAGCGAGATTGGTCTTCGCGGTGCCGATCATCTGACGCACGGCGAAGCGCACATAGCCGCCATCGGTATTGTCGTTAGGGTTTCCCGTCTCGACCATCATCATCAGCCCGACGTTGAACAGGCCATCCTCAAGACCGTTGACGACCTGCACCAGGGCATTTTTTTCGTTGACGAAAGGCGTGTTCCAGTTCGCAGTGTTATCCAGAACGAGCAAGACGTTCGGACGCTGAGACGTGATGTTCGGATTCGCGAGGAAGAGATCCGTGTCGTCGTTCACCGGGTCGTAGGCCGGATACGCCGCAAGCGGCGAGAAGGTCAGCGTCGCTGACAGGATCAGGCACAGCAGTCTTTTGATGTTCTTCATGATCGACTCCAGAATCATGTCGTCGGGCAGTTACCCGAAAGTAAACGAACCCGCACGCCCTGCACCAGGGTGGCTCGCGCCCCGGATGAGGTATCGGAGACTTCAGCTTTCAGCTCCCAATCTGTATCCTCGGGTGTCAGTTCGCCGATCTTCTTCGTGTACCCTTTTGCAGTCACGGCATAGTTGCACTTGGGACCGGTGGTGCCGCCAGCGGGTCCCGTCACCGTGACGGTGTAAGGAGGCACGGAAATGTCTTGCTTGAGGCCGCCGAACGAAGCCGAGGCGCTGATGACCTGTTCAATGGCTTGCTGTGCGGCAGCCTCCATCGTTTTCTGCATTTGAAAGTTGCCCGCTATCCGCAAGTTCACGCTGGAAAGATTGAAGCCGGTGACCGCGAATAGCGTCAGCACCACCAGCATGATCAGGCTGACGAGCAGTGTTGCGCCGCGCTGATGCGTCATGGAATGGCGAGTGGAAATCATGGGGTTGGGCGCTCCCTGCGTCCTGAGATGTTCATGAGGCGGACCGCAGCCGTGTACACATGGCGGCGATACTTGTCGTTGGCCGCCGGCACATCGGCGAGCCCGAGGTCGTAAGTCTTGCTGTCGGTAAATGCGGCGGACTGCTCCGTATTCCTTGCCAGGACGTAAATCTTCGCCCCTATGACGCGGGTCCAATCGTCCATCGAACCGGGCGTCGCTACGTACGCGCCATCGACCGTCGCGTCGCCGGTCAGGCCGGTGTCGGTGCTGACGTCGGTGGGCGAATTGTCGACGCCGTATTCGATCTTCAGGTATTCAATCCCTTCAACCAGCGGAATCAGTCTCATGGTCGTACTGCCGCTGAGCGATATGAGTTCGAGCCGCTTAAGCGTAGGGATGGTGTCATCCGAGCTCGTGCAGATGCCGCCGATGGCCACACCGTTAACGGTCACCGAGCCACTCCCCACACTGCAGGGCGCGACGAAATAGACCCGCACGTGCAGCTTGCGGATCGGTGCCGGCGTGGTGGTGTCGTTGAGAAACCAGGTCGAGGCGGCGCCGTTCACCTTATTGGACGCACCGATCGCGGCGCCATTACCCTTCAGGACCTCCACCAGCGTAGCGGTGGTCTGCATGTACACTTCGTCGCTCGTGGCCACGCCACCGGGCCGCACGAGCTCGTTGGTATCAGCACGGCGAACGACCAGCACGTCAGACCCCGGCCTGAGATTGGCGTCGGTCAACAGCGCCTTGGCGCCATTGCCGCAGGTCGTTGCCGATATGTCGGCCCTGGTCGAAAGATCAGCCGTCCGGTAACCCTGCACCGGCAACGCCAGCGCTGCCTGCAGCGCCGCTACGTCGGCGATTTCGCACGGATCCGGAAGGCTGCCGGGCGCGGCGGGCAGGTCGTGAAAATGCCCGTAGAAACCAGCCATGCGCAGATCCTGGCTGATGAGGTCGATCGCATAGCGGCCGTTTTCGATCTGCTGTGCCGTTTTCTGCAGCTCGCGGTTCGCCTCGCTCGAGTTCACGAAGATCAGGCTGAGACCGGTCAGAAGCAGCAGGCCGATCGTCAGCGCGATCATCAGCTCGACCAGTGATAGGCCGGCCTGCGTGTTTCGAGTGGCAAGGGTAGGTGTCATGACTGTCACTGAATCAATTGAGTACTGCCATACGGAAAGTCGTGGCGACTGCGCGCCGGCGCGTTTCACTGCCGTATTCGCCGTTGCCGCAGTTGATGGTTGTCGTACCGTCATCCATCTTCGGCTCGGAAGTATCGACGGTGCCTTGCCAGGCGACGGCGACGGTATACACGCCGGCGTTCAGCGATACGCAACCGCGTGCCCCCACCATGGCTCCCGCGTTGCCGCTTGCCGCCGAACCCTGCAGCAAGCTGCTCCACTCGTTCATCGCGTTAACCGCTGCGGTGTTGTTGGCCCCGCTGCTCACCCCGCAGCTAGGGGAGGCATTTGCGCTGACGCCCAAATACGGCGTGCCAGTGCCGCTCGTAAAGGCAAAGCACGAAGCCGTGATGCGATGAGTGTTGATGCGGTCCACCATGTCGTAAAGGAGAACCAGCGCCTGGGTTCTCTGATACGACTCGAATTCGGCCTGCTGCATGCGGACCTGCATGCCGGCGAGTCCCAGGAGGCCCAGCACGATAATGAGCAGGGACACCAACACCTCGATCATGGTGACCCCGGCTTGCCGGCGGTGCGCGGTCCTCGGGTTTATCGTTTTAGTCGCCATGGCTATTGGCATCCGTCAGAGGAATTCTTGTTGCTGTCGACCTGCACGTTAGGCCGACCGCTCACGTCGAGCCTGACACAGCGCGCCGTGACGTCGTTATTGCCCGGATAGCTCAATACGAACGTGGTCGGAGTGACCCTCAGCCTGCCATCTCCCTGATAGCTCACATTGCCGTTTGTGCCGGTCACTGTGATATCGGTTATGGCATCCTGCCGTTTCAGGAGGTCGCTCACCGCGCCGGGAAAACCGTTGCCGTCGGTATCGATGTAGACAATCCATCCGCGCGCCCAATCGCTCGAATTCTGACAGCCCGAGCCATCATCATTCTTTGCGCACACGCCTACGAAGGTGTTGCGCTTGATGGCCTCACTGCGCGCGAAGATCAATGTCGCGTGTATATCGGATGCTGCCGTCTTTACGCGCTGGTCGAGAACCAGATTCCTCAACATGGGAGCACCCAGGCCGAGGAGCACCGACAAGATGACGACCGCGAAAAGCAATTCGATAAGCGTGAATCCGTGTTCCCGCCTCCGCCATGCGAGCGTCATTGCCCGGCCCATTGAACTCTTCACTATGCGGTTACACATGAGCGATAGTCCGTTACTTGGTCCATTTGTCTGCCGGGGTCTTCACGCCCTGATCGGTCATCGTCAGGTTGGCGCCGTCACCGCCCGGACCATTCTGCTGGCGGCTGCTGCCGACGGCCGTGATCGTATATCCGGGGGGCGGGCCGGCAACCAAGGTCACCGTGATCGTGTAATGGGGATTGGTGCACTGCGTGGCGGTGCTGGTGCAGTCCCACCCCTGTTCGACGATGTTCAACCCGCTAGTGCCGCCCAGCGTGGCGGTATAGGACTTCGCATCCAGCCGGTATTGTTCCTGGCGGCTCGCAATCTTCAGCATCATCTGCTGCGCCGCCGAGCGGTTCGACCGGATGATGTACGCCTCGTACGAGGGGTAAGCGACCGCCGCGAGAATGCCGATGATGGCCACGACGATCATCAGCTCGATGAGGGTCATTCCTCTGTTCGCGTTCATGTTCCTCCCTTTTCGGCAGCAGAAATATAGCTCGGTGGGTTGAAAACTCCAGCGATGTCCGACGAAAGGTTGAAACTGCCGAACCAGCGGCGGGCATCGCTATGCAAGTGTAATAGCCCGCTGGCATAACGGCCTCCCGCGCCGTGAAAAAGTCACGGTTTTCAGGTCATAGTGGCAGCGAAATGCCGCGACGTCGGCGAGCGGGTGATGACGCTCGGAATTGCCGGAATGCGTCATTTGAACCATGTCGTCAGACCGCGGGGTACTCGGCGGATTGCGCATTTCGTCCGTAGCGCGCCACCGCGCAATTAGACACAGTCCAAATGTTGAATTAGAATCAAACCACGATGCAGACTACTCAATACACGCGGGACAACATGGCGGATGTGCTGCGCGCGCACGGGATCACCCCCACGCACCAGCGCATCGAGATCGCGTACGCCCTGTTCTCCCGCGGCGAGCACCTGTCCGCCGACCAGATTCTCGCGATCGTCAACGACCGCCACTCCGAGACTTCGAAGGCGACGGTCTACAACACGCTCAATCTGTTTCTTGAGAAAAAGCTGATCCGCGAGGTAATCGTCGACCCGAACAAGGTGTTCTACGACCCCAACACGATGCCGCATCACCACTTCTACAACGTCGATACCGGCGAGCTGACCGATATAGATGCGGGCGAGATCGCCATCTCCGGATTACCGCAGCTGCCGCGGGGGATGGTGACCGAGGGCATCGACATTATCGTGCGCGTGCGCTCGGCCGGCTGAATCTTTCCGGAACGGGTTCGGAAGTGCCAACGAGCGAATCCGCCAGAATCGTAGATGCGGCCATTACGCTGGCCGAGGCCCGCTCGTGGGAAGCCGTGCGGCTGCATGAGGTCGCCGCCGCACTGGGCGTCACGTTGGACGACATACGGCAACACTTCCGCGAAAAGGAAGACATCGTCGACGCCTGGTTCGATCGCGCGGACGCTACGATGCTGCGCGAAGCGGAAGAGCCCGGATTTCTGGAGCTGACGCCGCGCGAACGGATACGGCGGCTCATCATGGCCTGGCTGGGCGCGCTGGCGGCGCATCGCACGGTCACCCGTCAGATGATCTACGGCAAGCTCGAGCCTGGTCATCTCCACATCCAGATTCCGGGACTGATGCGTGTAAGCCGCACGGTGCAGTGGGTGCGCGAAGCGGCCCAGCGCGATGCGACCTTCATGCGGCGCGCGCTGGAAGAGACCGGGCTCACCACAATCTATCTCACCACTTTTTTCCACTGGATGAACGACGCCTCGCCGGGCGCGATCCGCACCGAGCGCTTTCTCGACGGCTGCCTGAGTTTTGCGGAGCGGCTCGATCGTGCGGTGTGGTCGGGGGGCAGGGCAGCATCACGCGAAGGGCCCGTTCCACCCGCCGCTCCAGAACACGCAGACACACCGGTGGCACCTTCCTGATCCGGCAGCGGCGTGGACACGCTCACGCATGCCTTGAGCGGCGCTTTGCTGGCGCGAGCCGCGGCGCCGGGCGCGTCCCGCCCCGATTCTCTTTCTGCAAGAGAGCGTCTCGCCGCGGGGTTTGCTGCGGCGGCGTTTCCCGACTGCGATTTTGCGCTGCGGCTCGTCGATACGCTGACTTACCTCAACTGGCATCAGGGCATCACTCATTCGCTGGTGCTGATGCCGGTGTGGGCGTGGGTGCTGGCGCATCTCTTTTCTCGCATATCACGCGGCCGATACGCCTGGCGGGCGTTCTACGGCGTCGCCGTGCTCGGCATTGCGATCCACATCGCCGGCGATCTCATCACAGCTTATGGGTCGATGCTGTTCGCGCCGTTTTCTGAACAGCGTTATTCCATACCGCTTGCGTTCGTCATCGACCCTTATCTCACTGCGCTGCTCGCCGGCGGGCTCGCCACGGTGATCGTGTGCCCTCAAAGCAGGCCTGCAGCCGTCGGTGCGTTGGCATTAGCGCTGGCCTATATCACGCTGCTGGCGAATCTTCATTCAGGCGCGCTCGCTGTGGGACGCGAATACGCCGCGAAGCATCGAATCGACGGCGCAGGCATCCACGCGCTCCCCCAGCCGCTCGCGCCGTCGAACTGGAAGGTGATCGTGTCGGGCAGCGAGGTTCACCACGAAGCGCATGTTAATCTGTGGCGTCAGGAAGCGATGGCTCCGCTTGAGGACGCGGGCGTGTTGCACAAGATCTTCCGCGCGTATCGGCCGGCCTCGATGCTGGAATGGCGGCGCCATCCACGTTTCGGCGGCGATCCGGGTCATGTGTCGATCGCGCGCGAAGCATGGAGCCGCGAAGAGTTCGAGCCGTTCCGGCGATTCGCCCTGTTTCCCGCGCTGGACACGGCAGCCACGCGCAATGGCGATCAGTGCGCATGGTTCTACGACCTGCGTTTCAGCGTGCCGACGCTCACCCCTTCGTTCCGCTACGGCATGTGCCGCAGCAGTTCGTCCGGAGAATGGCGGATCGCGCGCAGATCGGGATCGTTCTGGATCGATTGAAACGTTCGGAACGGGATGCGGCAGGCGCGGGTGCTGGGTTAAAATACCGCCGGGGCACGCCGCTGTAGCTCAGCCGGTAGAGCAGGCGCTTCGTAAGCGTCAGGTCGTCTGTTCGAGTCAGACCAGCGGCACCACTCCCAGTCTTTCATTTTGCGCCACTCTTCGCTATCCCTCGTGGTCCGCCGCCGCGTGCGATAAGGCCCGTGCGGTAGAGCAGAAAGAACGCGATCGAAAGGTTGAGCGCGTTCCACGCAATGCCATTGACGAAGGCCGCACCGTACGAGCCCGTCACGTCGAACACCTTCCCCGAGATCCAGCCGCCGAGCGCCATGCCGGCGAGCGTGCACATTACGGTGAGGCCTACGCGAGTGCCGGTTTCGCGCGCCGGGAAATGCTCGCGAATGATGATTGCGTAGGAAGGCACAATCCCGCCCTGGAAAAGACCGAAGAGCGCCGCGATCACGTACAGCGAAGCAAGCGAATCGAACGGCAGGAAGAGCAGCAGCGCCACGCCCTGGAGTGACGAACCGAGGAGGAGCGTGCGCAAACCGCCGATGCGATCGCAGATCGCCCCGGAGATGAGACGGCTCGCGATGCCGAATGCCATCATCACCGAAAGCATCTGCGCGCCGCGTGCAGCGCCGTAGCCCAGGTCGGCGCAGTAGGCGACGATGTGTACCTGCGGCATCGACATGGCGACCCAGCAGGCAACGGCGGCGAGGCACAGCAGCGTCTGCGCCTGCGCGCTCGAAAGGCCGAACGGACGCGAGATATGCCGGGCGTCTGTGCTGCCGCCCGCCACAGGCGCCGCAACAGGGGGGCGACGCCGCATGCAAAGTGCGAGCGCGGTGGCCGCAACGAAGCAGAAGAGCCCGGCCCAAAGATAGGTCTGCCGCCAGCCGACCTGCTCGATGAAGTGCTGAATCACCGGCGGCCAAATCGTGCCGCCGAGATAATTGCCGCTCGCGCAGATGGCGACCGCGATCCCGCGCCGGCGCACCCACCAAAGGGAAGTGTCCGCGATCAGCGGTGCGAACATGGCCGAGCTGCCGAGAAGCCCGATGAAGATGCCGTGGGCCAGCATGAAGGCCGTGAAGCTTTCTGTCATGCTCGCAATCGCGAAGCCCAGCCCGATACCGGCGGCGCCGATGAGCAGCGGTACCATCACGCCGAACCGGTCCGCGATGCGTCCCATCATGAGGCCGCCGAAACCGAAGCAGATCATCATCAGCGAGTAGGGCAGCGCCGCCTGCGCCCGTGCGATACTGAACTCCGCCTGCACGGCAGGCAGCACCACCGGCACGATGTACATGCCGCAGGCGCCGACCGTCGTCAGTGCAAGCGCCGAGACGAGCCGTGCGGCGGCGTACGCGGAGTCGGTCGCTATGATTTGCTCGTGGCCCGCCATTCAGATGTGCCGTCCAGTCGTCATTCCGATGAAAATCGGAATCCAGGACAAGTCTTTATCTGACCCGGGCTGCGCCGGGACGAGGTCTGCTTCATCGCTGCGGGAAACGCTGGTCTTGTGACGGCGTGTTTACAGCACGCCGGACATGCCGCCATCGAGATGGATGCTGCTGCCCGTGACATAGCTGGCCGCATCCGAGACCAGGAACGCGATCACGTTGGCGACCTCGCCGGGCTCGCCCACGCGCCCCATCGGGATTTCCTCGGAGACTTTGGCGTAGTACACCGCCGGATCGAGTTTGTCCCGGGCGATACGGCGTTCATGCTGCCCGGATCTGACCTTGCCGATGCATACGGCGTTGACGAGTATGTTGTCCGCGGCGTACTCCTTGGACAGCGCCTTGGTGAGCGCCAGGCCGGCCGCGCGGGAGACCGAGGTCGGGCCTGACGCCGGCCCCGGTTGCTTGCCGGCGACGGTGGAGATGTTGACGATGCGCCCGCCGCCCTGCTTTTTCATGTACGGAATGACCAGCCGGCTCGCGCGTATGGCACCGAACACCTTGAGTTCAAGATCCTGCTGCCACGTTTCATCCTTCAGCTCCAGGAAAGGGCCGCGTATGGAGGAGCCCGCGTTGTTGACCAGGATGTCGATGCGGCCGTAGTGATCGGCGACCGCCCGGATGAAGCGCTCGACGTCGGCGCCCCTGCTCATGTCGGTCGACTGGGCGAACACCGTGCCGCCCGCGGCGCGGATCTCGGCCGCCACCTTTTCGAGCGGTTCGCTGCGCCGGGCGCAGATGGCCACTCGCGCGCCCTCGAGTGCCAGGCGGAGCGCGGTAGCCGCACCGATACCTTCGCTGCCGCCGGTCACGACGGCGACCTTTCCCTTCAATCCCAGATCCAAGTTGCCTCCTCAGAGTGCGGTCGCATAGCGCACGCGGTTCGGGCCCGCCGCTCAATTGTAGCGCCAATTCAAAGCTTTCTTATTACAGAGGCGCATCCTTGACCGGAGCCCCGCGCGACAACTTCCTTGCGCGGCCCCGGTCGAAACGTTACGGCACCGATGACAGCACGGACAAGCGTGTTGCGCGGGTCGTATGGAAACGTCGTAGCATAGCGATATCGGGACGTGCAGAGCACCCAGTACCGCGCGTCCGGCGCTTGTCGAAAGGACAGATCATGCCGCAGCACCGAGAAGCACACGTCCCTGCGCGGTGTCGTCGCGCGTTAAGTTCACTGGCGGCGATGGCGTTCGCTTTACTCGCGCAGATCGCTACGCCGTTACAGGCTGCGGAAGCGGCCCCGCCCGGCGGCCAGCGCCCCGAGGTCACCGTGGATGCGCTTTCGGTCGTAAAGGTGCGCAGCACCGCCGTTGCCAACGCGCGCAGTTCGACCACGCTCGGTCAGCAGCGCGAGGGCACGGGCGTCGTCATCGACGCGAAGGGGCTGGTGATGACGATCGGCTATCTCATCACCGAGGCCGAGAAGGTGGAACTGTTAACGACCGATGGCAAGGTTTTCCCGGCCACGGTCATCGCCAATGACTATGCGACCGGGCTGGGTCTGGTGAGGGCGCTCACGCCTTTGCCGATCAAACCGGTGGACTTCGGCGAATCAGCGGCCGCGGCGGAACGCGAACTCGTCCTGATCGTGGGTTTCGATGGGGTGGCGCCCGCGTACATCGTGTCGAAGCGTCCGTTCGTGGGGTACTGGGAATATATCCTCGACGAAGCGATCTACACGGCCCCGGCAACGGTGAACTGGCAGGGCGCAGCGCTGTTAAGCCGCCAGGGCAAGCTCCTGGGCATCGGCTCGCTGGTGGTGGGAGACGCGATGGGCAAGCGGACCAATGTTCCGGGCAACATGTTCGTGCCGATCGACGTGTTGAAACCGGTGCTCGGCGATTTCATCGCCAACGGCAGGTCCACCGCCAAGGCCCGTCCCTGGATCGGCATCAACACGCAGGAAGTGCAGGGCAATCTGATCGTCACGCGGGTTTCGCCCGAAGGTCCGGCAGACGATGCCGGCCTGAAAGCCGGAGACATCATCGTCGGCATCCGTGGCCAGGAGATCAAGGGGCAGGCCGACTTCTATACCAAGCTCTGGCAGAGCGGCGAGGCAGGCGTGGAAATCGTAGTCGACGTGCTGAAGGGTAACCGCATCCAGAACTACACGGTCAAATCACTCGACCGTGAAAAATACCTGCGGCCGAAACCAGTGTACTAATTCAGCGCGGCGTGCCAGGCGCGCAGACCGGCGACCATTTCGTCGAGCGCGGCGAACACCGTCACCCCCGCTGCTTCGAGTGCGGCTTTCTTGGCTGCGTAGCTGCCGTGGCTGCCGTGCACCAGCGCACCGGCGTGTCCCATCGTGACCCCGTGCGGCGAGCTTCGTCCCGCGATCAGCGCGAACACGGGCTTGCCGAAGCGTTGTTCCACAAGGGCGCGCGCGAACTCTTCCTCTTCGTTGCCGCCGATTTCACCGATGATGAGCACCGCCTGCGTGGCGGCATGGGCTGCGTAGAACGGCACCAGTTCGGCGAAGCGGGTTCCTTTCACCGGATCGCCCCCGACACCGACCCAGACTGATTGTCCGATGCCCGCCTGCACCAGGCGGTAGCCCGCCTCGTACGACAGCGTACCGCTCTTCGACGCGATGCCCAGTGGGCCGGGCATGAGTGAACTGTCCGGGAGGAATCCCAGCTTCGCTTCGCCGGGCACGGCCATGCCAGGCGTCGAGGCGCCCACCCAGCAGACGCCCGAAGCGCGCGTCAGCCGCAGGGCGGCGAGCGCATCGTGCACCGGCATGCCTTCGGTCGGCGTCACGATGAGCTTGATGCCTGACTGCACCGCGTCGCGTATCGCGCCCAGAAGCTGCATCGCCCCGACAAAAACGACACTTGCCGTGGCGCCGGTCGCGGAAACGGCGTCCGCGCACGTGGAAAAAACCGGAACCCCGTCGACCTCCCTGGTTTCGGAAGCCGGCGACACCCCGGCCACGATACGGGTCCCGTACTGCCGCATCAGGCGCGTGTGCTGGCGTCCGGTGCGCCCGGTGATGCCTTGCACGAGCACCGACGTGCGGCGATCCGCTGCCAGGGCACTCATTTTGCAACCTCGCGCAGGTGCGTGCGGACCTTGGCGAGGGCGACGTCGAGCTCCGTTACGACCGGTATCTTCGCCTCTGCCAACAGCGGGCGGGCCGCGTCGATGCCGTTGCCCACAAGGCGCGCTACCAGCGGTGCTTTGAGCTGCGGCACGGCGCGCAACGCGGCCAGCAGCAGGCGCGAAAATTCGCCGAGATCGGTGATGCCGGCGAAGATATTCACCAGGACGACCTTCACGTTCCTGCCCTGCGCGATCCACGAGAGCACGTGCACCAGCCGCGCCGGGTCGCCGCGCAATCCCCCGGTGCGCACGTCCAGAAAGTTGTATGGCCGCAGGCCTGCCTGGCGCAACTCGTCGATCAGCATCATGGAAAGTCCGGCGCCGGTCGTGAGCAGACCGATTTCTCCTTCCGGATCGACCACGACGTAGTCGCAGCCGTAATGCAGCTTGAGATGCGCCTCGGGATAGGCATGGACGCGGTGCTCGAGCAATGCGGACACCCGCTTCTGCCGCGGGAGGGCGTCGTCGTCGGTGATCATTTTCGCGTCGCCGGCGATCCAGGTGCCGTCCGCCATGACAAACAGCGGATTGATCTCCAGCAGCGAACATTCGTATCGGAAAAACGCCCCGGTCAGCACGCTGCCCGCGGTTTGCAAGGCTGCGCCGATCGGTGGCGGGAGGTCCCGCGCGAGCGCCTGCACCTGATTGGCGAGGGAGGCCTCGTCCGAAACGCAGAGCGCGGCCCGCAACAGGCCCGGCTCGGCGGCCATGGCCTCGATGTCCATGCCGCCGCGTGGCGCGAGCAGCACGCGCACGCCGGCGTTCTGCGGGTCCAGCATGATGCCGAAATACGCCTCCTCAGCGCCGCTGATCGCCTGCTCGATGCGGCACTCGCGCACCGCCCGCCCGCCGATCTGTAGATCCGTGATGCGGGATAGTGCGCCGCGCACCCCATCCAGACTCGATGCACTGCGAATACCGCCCGCTTTACCCCGTCCGCCGGCGGGAACTTGCGCCTTTACCACCCAGGGTCCGGGCGGGAGCGGCGGCAGCTCCGCGGCGCTGTGCGTCAGCACGCCCCGGGGCACGGGAACACCGCTCTCCGCGAGCAGCGTTTTGGCGTCGTGTTCGAGTAGGTACACGCGATTCCGATAGTCCAACCGTTCGCCCTGAGCTTATCGAAGGGCAACGGTCTGGCCTTTGATCAAATGCCGTTCATGTTTCCCTATTTCAGGACAGGCTCGGCCTCAACGCGAACGGACTTGTTTCATGTTCGATTAGAACTCGCCTAATCCCAGCACACCGGTCGCGAGATCCATCTGCTCGACGAGCTTGCGTCCCACCATGTTGCGCAGCGTTTCCGTCGTGCCGCCCCCGAGGCTGCCGTAACGCGTGCCGCGGAAAAATCGCGACACAGCGAACTCATCGGTGAATCCGTAGCCGCCGTGGATCTGTATCGCTTCGGAGGTTACGCGAATGCTCATTTCATTGGTGTAGATCTTGGCCATCGCGGCCAGCGTGGGATCGGGAAACTGGTCACCGCTCACCGCAGCCCGGTAGAGCAACCCGCGCGCTGCCTCGATCTGGATGTACATGTCGGCGACCTTCCAGCGCAGCCCCTGAAAGTCCCCGATCTTGCGGCCGAACGCGGAGCGCTCGCGCATGTAACGCACCGCCTCTTCGAGCGCCCCTTCGGCGAGGCCCAGGCAGATCGCGGGATTCAAGCAGCGCTGCGTATTGAAGGCCGAAAGCAATCGCTTCATGCCGTTGTCGCGGATCACCAGGTTGTCGAGGGGCAATTCCACGTCGTCAAACAGCACCTCCGAGAGATACTCGCCGCCCATCGTATGAAAGCTCGCCGTGGCGGTGAGTCCCTTTATGCCGCCCGGAACGAGGACGCAGCCGATTCCGGCCGCGCCCGGCACGCCGTTCACGCGCGTAAACACCACGAACATTTCCGCGATGTCCGCGCGGCTGATGAGGGTCTTCACACCCTTCAGGACGACGCGCTCGCCCTTGATTTCACAGTTGGTGCGATAGCTGGGCACGTCGGTGCCGGCGTCGGGCTCGGTCATGCAGATGGCGAGAAACGCTTCGCCGGACGCGACACGAGGCAGAATCCGTTTTTTGATGCTTTCCGGGGCGTAAGTGGCGATGATGCGCGTCTGGACGCCCAGTTCGCCCAGTGCCGCCATGGCGGAGCCGTAACACGCCTTGCCGATTTCCTCGAGCACCAGCACCGTGTCCAGTATGCCGAGACCCGAGCCGCCGTATTCCTGCGGCACCGCCATGCCGAGCACGCCGAGCTCGGCAAGCCGCCGCATGTTCTCCGCCGGCCACGTGCCGTCGAGGTACTTGATTGCGCGCGGCGCGAACTCCTTCTGGCACACCTTGCGCACGGTTTCGACAAAGGCGCGCTGCTCGCTGCTGATGCTGAAGTCCATGCCGATCCTCTCTCTTGGAACGCGTGCGATGCATCTCGCGCGCGACTGTGCCGGGCGTCGAGTTTCGTTGACGATGGTCACCTCGTATTTTAGACTCCCCGCTTTCTCCCTACCACGCACTTCCACCCCGAGGTTTCCCATGGATCAGGCGCAGGCCGTCGCCGTCAAGGCCGAGGAACACTGGACCCGCAAGGGCGATATCAAGCTTTTCCTGTGGGAGAAATATGCGGGCCAGCCTGGCGGCAAGAAAGGCACCGTTCTTTTTGTCCACGGCTCTTCGATGGCCTCGCAGCCGACGTTCGATCTCCAGGTGCCGGGCCGCCCGCATTCTTCGGCGATGGATTATTTCGCGCAGTCGGGTTTCGACACGTGGTGTTTCGATATGGAGGGCTACGGCCGCTCCGACAAGCATCGCAACATCAATTTCGACATCGCGAATGGCGCGGATGATGTCGCGGCGGCGACCGAGTACATCATGAAGACGCGCGGCGTGAAGCAATTTCTGGTGTATGGCATTTCCTCAGGAGCACTGCGCGCGGCGCAGTTTGCCCAGCGCCACCCGGAACGGGTGCAGCGCCTGGCGCTCGACGCCTTCGTATGGACCGGCGAAGGCAGCCCGACGCTCGAGGAGCGCCGCAAAAAGCTGCCGCAATGGCGCAGCATGAACCGCCGCCCGATCGACCGCGCGTTCGTGCACAGCATTTTCGACCGCGATCATCCCGGCTGTGCGGAAGAGAAGGTGATCGAGGCGTTCGCCGATGCCATTCTCAAGCTCGACGATTCGGTGCCCACGGGCACCTATGTCGACATGTGTTCGAAATTGCCGGTGGTCGATCCGGAGCAGATCAACGCGGCCACGCTGATCATGCGGGGTCAGTTCGACGGCATCGCCGGGTTCGACGATCTGCTTGAGTTCTTCAAGCGCCTGCCCAATCCCGACAAGCAGTTCAGCGTCATGGCCGGCATTTCGCATGCGAGTTTTCAGCAGATCAACTACCTCACGGCCTATCATATTCTGCATTCGTTCTTCAGCCAGCCCGAACCGATTTACCGGGGCTAGTGTCGAAACCGAGCCGACGTTGCGTCGGTATCGGCAGTAGGGTGGGCACTTATGCCCACCATCGACTCCCGAGGTCGGTGGGCATAAACGTCCACCCTACGATTCACAAACTTCGGATTCGCCACACCAGTGTCCACATGACAAACAGGCGGCGGCATCCAAATCATTCAATCACGAGGAGGCGATCATGACATCGGGCCTGGCTGCATCGGTTGCGGCGGGAATATTTGCGGTAGGTATGACGGGGACAGCGACGGCGCAGAACTGGCCGACCAAGCCGGTCAGGATCATCGTGCCGTTCGGCGCCGGCGGCGGCACCGACATCCAGGCGCGGCTGCTCGGAAAATTTTTCAACGAGAGCCTTAAACAAAGCTTCATCGTGGACAATCGGGCCGGCGCCGGCGGCCTCATTGGCGCCGAACTCGCGGTGCAGTCGCCTCCCGACGGCCACACGATCCTGTTTACGACCGCCTCGCTTTCCGTCAACGTAACGCTCTACGCCAAGCGCATCAAGTTCGACCCGCTCAAGGATCTCGCCCCGGTGAGCTGGATTTCGTCCACGCCGCTGGTGCTGGTTGTCCATCCCAGCGTGCCGGCGAAATCGGTGAAAGACCTGATCGCGCTTGCCAAGCGCTCCGGAAAAATGAACGCCGCGTCGAATGGCGCGGGCACCACCAGCCATCTCTCGATCGAGATGCTGAACCAGATGGCGGGCCTCAAGGTCGCGCACGTGCCTTACAAGGGCGGCGGCCCGTCGATGGCCGCACTGGTGGCCGGTGAAACCGATTTTCTCTTTGCGACGGGGCCGGTTGCATCGACACAGATGAAAAGCGGAAGGGTAAGGGGGCTCGCTGTCACCACGGCAAAGAAGTCGTCGGCTTTCCCTGATCTGCCGACCATGAATTCGGTATACAAGGATTTCGAGTCGGATAACTGGTACGCCATGTTCTTCCCGGCCGGCACGCCGAAAGCGATCGTCGACCGGCTCAACGGGGAAATAGCCAAGGCGCTAAAGACCAAAGAGTTCCTGGAGTACATGCCGCGCGAGGCGCTCGATCCGGTGGCGAGTTCCCCTGCGGAGCTGGAGGCGAACTTCAAGCGCGAGATCGCGCGCTACGCCAGGATCATCAAGGCGGGAAATATCACCGTCGAATAGAAAGCTCGCTTGATCCATCGTCATTCCGGCGAAAGCCGGAATCCAGCGCTCCCATCCGGGAGCGCCTTTTCTGTACTGGCATATAATGCCCGGCGCAGATTTCTCCACACTATTTTTCAAAGAACAATCCCCATGGCGTCCCCATCGAACGTGCGGCCACTACCCGACAAAGTGCTGGTACAAATCGCAGATTACGTAAACGGCTATTCCATCAAGAGCAAGCTCGCGTGGGAGACTGCACGGCTGACGCTCATCGACACGCTGGGTTGCGGCTTTGAGGCGCTCTCGTACCCCGCCTGCACCAAGCTGCTCGGCCCGGTCGTGCCGGGCACCGTCGTCCCGAATGGTGCGCGCGTGCCGGGGACGAGTTACGTGCTCGATCCCGAGCGGGCTGCGCTCAACGTGGGCGCGCTCTTTCGCTGGCTCGACTTCAACGACGCCTTCTACGGCGAGACCGTGATCCATCCCTCCGATACTTACGGCGGCATCGTTCCGGTAGCCGACTGGCTGTCGCGCACCCGCGTGGCGCAGGGCAAGGAGCCGCTGCGGGTACGTGACGTGCTGGAAGCAGGGATCAAGGCTTACGAAGTGATGGGCGGGCTTGCCATCAAAAACAGTTTCGGCGGCGTCGGCCTGGATCACACCATTTTGGTCAAGATCGCGGTGACCGCCGTCGCGGCACGCATGTTGGGTGCGACGCATGAAGAGATCATCAACGCCGTGTCGAACGCCTGGCTCGACGGGCACGCGCTGGCGGCGTTTCGCCGCAAGCCGAACACCGGCTCGCGCAAGTCGTGGGCCGCCGGCGATGCGGCGAGCCGTGGTGTGCGGCTGGCGTTGATGGCGGTGAAGGGCGAGATGGGCTATCCGGCCGCGCTCAGCGCCAAGCGCTGGGGCTTCTATGACGTGCTGTTCAAGGGCAAGCCGTTCGCGTTCCAGCGGCCCTTCGACAGTTACGTGATGGAGAATACGCTGTTCAAGATTCCCTATCCCACGGCGTTCCACGGCCAGAGTGCCGTCGAGGCGGCGATCAAGCTCCACCCGGCCGTCAAGGACAGGCTCGACGACATCAAGCGCATCGATGTGAAATGCCACAATTCCTCGATGACCATCCTCGACAAGAGCGGGCCGCTCCACAACCCGGCCGACCGCGACCATTGCATGCAGTACATGATCGCAGTCGGCATGATCTTCGGGACGATGACCGCGGAGCACTACGAGGACCACATCGCCGCCGACCCGCGCATCGACCGGCTGCGCGAGAAGATGAAGCTTTCCGAGTCGGCGCAGTTCGAGAAGGACTATCACGACCCGGCCAAGCGCTCGAATGCCAACTCGATCCAGGTCTGTTTCAGGGACGGCTCCAAGGCGCCGCTCTCGGTGGTGGAGTATCCGCTGGGGCACCGCCGGCGGCGCCAGGAAGGCATCCCGGCGGTCATGGCGAAATTCGAGAAAAACGTCGCCCGCGTGTTCGCGCCCAAGCAGCGCGACCGCATCATGGCGGTGTGCCTCGATCAACGGCGGCTGGAAGCGACCCCGGTCAACGAATTCCTCGACCTGATGGCGGTGTAGTCAATCCCAAGACCAGAAGTCGCCGCGTTCCTCCATGTAGAAGCGCGCGAGCACCATGCGGTGCACTTCGGAGGCGCCGTCCACCAGGCGCGCCTGCCGCGCGTATCGGTAGATCCATTCCAGCACCGTATCTTTGGAATAGCCGCGCGCGCCGTTCAACTGGATGGCGGTGTCGACCGCCTGGTGCAGCACGTCGGCGACCGCGACTTTCGCCATGGAGATTTCCTTGCGCGCGAAGTCGCCGCGGTCGAGCTTGGTGGCCGCGCGCATGACCAGCAGCCGGCCGATCTCGATCTGCATGGCCGCCTCGCCCAACTGCCACTGGACGCTTTCTCGCGCCGATAGTTTCTCCCCGTGCGTTTCACGCTGCGAGACGTAGTCCGCGGCGATTTCCATGGCGCGCCGCGCCAGCCCCAGCCAGCGCATGCAGTGCGTCAGCCGCGCTGTGCCCAACCTGATTTGGGTCACCTTGAGCCCGTCGCCCACGTTCATCAAGCGGTTCTCGTCGGGAATCTCGAGACCGTCGAATTCCAGCTCGCAGTGCCCGCCATGCTCCTCCGGGCCCATGATCGGAATGCGCCGCACGATGCGCCAGCCCGGCTGGTCGCGATCGTAGAGGAACGCGGTGAGGCCCTTGCGTGGGTCGTCCGAAGTCCTGGCGATGAGAATGAAATGCCGCGCGACGCCGGCGCCGGTGATGAACCATTTGCGGCCGTGGATCACCCACTTGTCGCCTTTTCTCGTGGCGGTGGTGCGCATCATCGCCGGATCCGAGCCCGCGCCGGGCGCAGGTTCGGTCATCACGATCGCCGAGCGCACCTTGCCGTCGATGATGGGCTGCAGCCAGCGCGCTTTCTGCCGCTCGGTGCCAATCCTGTTGAGCACGATCATGTTGCCGTCGTCGGGCGCCGCGCAGTTGAAGGTGACCGGCCCGAAGAGCGAATGGTTCATCTCTTCGTAGCAGGCAGCCATGGCGACGATGTTGAAGCCCAGCCCGCCGCGTTCCTTCGGCATTTGCGGTGCCCACAGGCCGGCTGCCTTGGCCTTTTCCCGCAGCGTCTCGAGCAAGTCGAGGCGAATATTCTCGTGCGGGTCGTAGGTGCTCGGATCGCGCTCGAGCGGGATGAGATGTTCGGCGACGAACGCCTTGTACCGCCTGCGGTACTGCTCGATCTCTTCAGGCAGCGTGAATTCCATAAAAGCTCCCTCTATCGTCATTCCGGACAATGATCCGGAATCCAGGCGCCTTCTGGCCGGCCTGCGCCGGGATGACGAACACTAGACTGAACCATCAATAATCGTTTTACGTCCGCGTTAAGGTCTCGCGGGCGCGCTCGCGCAGCACGAACTTCTGTATTTTGCCGGTTGCGTTCTTCGGCAGCTCGCCGAACACGATACGCTTCGGCGCCTTGAAATGCGCGAGATGCTGGCGCGCGTGGGCGATCAGCTCCGCCTCGGTGGCGGCTGCGCCCGCTTTCATGGCGACGAACGCCACCGGAATTTCCCCCCACTTCGGGTCAGGCGCGGCCACGACCGCGGCCTCCATCACGGCCGGATGGCTGCACAGCGCCCGCTCGACTTCGATGGAGGCGATATTTTCGCCGCCAGAAATGATGATGTCCTTGGCGCGATCCTTGATTTCGACATAACCGTCCGCGTGCATGACGCCGAGGTCTCCGGTGCGAAACCAGCCGTCGGGTATCGCTTTACGCGTCGCGATCTCGTCGTGGTAATAGCCCAGCATCACGTTGTTTCCGCGCAACGCGATCTCCCCGAGCGCAGCCCCGTCTGCCGGCACGTCATCGCCGCGCGCATCCACCACGCGCAACTGCTGCGAGATTACATTGCCCACCCCCTGCCGGGCCTTGATGCGCGCCTGATCCGCGAGCGGCAGCGTACGCCACTCGCCGCGCCAGGCGCACACTGCTACCGGACCGAAGGTTTCGGTCAGCCCGTAAAGGTGCGTGACATCCATGCCGAGATCGGCCAGCCGTTCCAGAATCGCCGGCGTCGGCGGTGCGCCCCCTGTCGCCGCACGTACCGGCCGCGCCAGCGGCGCGGCGCCCGCGTGCCAGGCAAGCATCACCAGCACCGTCGGCGCGCCGCAGAAGTGCGTGACGTGCGAATCGCGCAGATGATTCCAGATCGAACCCGCCTCCACGCGGCGCAGGCACAGGTGCGTCGCGCCTGCGGCGGTGACGGCCCACGTGAAGCACCAGCCGTTGCAATGAAACATCGGCAGCGTCCACAGGTAGGTGCTGTCGCAGTCGAGGCGCGTTTCGAATGCCATCGCCAGCGCCTGCAGATAGGCGCCACGATGGTGATACATGACACCCTTGGGCCTCCCCGTGGTGCCGCTGGTGTAGTTGATCGAAATCATGCCGCGCTCGTCGGCTACGGCGTGATGGTAAGGATCCGCGCTGCTGAGCAGATGCTCGTACTGGTCGTCGACCCGTCCGGCGCGCACCAGGCGCAGCCCGGCACCCGCTTCGGCGGCGACGGCCTTCGCGGTGGCCTCGTGCTCGTGATCGTAGATCAGCACTTGCGCGCCGCTGTGCGACACGATGAAGGCGAGATCGCCCGCGGTGAGCCGCACGTTCAGCGCCACCAGAACGGCGCCGGCGAACGGCACGCCGTAATGCGCTTCCAGCAGCACATGGGTATTGGGCGCCAGCACGGCCACGCGGCCGCCGTCGGCAACCCCCATTCTGCGCAGCGCGCCGCTCAGGCGTAGGCAGCGATCGAGAAACTCCGCGTAGGTGAACTGTCGTTCGCCGTCGATCACGGCGACGCGATCGCCGTACACCTGGCCCGATCGCAGCAGGAACTGCGTCGGCGTCAGCGCTTCGTAGGAAACCGCCGCGCTCATTCGCTGTCCAGCGCCCTGGGGTTCGATATGGCGAGTTTTTCGTCGGTGGTCTGATGCAGGTGTTCCAGCAGCGCAGCGTTGTCGCGATCGTAGCGGCCGGATCGGATCTCGCGCGCGAGACGGCGATTGCATTCCGCAAGCGTGGAACGAAGCTGATCCCCATGCCATTCGCGGGATGGTTCGCCAAAGAGGTCGAACAGCCGCCGCAATTCCGCCCGCGCCGGATCACTGCCCGATTCGATGTCCCGGCACGCGATCGCGAGGGCATTGGCGATCATCAATCCCGT
>JBQTJV010000014.1:0-15364 GCA_052386775.1 Betaproteobacteria bacterium
AGGTACCCGGGGTCGAACAAGGTATAATTCGCGGCTTTTTTTGACGCAACTTCAGGCGGACAGCGAGAGATGGCCAAACCAAGCAAATCCAGGTCCAAGGCAAAGAGCGCGGCGCACAAGAAGGCCGCCGCGCCGCGGCGCGCGGTCGCCAAGGCGGTGGCCAGGCACAAGCCGCAGGCCAAAGCGCCGCTGAAGGCGAAGCCGCTCCCGAAGGAAGCCCGCGCGCCCGCCAAGCCGTTGCCGAAGGGGGCCGCCGCGCCGGTCAAGGTCCCCCAGAAGATGGACAAGGCGGCGCTCAAGAAGGCGCTGCTGCAGGAGCGCATCACGCGCGCGCAGCTCAAGGCCAAGGCCGACGGCAAGCGCTCCACCCGCGGCCTCACCGCCAAGGAGCGCGCGCTGGTGAAGGAGTTCGAGCGCAAGGAATTGTCGCCCGCCGACGCGGAGGCGCGCCGCACGCGGCTGAAGAACCTGATCGTGCTCGGCAAGGAGCGCAGCTACCTCACGTACGCCGAGATCAACGACCACCTGCCGGACGACATGCTCGATGCCGAGTTGATCGAGAACATCATCGGCATGATCAACGACATGGGCATCCAGGTCTACGACGAGGCGCCGGATGCCGAGACGCTGCTGATGTCGGACGCGACCCCGCCGGTCGCCGACGAGGGCGCGGTCGAGGAAGCCGACGCGGCGCTGTCCACCGTGGATTCGGAGTTCGGGCGCACCACCGACCCGGTACGCATGTACATGCGCGAGATGGGTTCGGTCGAGCTACTGACGCGCGAGGGCGAGATCGAGATCGCCAAGCGCATCGAGGAGGGCCTGCGGCACATGATCCAGGCGATCTCCGCCTGCCCGACCACGATCCAGGAAATTCTCGATCTCGCCGAGAAAGTCGAGAAGGACGAGCTGCGCATCGACGAGGTCGTGGACGGCCTCGTCGACGCCGACTCCCGGGACGGCTTCGATCCGAAGAAGGCCGAAGCCTCCGAGGACGAGGAGGAGGCGATCGAAGAGGAGATGACCGAGGAGGAGGAAAGCGCGGCGCAAACGGCAAGCCTGCTGCAGCTGCGGACTGCGGCGATGGAGAAATTCGTGCGCATCCGCCGGCTCTACGACAAGATGAAGCGCGTGCTCGAGGCCAAGGGCTCGAAGGACAAGGATTACCTGAGGGTGCGCGACCACGTCGGCAACGAGCTGATGACGATCCGCTTCACCGCGCGCACGGTGGAACGCCTGTGCGACAGCGTGCGCAGCCTGGTGGACAAGATCCGCTCCCACGAGCGCGAGATTCACGACATCTGCGTGTACAAGGCGCAGATGCCGCGCCAGCACTTCATCAAGCTGTTCGCCGGCACCGAGGGCTCCAAGCGCTGGCTCACCACGGAGATCAATGCCGCCAACCCCTGGAGCGAGGCGCTGGTGCGGCTGGAGCCGGCGATCCTGGAGCTGCTCGGCAACGTCCAGGGGGGGCAGCAGAAGATCGGCATCCCGATCCGCGACCTCAAGGAAATCAACAAGCAGATGTCGACCGGCGAAGCGAAGGCGCGCCGCGCCAAGCGCGAGATGACGGAAGCGAACCTGCGCCTGGTGATCTCGATCGCGAAGAAGTACACCAACCGCGGCCTGCAGTTCCTCGACCTGATCCAGGAGGGCAACATCGGCCTGATGAAGGCGGTGGACAAGTTCGAGTACCGCCGCGGCTACAAGTTCTCGACCTACGCCACCTGGTGGATCCGGCAGGCGATCACGCGCTCGATCGCGGACCAGGCGCGCACCATCCGCATCCCGGTGCACATGATCGAGACGATCAACAAGATGAACCGCATCTCGCGCCAGATCCTTCAGGAGACGGGGCAGGAGCCGGATCCCGCGCTGCTCGCGGAAAAGATGGAGATGCCGGAGGAGAAGATCCGCAAGATCCTCAAGATCTCGAAAGAGCCGATCTCGATGGAAACGCCGATCGGCGACGACGACGATTCGCATCTCGGCGATTTCATCGAGGACCAGTCCACGATGGCGCCCAACGATGCGGCGGTCTACGCGAGCCTGCGCGGCGTTACCAAGGACGTGCTGGACACGCTCACGCCGCGCGAGGCGAAGGTGCTGCGCATGCGTTTCGGCATCGAGATGAACACCGACCACACGCTCGAGGAAGTCGGCAAGCAGTTCGATGTCACGCGCGAGCGCATCCGCCAGATTGAAGCGAAGGCCCTGCGCAAACTGCGCCATCCGTCGCGCTCGGAGCGGCTGCGCAGTTTCCTCGATACCGAAAGCTGATCGGGCGCGCTAGATCGTCTCCGGCCCCATCTTGATGGCGCCGCACGGGCACTCCGCCGCGCACATGCCGCATCCCTTGCAGTAGTCGTAGTTGAACTCGAAGCGCCGGCCGGAGCCGAGTTTCACGACAGCATTGTCGGGACAGACGCCGTAGCAGTTGTCGCACTCGAAGCAGTTGCCGCACGAAAGACAGCGCCGCGCCTCGAACAGCGCGTTGTCCTGCGTGAGCCCGCCGAGAACTTCGTCGAATGTCGACTGGCGCCGGATGATATTCAACTCCGGCTGGAGGCGCTTTGGCGCGTCGGTGTAATACCAGGTGTTGAGGTTTTCGAACGCCGCGAGCTCGTGCTTATCCGGCGCTGCATGAGCCTGTCCGCGCAGCCATGCATCGATGTTGCGTGCCGCTTTCTTGCCATGACCTATCGCAACCGTGACGGTGCGTTCGGCGGGCACCATGTCGCCGCCCGCAAAGATGCCGGGGTAGCCGGTCATCATGTTGCGATCCACCTGCACCACACCATCCCTGATGTTGAGCCCGGGCACGCGGTCGAGGAGCGAGAGATCGACATCCTGCCCTAGCGCAAGCACCAGGGAATCGGCCTCGATGGTCTCGAATTCCCCGGTGGGCTGCGGGAATCCGGTGGCGTCGAGCGCCATCTTTTCCACGGTGTAGCTCGTGTCGCCGGCCTCCTTGATGGTGGAGAGCCATTTGAACCTGATGCCTTCCTCCAGCGCCTCCTGCACCTCGAAATCGTGCGCCGGCATCTTTTCACGCGTGCGGCGATAGACGACCAGCGCCTCGGTCGCGCCGAGTCGCTTCGCGGTGCGCGCCACATCGAGCGCCGTGTTGCCGCCCCCGTACACCACCACGCGCCGCCCGAGCTGCGGTTTTTCGCGGGTTTCCATGCCGCGCAGGACGGTCAACGCATCGAGTATGCGCGCCGCATCGCCGGCCGGAATATAGGCGCGACGAGCGAGGTGCGCACCGACGGCCAGGAACGCCGCGTCGAAGCGGCCCTCCTTCATGGTCTTCAAGATGTCGTCGACTTTCGCATCGAGTCGGATGGAGACGCCCATGTCCTCGATCCGTTTCACTTCCGCATCGAGCACGTCCCGCGGCAGACGGTACTTGGGGATGCCGAAGCGCATCATGCCGCCCGTCATCGATCCCGCTTCGAGTATCGTCACCTCGTGGCCGAGCCGCCGCAGGTGATACGCCGCAGACAGGCCCGAGGGGCCGGCGCCGACGATAAGCACGCGCTTCGCGACCGCCGGTGCCGGGGCCGCAAGCTTCCAGCCTGCGCGGATTGCGAGGTCGCCGAGAAACCGTTCCACCGCGTGAATGTTCACCGCCTCATCGAGCCGGGCGCGATTGCAGGCTGTCTCGCAGGGGTGGTAACAGACGCGTCCCATGATCGCAGGGAAGGGGTTGTTCAGGACGAGTTCCTGCCACGCGCGACGATAGTCCCCCGATTCGGCGTGATAGAGCCAGCCCTGGATGTCCTCGCCGGCGGGGCAGGCGTCATTGCACGGCGGCAGGCGATCCACGTATACCGGTCGTTCGGTGCGCCAGGAGCCGGTGCGGTTCGCGAGGCTCGACCCGGCGTCAAGCGTGATGGCAAAAGGTTTTTCCATGCTCAATTCATCAGGCAGAGTTTCTCTATGTTGCGGTCCGCCATCGCCTGAATGCGCGCGATGCGGTCCACATCCGGCTTCGCGCCGAACAAATGCGCGAAGCGCTTCTGCAGCTTGAGATACTCCTCCACCGGCACCTTGTGCCGGATCTTCGTGCGGCCGGTGATTTCGCCGTACTCGGCCTCGATCAGCGGATAGAGACCCGATTCCACGGCAAGGCGCGCGAGGCGAATGGTGTCAGCGGGCTGCGATCCCCACCCCAGCGGGCAAGGCACATGGATGTGGATGTAGCGCGCGCCATGTATGCCCATCGCGCGCGTCACTTTGTATTCGAGGTCGCGCAGGTTGGCCACGCTGGCGGTGCCGACGTACGGGATCTCGTGCGCCATCGCGATGAGCGGCACGTTCTTGCCGGTGCCGAACACGTTGCCCGGCGCCTCGCCCACGCTGGCAGTCGTGGCGGTGCGCGCGGCCGGCGGCGTTGCGCTGGAGCGCTGTATCCCGGTATTCATGTAGGCTTCGTTGTCGTAGCAGATGTAGAGCACGTCGTCGTTGCGCTCGAACATGCCGGAAAGGCAGCCGAAGCCGATATCGGTGGTGCCGCCGTCACCGCCCTGCGCCACGACCCGCACCTCGGTCCGCCCCTTGATGCGCAGCGCAGCGGCAACGCCCGAGGCGACGGCCGCTGCATTGCCGAACAATGAGTGCATCCAGGGAATCTGCCAGGATGTCTCCGGATACGGCGTCGAGAATACTTCCAGGCATCCCGTCGCGTTCACCGCGATCACCTGGTTATTTGCCGCGCGCATCGCGGCGTCGATCGCGTAGCGCGCCCCCAACGCTTCGCCGCAGCCCTGGCATGCCCGGTGCCCGGAGTTGAGCGAGTTGGTCCGGCGCATGTTGGCCTGCACCGTGCGCTGCGTTTCCTCGAGCAGGCGATTGCCTACCGTGAACGTCCCGGTCTGATAGAACTTGATGGGCTGCATGTCCATGACGATCGACTCAGGCAATGCGCGAGGCCACGGTCCCGAGCTGTCGCAGGATGTTCTCAGCGGTGGGCCCGGTGCGCCTCGACTGACTCTCACGCTCGAGTTCACGGTTCACAACGTCGATGTTCAGATCGAGAAAGGTCACCGGCTCGAGCGCGTCGCGCAGCGCATTCTGGAACAGCTCGCGCAAGGACGCCCGCGTAATGGCGCGGCCGCCGAGCCCGGCGATGACGGTATAGCCTTTCAGCGCGATACCCGAAAGCGATTTGCGAACGCCATCGGACAGTATTCCGCCCAGGCCGACCGCGAGGCATTTCTCCAGCACCACGACACGTTTCGCATGCTCCAGCTCGGCACGCAGCGCGGCCAGCGGGAACGGCCGGAAGGCGCAAACGGAGACCGAGCCGATTCTCACGCCTTGTGCGCGCATTTCCTTCACCACTTCCTTGATGGTGCCGTTCACCGAGCCCAGCGCGACGATGATCGTGTCCGCGTCCCGGGTGCGGTAGGCGCGCAGCAAGCCGCCGGAATCGCGTCCGAACTGCGCTTTGAATTCAGTCGCGAGCCGGGGAATGCGCTCGAGCGCGCGCATCTGCTTGTGGTGCGCGAGGTAACGCACTTCGGTGAACGCTTCCGGGCCCACCATGGCGCCGATGGATACCGGCTCGGCGGGATCGAGCACCTGGCGGGGCTCGAACGGAGGCAGGTAGCGATCCACCGCTGATTGCGCTGGAATGTCGACGCGTTCGTAGGCGTGCGTCAATATGAAGCCGTCCAGGCACACCATCACCGGGCACGACAGCTCCTCGGCGAGCCGGAAGGCCTGGATGTGCAGATCGAGCGCTTCCTGGTTGCTTTCGGCGTGTAGCTGGATCCAGCCGGAGTCGCGCATCGACATGCTGTCGGAGTGATCGTTCCAGATATTGATCGGTGCGCCGATCGCGCGGTTGCCGATGGTCATCACGATCGGCAGTCCCAGGCCGGCGGCGTTGTAAACCGCCTCCGCCATGAACAGCAGGCCCTGGCTGCTGGTCGCGGTGTAGCTCCGCGCGCCCGCCGCCGACGCGCCGATTGCCACCGACAGCGCCGCGAATTCCGATTCGACATTGATGAAATCGGACATCGCAAGTTCGCCGCTCTTCACCATTTCACCCAGCGCTTCGACGATATGGGTCTGCGGCGTGATCGGATAGGCGCAGATGACTTCAGGCCGGCACAGGGCAATCGCCTCGGCCACTGCCCGCGAGCCTTCCGTCTGCTTAAGCATCGGGCGCTTCCTTCTGCGTCGCGAGGAGGCTGTACGCTGCTGCCGCCGCTGCAACGTTGGCTTCAGCGATATTTTTCGGAAAGCGTTCGCGTATCGCAGCGGATACCGAGGCGAGTGCGATCTCGCCGGTCATGGCGGCAAACCCGCCCAGCAATGCGGCGTTGGGCAGCGGCCGCCCCACGACTTTCAGCGCAAGTTCCGTCGCCGGGACTGTAGAGAGGCGAAAATGCCGGAACCTGCGCGCGAATTCGCCCAATCCCAGGGCATCGAAGCTGCGCGTGGAGTTGATCAGGATATAGCCTTCGGCGTGCAGTCCCTTGAAGAGATCCACCTGATGCAGCAGCGTGGGATCCTGGATGATCAGCGCGTCCGGCTCGATTACGGGCTCGCGCAATTGAATCGGCTCGTCGTCGATGCGGCAGAACGCTACGACCGGCGCACCCATGCGCTCCGAGCCGAAACTCGGGAAGGCTTGCGCATGGCGGCCCTCGAGGAAAGCGGCAATGGAGAGCATCTCCGCGCCCGACACCACGCCCTGTCCGCCGCGCCCGTGTATGCGCACCTGGAACATCGATTGCGGCTCCGTTTTGATTTGGCAGCGCCTATTGTCCGAGTCAGGTGGTGCCTAAGGTTGACGTAAATCAAGAAAGCGCCACTCAGGCGCGAAACGATGCGCAACGTGACCGAAAAAGTGAGCGTTCAGCTGGGAGGACCCCGGGGACACTCTGTATTCAATTCACGAGATGGGCCATAATTCGCACCGGGGCCTTTAGCTCAGTTGGTTAGAGCAGGGGACTCATCTTTTTGGTGACTTCTGTCAGAAATGGCAGTCGAAAATCGGGTGAATTCAGGGAAGCCTAAGTCGGCAAGATACGGTAACCCTGAGCCAAGCCGGGAACGCATTTCCGGAAGGTGCAGAGACTAGCGGAGAGGTATAGCCCTCTTAATTACCGCCTAGAGCGCCCGACGCCTTATCGGCTCACACCGAAGGCGATGAGATAGTCCGGGGAGCGGGGAAACCCGCACAAACCTGAATCCCTTGGTCGTTGGTTCGAGTCCAACAAGGCCCACTCCATATCCGAGGCAGCCTGCGATGGGAATCGCGGGCTTTCTTCGGGTTTCGTGATTCCTTCCGTCCTCCTTTCCCACGCTATGGCGCGAGGCGTAGCCTGAGCTGCGGCGCAAACCAGTCCAGAAAGACCCGCACTCGCAGGGGCAGCAGCTTTGCATGCGGGTAGACAACACTTACAGGCAACGGCGCTGGTTCATACGCCTCGAGCAGCAGCCGCAGTTCGCCGGCAGCGAGCGCCTCGCGCACCTGATAGTACAAGAAGATTCCGCAGCCCAGTCCGCGCAGGCATGCGTCAATCGCGCTGTCGCCCTGGTTCGTAACCAGCGGTCCGTCCACGAGGACACGGAGCGAACGACCGGGTCCGCGGAAGTCCCACTCCCCTCTGCGCGAGAGGCCGGTGAAGCCGATACAGCGGTGTTGATGCAGGTCCGCTGGCGTCTCAGGGATGCCCGACTGCTGGAGATACTTCGGGCTCGCACACACTACGCGTCGGGTCTGGCCGCAATTAACCGCTACGAGCGATGAGTCGGCGAGTTCCCCGATGCGCACCGCGAGATCGAGGCCCTCGTCGAGGAGATCGACGATGCGATCGAGCAGCAGCAGCTCTGCTTTCACGCGCCTGTGGCGCGTCAGAAACTCGGTGACGAGAGGCGCGACATGCAGGCGCCCGAACAGCACCGGTGCCGTGATGGCGAGCCGGCCGCTCGCTTGGCGCTGATGCGCCGAAAGTGCGGCCTCGGCTTCCTCGACTTCGGCGAGGACCCGGCGACAGCGTTCGAGGTAATCGCGTCCTTCTTCGGTGAGTGCGACACGGCGAGTGGTGCGATTGAGAAGCCGCACGCCAAGCTCTTTTTCCAGCGCGGCGAGCAGGCGCACCACTGCGGGCAGCGAGCTGTCGAGCGCCTCGGCGGCCGCAGTGAGGGTTCCGCGGTCGGCGATCGCCACAAAGGTAGCCATCGCGCGCAGCTTGTCCATGCATTTATTCCTGTTTTCGCAGGGGTGTAATGCATAAATACCCATTTATTCCGAAGTTTGCAAGCATCAGCTACGCTTCGACGCCGCGCCGCATTTGCCCCGAAGCCAGCCGTCAGTTGAGCGGCAACTCGAGTCGACGAATGAGATCCGCTTACTTGCTGGCCCAAAACCTCGTAAGACCGCCTGCCACTATCCGGGCTGCCGTATCGGGATTGCTTCCGGCGGAAGTGGCAACGCACATGCGGATCAACTGCTACCGGTCCGGCCCTGTCTCCTTGCGTAATCATTCAGCGTCCAGTCATATTCCAAAAAGCGGAGCGGCACTTTCTGCTCACGTATCGCCTTTTTGTGCTCGGCAGCCTCCGCGAGCCGCTCTGCGTACTTGCCAAGGAACTGTTCGCGCGAGTTAATGCCCTGCAGGCCGCTGCTGAAATCCTCGCCGTACCATTTGAAAATCTCGGAGACTTCCAGTGCGTTGATGCGATCATTGTGGCGATTTCGGGTGCGGTCAGAGAGAAAGCGAATAACCTGATCTTCGAGTTGCCGGTCGAGACGCTCCGCAATATAGGCTTCTTCTCTCACCATCGGGCATCCGATCGAGGCGCAATTTACTGCCATGTGGATGCGGGGATCGTCGTAAACGCCTCTGGCGCGGATGGTGTCATGCTCGAGCATATCAAGCGAGAACTCCCGTCCAAAAAGGGAAAAAAACTTTTTCCGGAACGGGTTGTTGAATATCCTTCCGAAATCCCAAACTGAATCGATGGCGGGATACCGCGTTAAGACCAGCTCGATCATGTGCGCGTTATAGGCATTGATCAGGAAGGCGAGCTGCTGATCCTTGCTCCAGCGATTGAACTCCCGATCTGAAACACCAGAGAGGATTTTGAGATAGGCGTTTAGTGCGGGCCGGTCCTTGACGAAACCTGCATACCGGACAAGCGACGCCTTGCCGCCATCGATGAGCGCGACATGTTTTGTCAACAATGCAGTCCATGCCGCGTGCTGGTGGTCGAACTGAGCGCGTGCGGATCCGGTGGTCAGCACGAGGCCTGCGATTACGGCAATTAGAGCGCTTGTCATCATCAATATTACGCCTCGCATCACGGTGTTACCCCGGTTCGGGCACCCGCGCCCCGTCGGCCCGCACGCACTGTCGTACTCGGTTGGCGTAGTTTCACCGCGCACGTCCACTCCTTGTGCGCCATCGCTGCCAGAGCAGTGGCAGCAAGAAACCCGCAAAGCAGATTGCAAGTCCGTAAAGATTGGTGCCGAGCAGCACGCCGTATTTGCCGCCCCCGATTGCCCATGAAGGAGGTATGGCGTTGAACGCAAGGAGCACGCCCAGGATGACTCCCGGCCAGAACGCAAGGTGAAAGCTCCATGGCGAGTGCCTGACAAAGGCGGCCAGGAGGAATATCGGCGCCAATCCCATCACCATGGTGCCGCTGATGGTGGTCGCCTTCAGTATGTCCGTGCCGGCGATCATCGGGATGTTGCCCAGGAGCGCCATCGCCACCATGGTCCACATGCCTATCGTTATCGAACGCATACCGGGGCGCCGCCCGGCAATCAGCGGTATCTCGCGTCCGACTGATTTCGCGACAGACGAGAATGTCGAGTCGAGCGTGGAGCCGGCAGCCATGATCATGACTATCGTCATCAGCAGGTAGGGAATTACACCGAAAGTGAGCGCCACGGCTCCCGGCATGTTGTCCCCGGAAGGCAGTCCTTCCATCCGGGCATGCACGCCGACCAGGCTGAAGGCGAGGATACAGACGAAACCCAGTGCGCCGGCCACGACCATGGCGCGCAGCATTTTCCTTTCCTCCGTGATGAAGCCGCGATCCGTCAGCACCGGGTCATGAAAAGGGTAGGACAGCACCTGCAATAAGGCGACCATCACCAGATCGAGTCCGGCACTCAGGCGGAACTCGCCCGTGGACAAGAGCGCCGCCGCCCCGTGTTTCGGCAAAATGACGAACAAGACGATGGCGAGCACGATGACGAACAACACCGACTGCACCACATCGGTAAAAATGGAACTGCGCAGCCCGCCCTTCATGCTGTAAAGCAAGGTCGCCGCCGTGAAGAGAAAAGCCGCTCCCATAAAAGTCCACTCGCCGGCCTGTCCGTAGTACGCGCCCACGACCGCGGTGTTGCTCCACACCTCGTTGTAAAGCCGGATCAGGATTGCAAGCGTGAATGCAAGAGCCGCGAGCCGCCCGTACTTCAAGATGAGGAATAAGACCAATCCGGTCGCGCCATGTCGTGTGCGCAACCAGTAAATGACGATGCCGGCCACGGGTATTGACAGCCAGTAGGCGGCATAGGCAAGTCCGCCGACGATGCCAAAACTCGCTCCGAGATTCGCGGCATTGGTCACCGACTTCGCAAAGATCCAGCTGATGAAAATGCTGCACATCAACGCCCACTCGGTGGCAGGCTTGCCGGTCTCATCGGTGCCGCCGAAAAAGCTCGATACCGTACGCGCTTGCGGGGAGACTGCGTACATGACGGTGCCGTAGAGAAGAAGGAAGGCCCAGAAGAAAGCGCCGGTGGTCGGGTCGAAATGCATTTGTGCTCGACTAATCGCTAAGGGATGGGACTGCTGAAAGCTTATGGTTTCTCGGGATGTACGAGAGAACCGCCGCAACTCGAACCCTGGCCCGCGGTGCAGCCATAGCAATGGTCCTTCACAACGATCGGATTGCCGGTCAGGTCTGCGCCGATCAGTTCCCGCAAGGGCGTGCGCGACCTTCCCTTCCATCCCATTCCAAGTCCCAGCATCTGGTTGAAATCGCAGTCGTAGACATAACCCTGCCAATCAATGGAAAGCAGCGTGCGGCACATCACGTCTTCGAGGTTCTCCGCCCGATAGGCGCCCTTCAGTAGGGCCATGTATTCCTCGAACCGCCCCTTGGAAACAAGCATGCTTCCGAAGCGCTGGATCGGCATGTTTGCAAGAACGAACAGGCGATTGAAGACGATGCCATAGGACTCCCCCAGATGTCGGCGATAGTCATCCTCGAGTTTGCTTTGGGCCGGTGGCAGGACGGGCCCCTGAGGGTTATAGACCAGGTTCAACTCCAGCCCGGATCCGCGCTGACCATAACCGAAGCGGTTGAGCACCTTGAGGCAGCGGATGCTCGCTTCGAACACGCCCTTGCCACGCTGGCGATCAACGTTGTCCTCCAGGTAGCAGGGCAGCGAGGCGACTACTTCCACCTCGTGGTCGGAAAGAAACTGCGCCAGGTCCTCGTGTCCGGGCTGCTCCAGTATCGTGAGATTGCAGCGATCCATGACGTGCACGCCGATGTCCCGCGCGGCATGAACCAGCGTACGGAAGTGTGGATTGAGTTCGGGCGCGCCGCCGGTAATGTCCAGCGTCCTGACTCCCGACGCTTCAAGGAACGCCAGGACTTCGAATATCGTCCCAAGGCCCATCATTTCGGTGCGGGTTGGCCCCGCGTTGACGTGGCAATGCACGCAGCTCTGGTTGCATTTGTAGCCGAGATTGACCTGGAGAGTCTTAAGCCGCCTGCGTCGAACAGCGGGAAAGTCGCTCCCTTCGATCAATGGCAACGTTGCGCGCATTTTGTGATCTCTCCATGTGCAGTGAGGCTGAATGACGAGGACGTTGATACAGTCGCGGGGTTTCCTGAATCCTTATCCCTGGTTGCGATGCCGATTGGCGCTGTATACTGGAACGCGCATTCTACAATACGTCCCGCGTACGGAGGTAAGAGCGGCAAAAAGTCCGAGGCGCCTGCAGCCCGATGGCTTGCGGTCCTGGAGCCGGGTGTATCGGGGGCCATCGAGGGCGGTGGCCGGCATGCCGCCGCCTTCGGGTGTGATTGAAGACCGGTGCAGGTCCGATAGGGCCCCGGGATGGGCCTTTACATCAGCATCTGCTCCAGCTGCCTGAGCGTGCGGAGAGATTTTGCAACCAGTATGTAACTTCCACTGCTGAGAGGACTGGCGACCGCTACCCGGTCGCGGTAGTCGACGATCCGGCGCGTGCCGAGTGAGCGGTCCGGAACCAGGATAAGCGTAACCTGCCCCAGCGGTGTATCCAGCACGATGTGTTCGCCGGCTCCGCCAGGAACCGGGCACTTACCCAGATATCGTGCCCGCACCTGTTCCGCGGGCAATTTCATGCCGAGACGGAGAAGCGCATCGTGCATCACCACGGGATCGCCCGTCCGATTTGCGCGAAGCAACTGCGGTTCATTGTCCAGGACGTATGAAATTGCAGCGACGGCCGGATGTTGACTGTCCAGAGCAGCCCCCGCAACGACCGGCTCGTCTGCGGGCCTTTGTTCCTGATACACGAGGAAGCCGAGGCCTGCCGTCAGCATGACCGTCGCCGCCAGCGCGAGCAGTGCCAGGCGCGCCGGCCGGCGAATCTTCTGGCGCAGCAGCACACGTTCGTCCAGAGAGTCCGGAACCGGCACGAGCACGGCCTCGGTAATCTGGGCTTCCATGTCGCTAACGTCCTTTGCAAACGAGGCACACACGTCACACTGCGCACTGTGCGCCTGTTGCTCCGGCGAAAGGACACGGGGCTCGACGAGTATCAGGCGGCGGAACTCGATGCAATTCATGAAGCCCTCTTTCTCGCTGCGGTATTCGTGCCGGAAAGCTGTCTCAGGGCCTGCCGAGCCCGCGTCAACCGCGTCATTACGGCACCCTCAGTAAGGTTCATCAGCTTGGAAATCTCCGAACAACTGAATCCGCCCAGGACCTGAAGTAGCAACGGCTCACGGTAGGTCTTTGGCAGCGCATGAATTGCTTCTCTCATCTCGAAGGCCGCATGAGGGTTTGACCCTGCCAGATCGGGAATTTCTCCCAGCTCCTGTTCGTCATCGATAATGAGGCGCTTGCGTTCGTACAAACGGGCATGCTCGTTGCGCAGAATCGAATAAAGCCAGGCCTTCGCCGCCTTTTCGTCGGTTAGCTGCTCCCAGGCTTGCCACGCCCGCGCGAAAGTCTCCTGCACGAGGTCCTCGGCAGTGAAACGGTCGCGGGAAAGCCAGTAGGCATAGCGATAGAGCTCAGCAGAAAATGCCCGTACCACGGCCTCAAACTCGGATTGTCTGCCGCCGAATATCACGGCTGACGTTTCCTGCACTTCATGGCTTCCTTCCGTCCCGTCGCTGCGCATTCATGCCCAAATCGCACATCCGTATCACCCTGTCCAGTGTCGCGTCGGGCCGCAGGAGCGGGGAGGGTTCCTGGCCGATAGGGGTAGATACCGGAAGGTCGCTCCTGCAGCCTTGATTGACTAGACCGTGCGCGGGCCCCAAACCTTACATCGCGTCGGCTGCCGTATCGGTGATCGGCAGGCAGGGTGTCCGCTAGAGGTCCTGAGCTTACACTTGTTGTATTACTGCCGAATCGGACGTCAATAAGGCCTTTCTTTCCTCCCATACCAGGCTTTTATAGTCCAGCCCGCATTGGATCGCAGGCTTCACCACGGCGAAGTACGGTGAAATGTCAAAGTCTCGCGGTGCGAAAAGACTGTGATGGCGGATGTGCAGAATCTCCTGGACGCAGTCATCGCACCCGGGCCGCGGCGCGGGGCGAATCTCGACGTGCGGCAGGATGGGATAGCCGATCGACTGGAACAACTCGGCGATCATCGTGGAGCAGATGGCGCGCGTCGGTTCACCGCTGCCCAAAGCCAGCATGCGGCGTCGCCAGCGCACGGGCACCGGCGGTGTCGGCAGCAGGTAACGGACGAGGTCGATCACGTTCTTGAGATCATAGGTGTGGCCGATGCGTGAGATGGCGCACCTGACGATATGGCGCCGATCCGCCTTGGAGAGCCCCACCGGCCGGCAGATTCGCGTATGGAATGCTTGATAGCGGCTCAGTGGAAGGCTCCATACCCCCATCAGCAGGTCGGCCTCGATCAGTACCGGCGGATCGGGATCTCCCCCCACGCCCGGCAGGGCGTCCCCGATGTAAAGGGCTGCGTGCGACCAGGTGGACTGGGTCAGGTACTTTATCGCAGTGCTGATGCGGGTATTTCCCTCCACCAGCAGCACGTCGCAGGGCCGCAGCGTCCGGCGCAGCTGGGCGGGATCGCTGGACGCCAGCGGATGGTAGTTCGCGATCGGCTGCGCCAGATATCGCGCGAGGGCATGACCAAGCCGGTCGAATACGCGGTTCATCGTCGAGTCAGGCGGCGACCGGGCTCATCTGCGCACCGGCGCGGGCTTTCCATAGATTTCGGAGTGCGGGTGGAACGCGAGCCAGGCAAAGGCGAAATGCACGCCGCTGTCCACGGGGCGGAGGCGCGAGCCTTTCAGCGGCCCGGCGGTGGCCAGGCCGAAAATATCCCATTCGGAGCCGGTCTCGCGATCGACGGTACGGCCCTGCCTGCGCTCGAAAGAAAGCGTGCGGTCACCGAGTTTTCGACTGTAGGCGGCCGCCGCCGGGATGCGCCGTGAGTCGCGGATGATTTCGGCGTCCAGCGCCGACAGCACGCCTTCCTCGCTGAATATGGCGATCGGCGCACCGCCGACCTCATCGTTGATGATCGGCGTCGCGGTAAGCGTCGCGAACGGGTAGACGCGCGTTTGCCCATTGCTGGAGACGCCGAGCACGCGTTCCATTGCCGGCAGCCGCGGGTCGAGCGGATCGCTGAAGAGAAACGGAACATCGCCGATCCTGTCGTAACCGCGATACGGATTCTTGCCGTAGGGCCTGACAAAGCCGGTCTGGCGCGACAGCACGCGCCCGCGGGGATAGGCGCGGCGAAAATCCTGGAACGCCGCGATGGTCGAGGAACGCTGGATGAGCGTCGCGCCCGCATGGTGGCCGACGATGCCTTTGCCGGTGAACTGCTGCCACCAGCTGTCCGTCTGGCGGTCGTACATGACGAGATCGCTCTTGCGCAGCTTCCCGGTCGTCCCAAAATCCACGGTCCTGCCCTCGACGCGCCGGTCGAAGACGATCGAGGCATTGCACAGCGGACAGAAGGTGACGGCGACCGGCATGCCGGCGATCGTATCGTTCACGATCTCGTGGAACATGAGGATCTGCAGCGGATATGCGCGCGCTTCGCCGCCGTGCTCGAGCACGATCACGGGCTCGCGCGCGTCGAGCCAGCGCGCGGCCTCGCTCGCGGGAACGAAG
>JBQTJV010000015.1:0-23778 GCA_052386775.1 Betaproteobacteria bacterium
GACGCGGCCTTCACTTTTTGAACCGCCCCTTCTCACACCAGAACTTCGTTTTCACCCCCGGCTGCGCTTGAAAGAGCGATTGAGCTTGCTCGCAATTGCCACGGTTGTATGCCTCGCCATCTGAGGCGTCGAAAGTCGCGACATGGATACGCATATTCTCGTCAGTAACGCTATTTCGGTAGAGCACGAAGCTGGCATTTTCACTGGCGCCTGTGCCACATGCCGTCATGATAAAGGCGGCTGCAATGAAGATGAGTGAGTTCCTAGTCATGAGCGTCTAACGTGAATTAGTTGACTTATTGGTTGACAATTTAGTTGACATCCAATGAGCTATCACACCGATGCGCGGGCTGACATACTCGCTGGTGCAGCTTGGTAAGGATAATCCATCTGCTTCGCGACACGGGCACGGGCGTCAGCGCCGGCGAAACGCTCGACGAGGTGCAGCCCGAGGTCGATGCCGGAAGTGACGCCGCCCGCCGTCAGGATATCGCCTTCATCCACTACGCGATCCGTTACGACCTGCGCGCAGTAAGGCTTCAGTTCCTCGCGCGCATTCGGATGGGTATTGGCGCGCTTGCCCTTGAGCCAGCCTGCCGCGCCGAGCAGCAATGCGCCTGTGCAAACCGAGGCCTTGATCTTCGCGCTTTCGGCCGTCTTCAACCACTCGATGAATTTGTCGTCATGCTGCAGCTTGCGGGTTCCCATGCCGCCCGGGACGATCAGCAGGTCATATCCGGCAAGCGACTGGTTCACCGAATCAGGCTTGACGCGCAGGCCGGTCTCGTCCACGACTTCAGCGCCGCGCGCGCAGACGTTCCACTGAAAATCCGGCAGGATATTCATGGTCTTGAGCCGCCGCAGCGGATCGTAGATGCCGATGAAGTCCATGATGGTCATGCCGTCGAATATCACGAAAGCTGTTTTCATCGGATTCTCCGTTGGATTATTCTCATGCTGATCTACTCGCGAAATTGGCCGCGACCGCCAGGATACTGCTTCTCCCACTCGCGGCCGTTGGTCTGCTCGATGGTCATGGCCTCCACCGTGCCCTCGTCGAGGCAGCGCGCGTTGACGCTGAAGCCGTCGGGATGGGAACGCGGCACGTAGAACGACTTCACGCCGCACACCGCGCAGAAAAGGTGTCGCGCGGTGCCCGTGTTAAAGGTGTAGGTGGTCAGCACCTCGTGGCCGCGCAGCAGCGTGAACCTATCCGCCGGAACGATGAGGTGCAGGTAGCCTGATTTGCTGCACATCGAGCAATTGCATTCGTTGACATGGAGGGCGGCCAGCGCCGTCACTTCGAAGCGCACGCGCCCGCAATGGCAGCCTCCCGTGTGTTTGATCATGCCATTCCCGCTTCGGATTGCCGTCCGGTTCAGCCCGCTGTGGTCGTCACTTCGACCCGGACATCAGGCGTCGCAACTGCGACGCTGCCGTAAAGCGGTCATCTGCCTTTGAACCTGTCGATGAGCAGGCTGCCCTGCGCCTCCGTCACACCGTTCAACTGAAACCGCAGATGGACGGAGTTCAGAACCGACAGATCCCGGCGCACCGGATTGCCGCGGTCCAGCGTGCCGGCAATGTCGACCTTGACGCCGCGCAGCGGGATCTGCTCGGCCTTCGCGAACGACTGCAACAGTTCGACGCCGCAGGCCGCAATGCCGGTCAGGAACAGCTCCGCCGGCGTGACTTCCTCTCCCGGCGCGCCGTTCTGCACCGGGCCATCGACGACGAAGTGATGGTTGCGCACATTGCACAGCACCCTGCCGAACGTGTCGGTCGAGCGCGCGTGGACGGCGTAGTTGCGGACTTCACCTTGTGCCATATCGAGTCTCCTCTTGGGTTACCGTGCCCCGGCCTGCTGCAGCAATTTAACCATGGCGCCGTATCCCCGGCTGCGCGCGAGCGCGAGCGGTGTCTGGCCGTTGCGATCGGCGAGATTCACATTGGCGCCCGCCTCCACCAGCGCGCGCAGCGTGTCAGTGTGGCGGGCGCCGCCGTCGCCGAGCACGATCGATTCGGTGAGCGCCGTCCAGCCGAGGTTGTTCACGTGGTCGAGCGGCGCGCCGGCGCGGATCAGCGTGCGCACGACCTCCGCGTGCCCGAGATGCGCCGCCGCGATCAATGCCGTGCCATCGTAGCGGCTGGTGACGTTCGTCGGCTTGCAGCCGAGTTCGAGCGCGAGCTTCAGCGTCGCAACATCGTTCGCGACCGCTGCGATGGTCACGATGTCGTAGCGGTCACTCTCCAGCGCGTTGGGATTCGCGCCTGCGGCCACCAGCGCCCGCATCGCCTCGTGATGGCGACCATACGCCGCGACGTGCAGCGGCGTGCGCCGATAGCTGTCGCGCACGCCGGGCTTTTCCTTGGCGATGAGCACCTTGATCTGCGCTGCGTCCCCGGCGGCCGCTGCAGCCAGCAGGCCGGTATAGCGCGACTTGTCGGCGGGCGAAGGCGGCACCTGGGCCGGCAAGGCTCCGGAAATACAGGCCAGGAACACCCCGAGGGCAGCCGCCTTCCCGCCTCGCAGGAAACGCCGCTCTTGTCTGACTGCCATGCAGTCCGCGTAGCCCATGAACAGCGACCGAAAAGTTGACCTACCGAATTGTATAGCGCCAGGGCATTATCGCCGGCCGAGAAATTCGCCGATGCGGCCCACGCCTTCCTGAAGGCGCTCCAGTGAATTGGTGTAGGCAAATCGCACATGGCGTTCCGGGGCGTTCGAACCGAAGTCGATGCCGGGTGTAATGGCAACTCCCGCTTTCTCCAGGATATCGCGGGCGAAAGCGAAACTGTCGTGCGTGTGGCGGTCGCAGCCCGCATAGACATAGAACGCGCCGTCCGGCATCTGCGGAATAGCAAATCCGAGCTCGCGCAGCGCGGGAACGAGGTAATTGCGGCGGGCCCTGAACTCGGCGCGGCGCCCTTCCAGGATGGCGAGCGTTTCGGGCTGGAATGCCGCGAGAGCGGCGTGCTGAGCCGGCGTGGGCGCGGCGAGAAAAATGTTTTGCGCCAGCTTGTCGACATCGGCCACCCGCTGCTCCGGCACGACCATCCAGCCGAGCCGCCAGCCCGTCATGTTGAAGTACTTCGAGAAGCTGTTGATGACGAACAGGTCATCGGCGAGCGACAGCGCCGTCGGCACGTCCCCCTCGTACGTCAGGCCGTGATAGATCTCGTCCACGATCAGCGTGCCGCCGCGCGAACGCGCGATGTCGGCCATGGCGCCGAGATGCGCGGCGGGGATGATCGTGCCCGTCGGATTGGACGGCGAGGCGGCAATCGCGGCAACGGTGCGGCTGTCCCAATGCTGCTCCATGAGTTCCGGCGTGAGCTGGTAGTTACTGTCGGCGCCGACGGCCACGCTTACCGGTTCGCCCTCCATCAGCCGGACAAAATGACGGTTGCACGGATATCCCGGATCGGAAACGAGCACGCGGTCGCCCGGATTCACCAGCGCCGAGACCGCGAGCAGCAGCGCGCCGGACGCGCCGGTGGTCACGATGATGCGCGAGGGAGAAACGGCGATGCCGTAACGCGTGCGGTAGAAATCGGATATCGCCTCGCGCAGAACCGGCAAGCCCTGTGCGGGGGTGTAGAACACCTCCCCGGTCGCGAGTGCGGCCATGCCCGCCTCGCAGATCGGCCGGGGCGTCGGGAAATCGGGTTCGCCGATTTCCATGTGGATGATGGAGCGCCCGGAGCGCTCGAGCTCGCGCGCGCGGGCGAGAATCTCCATCACCCGGAAGGGCGCAATGTCGGAAAGCCGCGTTGCCAGGGCTATTGCGGCCCCCACGCGTCGCAAAAAATCGGTGCAGCCGTACTTTCGCTGAATTGCGGCTTCAGCACGGCATCACAGTCGCTTCAGAGTTCTGCTTCACCGGAATGACGAGACTCATTTCACCTTGATGCCGCGTTCGGCGAAATACTTGACGGCTCCCGGGTGCCACGGCACGGCGCTCGCGCCGATCGTCTGATTTTCCACCGTCATGTTCGCCGCCTCACGATGCGCGGTCACGATGTCCTGATGGCGTTCGAAGAACGTCTTCAATATGTTGTACACCAGTTGCTCGCTCATCGTTTCGTGCACCAGCAGCACGCCCCAGACGTTGATCGTCTGATTCTCGCGATCCTGCCCCGGATAGGCGCCGGCGGGTATCTTGCCTGCGGCGTAGATCGGCCCGTACTTTTTCTTCATCGCTTCGAGCCCGCCGGCGTGATCGATGAGCTTTACCTTGATGCCCGGCGTGGCAGCGACGTCGGTGACCGCGGGCAGCGGAATGCCCGCAGCGTGCATGAAGGCATCGATCTTGCGATCCTTGAGCGCGTTCGCGGCTTCCGCAACACTCAGCCGCTCACGCGTGATGTCCTTGTCCGGATTGATGCCATGCGCTTCCAGGATGCGCAGCGCCATCACCTCCGTGCCGCTGCCCGGCGACCCGGTCGATATGCGTTTGCCCTTGAGGTCGGACATCTTCTCGACCCCGCGGCCTTCCGCCGTCACCACATGCATCACCAGCGGATGCACCACCGCCAGCGTGCGCACCGGGATCCGGCCATCCTTGAACTTGCCGGTGCCGTTCATGCCTTCCCACGCGACGTCGACCATCGAGAACCCGAGTTCGACCTTGCGGTTCCCGAGCAGCCTCAGGTTGTCCACGCTGCCGCCGGTGACTTCGGCAGTGACCACGGCATTCGCCATGTGCTTCGACAGCACGTTGGCCATTGCGCCGCCCATCGGATACCAGACACCGCCCGTGCCGCCCGTGGAAATCGAGAGCCGCACCTGCTGCTGCGCCTGGGCGCCGGCGACCAGGAACACTGCCGCCAGGGCGGCTAAGGCGATTTTTCGCATGACGCTTCCTCCTCTTGGTTGCATACGCTCGGGTGCACTATGCCCTGTGGTGTGAACGCTCCAGGCTGAGCGGCCCGGAGCCCATGCCGATGATAAAGATCAGCGCGCCCATGATGGTCAGATTCTTGACGAAATGATTCGTCTGATTGGCGAGTTCCCGGGCCTGCCCCGGGTCGATCGCCCAGAAATTATGAAAGATCAGTGTCGCGGGGACGAGGAAGATCAGCAGCGCGAGCGCCCCCCAACGCGCCTTCCAGCCGAGCAGCACGCACAGCCCGCCGACGATCTCCAGCGCGATCGCACCCGCCAACAGTATTTCGGCGTAGGGCATCCCCTTGGCGGCCATGTTGCCCGCCACACCGGAGAAATTGCCGATCTTGCCGACCGCCGAGCGCAGGAAGATGAACGTGATCAGCGCGCGCCCGACGAGCGGCGCGCCGCTTTTAACAAGATTACAGAGCGCCTCCATGGTGCTCCCCCTGGTGTGGACGCCATCATGATGCACCAAGTCATGCTCTAAAAACAGGTCGGCAAGGCACGGCCGTGGGCCAAAAACGCCGACTGCGGCAAGACCCGGCGCGATTTTTTTGTTCCGCTACTTGCCGCGGCCGGCCCGCGCCGTACGCCCTGCCGGGAGCGGCAGCGCGGTCTTGTACTTGACCTGTTTCAGCGCGAAACTGGACTTGATGCTCGCCACGCCCGGAATCCGGGCCAGGTAATCGACGATGAAACGCTCCAGGGACTGGACATCGGACACCACCACCCGCAGCAGGTAATCCGCGTCGCCGGTCATCAGATAGCACTCCATCACTTCGTCGCGGGCCAGCACCGAGTTCTCGAAAGTATCGAGCGCGTTTCGCATCTGCTTTTCGAGGCTGACCTGGATGAACACGCTGACGGTGAGTCCGAGCTTGAGCGGGTCGAGCAGCGTCACGTAGCCGCTGACGATACCGCTCGCTTCGAGCGCCCGCACCCGATTCAGGCACGGCGAAGGCGACAGACTGACGGCCCGGGCGAGGTCGACGTTGGATGCGCGCGCATCGCGCTGGAGGCGATCGAGGATCTTCCAATCTGTCGCATCAAGTTCCATATTCGGCATATCGTTTCGATAAAATCATATTTAACGGCATTTAATGCCGTTTATCTCGACTTCGTCAAGCCATTTCGCAACCCCGTGCTGCGGCCGCTGCGCTACCATAACCGCCAACCTCCTCCGCTCGGAGCCCGCAACCGGAGTCCTGCCATGACCGATATGTCGCATGTTTCCTTTCCCGCGCTGTGGCGCGTCATGCCGCAGGATGCGGATCCCAACGAGACGCGCGAGTGGCTGGACGCGTTTGACGCGGTGGTGCAGTCGGAAGGGCGCGAGCGCGCGACGTTTCTCCTGCGCAAGCTGCTCGATCACGCGCGCGCGCGCCGCGTCCCGCTGCCACCGGTGCTGCACACACCCTACGCCAACACCATTCCGCTTGCCGACCAGCCGCAGTATCCCGGCAATCTCGATATCGAGAACCGGGTCCTTGCCATCGTCCGCTGGAATGCGCTGGCGATGGTCGTCCGCGCCAACCGCGAACACGCGGAACTCGGCGGCCATATCGCAACCTACGCCTCGATCGCCGATCTCTTCGAGGTGGGCTTCAACCACTTTTTCCGCGCGCCGCACGGCGATCGTTCAGGCGAGCGCGGCGGCGACCTCATCTTCTTTCAGCCGCACGCGTCCCCCGGCGTCTACGCCCGCGCCTTTCTCGAAGGCCGGCTCACCGAAAGTCATCTCGCGAACTACCGGCGCGAGACCGCGGGCAACGGGCTGTCGTCCTATTGCCATCCCTACCTGATGCCGGACTTCTGGCAGTTCCCGAACGCGTCGATGGGTATCGGCCCGATCACCGCGATTTACCAGGCGCGCTTCATGCGTTACCTGGAGCACCGCGGCATATTGCAGACCGAGGGCCGCAAGGTGTGGGCCTTCGTCGGCGACGGCGAAATGGACGAGCCCGAGTCGCTCGCCGGACTTTCCGTCGCCGCCCGCGAGGGGCTCGACAACCTGATCTTCGTCGTCAACTGCAACCTGCAGCGGCTCGACGGCCCGGTGCGCGGCAACGGCTCGGTCATCCAGGAACTCGAAGGACTCTTTGCCGGCGCCGGCTGGAACGTGATCAAGGTACTCTGGGGCTCGGACTGGGATCCGCTGTTCGCCCGCGATGAGGAAAACGTGATCCTCAAGCGCCTCCACGAGACAGTGGACGGCGAATTCCAGAAATATGCCGCGACCGACGGCCGCTTCAACCGCGAGCACTTCTTCAACAAGTATCCCGAGCTGCAGGCGATCGTCGCGCATCTGTCCGACGAAGACATCGACCGCCTGCGCCGCGGCGGTCACGACCCGATCAAGATCTATGCCGCCTATCACGCGGCCGTCAATCACGCCGGGCAGCCCACGGTGATCCTGGCGCAGACCAAGAAGGGCTACGGCATGGGCCACTGGGGCCAGGGGCGCATGGGGGCGCACCAGGCGAAGAAGCTCGAGGATGACGCGCTGCTCGCGTTTCGCGATCGCTTCGCGTTGCCGCTTTCGGATGACGACGTGCACCATCTGCGCTTTTATCAGCCGGCCGCGGGGAGCCCGGAGATGCGCTACGCAAGAGCGCGGCGCGAGCAGCTTGGCGGGCTGATCCCCGTGCGACCAAAGCAGGCGCCCGCTCTAGCGGTGCCGGGAATAGACAGTTACGCGCGCATCCTCGATGGATCCGGCGCGCGTGAAGAGTCGACGACCATGGTGTTCGTGCGCGCGCTGTCGCAGCTGTTGCGCGACAACACGATCGGCCGGCACATCGTTCCGATCGTCGCCGACGAGGCGCGTACCTTCGGGATGCAATCGCTGTTTCGGCAGGTTGCGATCTACTCGCCCTTCGGTCAGCTCTACGATCCGGAAGACCGCGACGAGCTGCTCTACTACAAGGAGACCAAGGACGGCCAGATCATCGAAGAAGGCATCACCGAAGCCGGCGCGATGTCGTCGTGGATCGCCGCCGCCACGTCCTACAGCACGCACGGCGTGCCGATGCTGCCGTTCTACGTCTTCTACTCGATGTTCGGCTTCCAGCGCGTGGGCGATTTCATCTGGGCCGCTGCGGACTCCCGGGCGCGCGGATTTCTCCTTGGCGCCACCGCCGGCCGCACCACGCTTTCCGGCGAGGGGCTGCAGCACCAGGACGGCACGAGCCAGCTCATCGCCTCGACCATCCCCAACTGCCGGTCCTACGATCCGTGTTTCGGCTACGAACTGGCCGCGATTCTTCAGGACGGCACGCGGCGCATGCTGGAAGCGCAGGAAGACGTCTTCTATTACATCACGGTGATGAACGAGAACTACCCGCAGCCGCCGCTGCCCGCGGATTCCTCACGCGAGGCAACCGTCGAAGGCATTTTGCGCGGCATGTACCTCGTGCGCCCGTCGCAATACGATTCGCCAGCCCGTGGCACGCGGAAGGATCAGAGTGAGAACCGCCGCGTGCAACTCATGGGCAGCGGCACCATCCTGCGCGAAGTGCTGGCCGCGGCGGAACTTCTGGAGACCGAATTTAGCGTGGCCGCCGACGTATGGAGCGTCACCAGCTTCACCGAACTTGCGCGCGATGGCATGCAGGTCGAGCGCTGGAACCGCCTGCATCCCGATGCTTCACCGCGCGAAACCTGGGTAGAGCAGCAGCTCAAGACCCATGACGGGCCGGCCATCGCCGCGACGGATTACGTCCGCGCCTACGCCGAACAGATCCGCGGCCTGGTCCAGCGACCGTATACGGTACTGGGCACGGACGGCATCGGCCGCAGCGATACCCGGCTCGCGTTGCGGGCGTTCTTCGAGGTCGATCGCCGCCACATCGCACTCGCCGCGCTGAAAGCGCTGGCCGAGCGCGAAAGCCTGCCATCCGGTGTCGCGACTGAAGCCGCCGTCCGCCTGGGGATTGATCCCGAACGCGCAGCGCCCTGGCGCGAGTAAAGCCCCGCGCACCAATCCGCAAGTTCGATGTCTGACTAAGCGGCATCACGGCCGCGAGGCGGCTTGCCGCCGAGAAATTGTCCGCCAGCCGGTGCACCGCCGGCTGCGCCGTTGGAACTAACCGATGGATCAAACCACGCGTAACGTATCACGCACGGAGATGCGTGTCCTCGCGCCCGGCCGCAACTGCTGGCGCATCGAGCGCGCGCAGCGCATGCGTTTTCTCGTCGACGGCGAGGAGTACTTTACCGCCCTGCGACGGGCGATTCCCCGGGCACAGCGCACGATCTTCATCCTGGGCTGGGACATCGACAGCCGCGTCCGCCTCATGCCCGACGGCGCGAACGACGGTTTGCCGGAGGAGCTGTGCGAATTCCTCAATGCGGTCGTCAGTCGGCGCCGCGGCCTGCGGGCGTATATCCTGAGCTGGGATTTCGCGATGCTGTTCGCCCTCGAGCGCGAATGGCTGCCGGTGTACAAGCTCGACTGGCGCACCCACCGGCGCCTGAGTTTTCGCCTCGATGCCAGGCATCCGCTCGGGGCCTCGCATCACCAGAAGGTGGTCGTCATCGACGATGCGCTCGCCTTCGTGGGCGGGTTCGATCTCACTCAGCGCCGCTGGGACACCAGCCAACACGCTGCCGAAGACCCGCGACGGCGCGATACCAACGGCGCGCCTTACGGGCCGTTTCACGACATTCAGGCCATGGTGGACGGCGATGCGGCGCGCGCGATAGGCGAGCTCGCTCGTGAACGCTGGCATCGCGCGGTCGGCAGCCGTGCTCGCCCCGTCACCAGCACCCCCCGCACCGACCTCTGGCCGGCAGACTGCCGTCCGGAGATCACGGACGTCGATGTGGCCATCGCGCGCACCGAGCCGCCGCTCAGCAACAAGGCTGGCGTTTACGAGATTCGGCAGCTCCATACCGACATGATCGCGGCCGCGCGCCGTCATCTCTACATGGAGAATCAGTACTTCACGTCCAGCGTGGTCGGCAACGCGATCGCGCAGCGGTTGGCGGAGCCGGGCGGCCCGGAAGCCGTCGTCATTGTGCCACGCCGCGAAAGCGGCTGGCTCGAAGAGACGACGATGGGCGTGCTGCGGGCGCGGCTGCATCGCCGCCTGCGGCAGGCCGACGCTGCAAACCGCTATCGGCTGTATTGTCCGCACTTGCCGGACATCGCCACAGGATGCCTGAATCTGCACAGCAAGCTGCTCGCTGCGGATGACGAGCTGCTGACGGTGGGTTCCGCAAACCTCAGCAACCGCTCCATGGGATTCGACACGGAATGCAACCTCGTGCTGGAAGCGGCGGGCGATCAACGCGTACGCAGCGCGATCGCCGCGATACGCAACCGCTTGTTGGCCGAGCACCTGGGCTCGGACCCGGACCGGGTGAGCGCGGAGCTGGCACGGCGGTGCAGCCTGATCGAGACCATCGAAGCGCTACGCACCGCAGGACGCACCCTGGAGCCGCTCGAGCCGGCCGTCACCGCGGACATCGACGCGCTGGTTCCGGCCGAGGCCGTGATCGACCCCGAGCGGCCGGTGGATCCTGATGAACTGGTCGCTGAACTGGTGCCGCCCGAAGAGAGCCGGCCTACGGCGAACCGCATCGTTCGCATCGCCGTGCTCATGCTGGTCCTGGCCGGGCTGGCGGCAGCCTGGCGCTGGACGCCGCTGCGCGATTGGCTGGACCTCGGCTTGCTCGTCGCACTGGTGGACAAGCTCGAAGGCCTGGGCCCGTTCACACCGCTGGCGGTGGTGATGGCCTACGTGATCGCCGGCCTGCTCGTCATGCCGGTCCTACTCCTGATCGGGGTGACGGGCATCGTTTTTGGCCCGGTGCTGGGTGCCGCGTATGCGCTGGCCGGCGCCGTGGCGAGCGCCGCCGTGACCTACGGCATCGGACGCCGGCTGGGACGAGACACCGTGCGCCGGCTCGCCGGAGCGCGGCTCAACCGCATCAGCAAACTGCTCGCGCAGCGCGGCATATTGGCGATGGCGGTGGTGCGCATGCTGCCCATCGCGCCGTTCACCATCGTCAACGTCGTGGCCGGCGCTTCGCACATCGGGCTGCGCGATTTCCTGTTCGGCACGATCATCGGGATGTTGCCCGGCATACTGGCCACGGTGGTTTTCGTCGATCGCATCATCGAAGCGCTGCGCAATCCGGGCACCGGCACGCTGGTCTCCCTCGCCTTGGTCGCCGCCGCGCTGGTGGGCCTGGCGCTCGTATTTCGGCGCCGGCTCGCGGGTCTCGGCGCCGGAGCGCAGCGCCTCGCGTAGGTCATGCAGACACGGATCAGAATTGCGTCGTACAACATCCACGGCGGCCTCGGCTGCGACGGCCACGTCGTCCCCAAGCGCATCGCGCGCGTGATCGCCGAGTTGCGCGCGGATGTCGTCGCGCTGCAGGAGGTCGAATCGCGCGCCACCGGCTTCGACATGCTCAATTATCTCAGCAACGAAACCGGCATGGAGGGAATCGCCGGGCCGACGCTGCTCAAGGCGACCGGGGACTACGGCAACGGTATTCTCATCCGGCATCGTGCTACGCAGGTGCGCAGGCTCGATATCAGCATCGACCATCACGAGCCGCGCGGCGCGCTGGACGTCGAGCTGGACTGCGGGGGCTGGCCGTTGCGCATCCTGGCGACGCATCTCGGTCTGTTCCCTGACGAGCGGCGGCAGCAGACGCGGATGCTGTTGCGCGCACTCGAAGACCAGCGGCCGGTCGCAACGGTGCTGATGGGTGACCTCAACGAATGGTGGCTGTGGGGCCGCCCGCTGCGCTGGCTCCATGCGCACTTTCAGCAGACTCCCTCGCCTTCCACCTTTCCGAGCCGGTTTCCATGTCTCGCGCTCGACCGCATCTGGATCAAGCCGCGTCGGCTGCTGCGCCGGGTAGCCGTCCACCGCACGCCGCTGTCACGCGTCGCGTCCGATCATTTGCCCGTCGTGGCCGAGATCGAACGCGGAACGGTGCAGGCGGGCGAAATCGACAGCCGGGTACGGAAGGGCGCAGAATAGCCTTTAGCCATCGGCAGGGCACACGAATGCAGGGCAAGACGGTAGCCGTACTCGAGAACAGGCTGGGCAGGCAGCTTACGGAGCTGATCGTCAAGCGCGGGGGCCGCGCGGTGCACGCACCGGCGCTCAACGAGATTGCGGATGTCGATCCCGCTTACGTAAGACGGCTTATCGGCGAGCTCCAGTCCCGGCCCGCGCATGTCGCGATATTCCAGACCGGCGTGGGAACCCATGCCCTGTTCGAGACGACCGATGCGCTCGGAATGACGGATGCCTTGCTCGAGAGTCTTGCCGCCGCCGCGATCGTCGTGCGCGGCCCGAAACCGACCGGCGCGCTGCGCTCGCGCGGCGTGCGCATCGATCGCAAGGCCGAGGAACCGTTCACCACGCCGGAAGTGCTGCGCGCCATGATCGATCTGGACATCGCCGGCAGACGCGTGCTGGTGCAGCGTTACGGCGTAACCAACGTCGAACTGGAACAGGCGCTGCGACAGCGCGGTGCAGAGGTGGTCGAAATTCCCACGTATCGCTGGGCCTTGCCCGGGGACACCGGGCCGCTGGTCGCGCTGATCGATGCGCTCGAAGCCGGCAAAGTGGACGCGGTCGTATTCACCAACGCGGCGCAAGTCCACAACCTCTTTTCGGTGGCGGCAGCGCAGCAGCGCACCGCCGCCCTCAAGGCGGGCCTCGACCGCGCGCTCATCGCATCGATCGGCCCGGTATGCTCGGAGGCCCTGCGCAAGTTCGGCGTAAAGATCGGCGTCGAGCCGCATCCGCCCAAATTGGGTCCCCTGGTGTCCGCACTGGAGGCGGCGCTGGCGCAATGACGCGCAATTCCTCCGCCCCTTGCCCGCACCGGCATTCGCGCGCAGAATTCGCAGCTGGCCCGGCAGCCGCATGCCGGCGCCCCGCCTACCCGACGTGATCACCAAGGAGAACGCATGAAATTCGGTGGCTTCTTACATCTGAACATCCGCTGCTCGGAACGCGACCTGCCCGCGATCGAGAAGTTCTATGGCGAGGTACTGGGGCTGAGGAAGGGATATCGCCCCGATTTCAAGTTCGGCGGCATCTGGCTCTACGACGGGGACGATCCCATCGTGCATGTGTCGGCGCGCTTTCCCGAAGGCTATGTCGCGAAAAGCGAGAAGCACAGCGGCAGCGTGGACCACATCGCGTTCAAGGCCTCCGGCGCCGCGGACTTCCGCAAACTGCTGAAGAAACTCGGCGTGATATTCGAAGAACAGAACATCGAGAACGCGGGTTACCAGGTTTTTCTGCACGATCCCGTCGGCACCAAGCTCGAATTCAATTTCCTGAACGAGCAGGTTCCAGACGCCGTGCCGCGGGGAACCACGGCGCAGACCAACCTCGTGGTCTGATGGCTCACGAAGCGCGGGCGTGTCGCGGTTTCGCGCCACGCTTGCGCTGAGCGTCCAGACATTCCAGTACGTGCTGCGCAAACAGATCGGCCTCGCGCTGCAGGCTCGACTCGCGGCGCAGGACGAGCGTCACGGTGCGCAACGGCAATTCCCTCGCAAACGGCCGTGCCACGAGACGCGTGCCGTTCAGAATTCCTGATTTGAGAGCCATCTCCGGCAGCAGCGTCACGCCCATGCCGCCCTCTACCATCTGCAGCAGCGTCGTCAGGCTGGTCGCTTCCAGCATCGAGCCGCTTCCTTCGCGCCGGCCGCACGCGCGGATCGCGTGATCGCGCAGGCAGTGGCCCTCCTCCAGCAGGAGCACCGTCTCGGGCTTGAGCTGCCGCACCGAGATCGCCTTCTCCGCCGAGAGCGGATCGTCCTCGCGGGCAACGAACCAGAATCGATCCTCGAACAGCGGCCGCACCTCCAGCTCGCCGGTATCGTACGGCAGGGCGATCAGCGCGAAGTCGAGGCTGCCGCCGCGCAGGCGTTCCAGCAGGTGCGCTGTCAGATCCTCGCGCAGGAAGGGCTTGAGCGCCGGATAGCGCTGGCGCATTCCCGCCAGCACCGCCGGCAGGAGAAACGGCGCGATGGTCGGGATCACCCCCAGTCGCAGCGGTCCTGAAAACGGCTCGCGGGCCCCCTTGGCGTAATTCGCGAGGTCCTCGGCGGCGGCGATGATCCTTTGCGCGCGGGACACGACCTGTTCGCCCGCCGCGGTTAACCGCATGGTACGCGTGCTGCGCTCGACCAGTTGCGTGCCGAGGGTCGCTTCCAGCTCCTTGATGCCCGCGGACAGCGTGGACTGGGTCACGAAGCAGGCGTCGGCGGCGTGCCGGAAGTTGCGCTGCTCGGCGAGCGCCACCAGGTACTGGAGCTGGCGCAGCGACGGCAGTGCGCTGGCCTGGGGTTTTGATCGATTCACTCGATCATTGTAAACAAAATTCCCCGTTTGATCGATATATACCGGACGCTCATACTGGCGCCGTCCCAGTCAATCAAGGAGATTAATCGCGATGCTTACCGTAGGCGACAAGATGCCGCACTTCGACGTGCCGGCCGTGGTTTCGACCGATGCCGACAGCGCCTTCGAGCGTATCACTTCGGAATCCAGCACGGGTAAATGGAAGGTCGTCTTCTTCTGGCCCAAGGACTTCACTTTCGTCTGCCCGACCGAGATCGCCGCGTTCGGGCGTCTGAACGGCGAGTTCAACGATCGGGACGCCGTGGTCTACGGCGTTTCCACCGATTCGGAGTACGTCCACCTGGCGTGGCGCCGCTCCCATCCGGAGCTGAAGGACCTGCCGTTCCCGATGCTGGCCGACATCAAGCGTGACATGTCCGGCGCGTTCGGCGTGCTCGACCGCAAGGAAGGCGTTGCACTGCGCGCGACCTTCATCGTCGACCCCGAAAACGTGATTCGCTTTGTTGCAGTGAACGACCTCAACGTCGGCCGCAATCCCGAGGAGGTCTTGCGCGTGCTCGATGCGCTGCAGACCGACGAACTGTGTCCGTGCAACTGGCAGAAGGGCGACGCGTTTCTCAAGGCGGCTTAACCATAAAGGACTCCGCGATGTCGATTCAGATCTTGAAAGAGCGGCTGCCCGACTACGCGCGCGATCTCAAGCTCAATCTGGGGTCGCTCGCAGCCGAGCAGACGCTGAACGAAGAGCAGAAGGCCGGGACCTTCATCGCTTCCGCCATCGCCTCGCGCAATGCCGAGGTGATCGCGGCGGTGACGGCCGAGTTCGCACCCCGTGTGGCCGAGGAGATCATCACGGCCGCCAGGGCGGCAGCCGCCATCATGGCGATGAACAACGTGTATTACCGGTTCATGCACCTCGTCGAGAAAGACGAGTATCAGCGGCTGCCCGCGCGGCTACGGATGAACGTGATGGCCAATCCCGGTATCGCGAAGGAGCACTTCGAACTCTACTCGCTGGCCGTCTCCGCCATCAACGGCTGCGGCAAGTGCGTGAGCGCGCATGAAAAAGTGCTGCGAGACGCCGGAATGACGCCGCAGCAGGTGCAGGCAGCGGCGCGCATCGCCGCCGTGGTTCACGCGGTGGCCGTCACGCTGGAAACCGATGCGGCAACCGCTGAGTTACCGATTGCGCAGGCAGCGTAAATTACGCTCAACCAACCCGTTCGCCCCGAGCGCGTCGCAGGGCGACGGGCCACTTGCCAGTCCGTTCGCATTTCGACAAGGCTCAACACGAACGGCGGTTTCCGCTATTTCAGCTCGACGGGATTGCCCCAGCCGCGTTCGAAAAACCGCTCGGCGAGCGGCTTGCGCACGCGCGGCCGCAGCTCCTTGGCCTTGGTTTCGTCGTCCAGAATGTCGGGCTCGGCCTGATAGCCCACCGCGATCATCGCCATCGGCGTGTACTCGGCCGGTATGGCGAACGCCGCGCGCACCTTCTCCGCATCGTAGCCGCCCATCTGGTGTATGACGAGACCGAGCGCCTCGGCCTGCAGCGCCATGCAGACGCTCGCCGCACCCGTATCGTGCTGCGTCCAGCGGTTCAGCTTGCCGGTGTGACCGAAGAGACTGCCCGCGCATGACAGCATGAGGAGCGGCACGTTCTGCACCCACTTCTTGTTGCTCTCCGACAGGCAATCGAATGCTTTCTGCCATCCGTCGGGATCGCGCGAGCGGTCCCAGACGAGATAACGCCACGGCTCGTCGCCGTTACACGATGGCGCCCAGCGCCCGGCCTCCATGATGGTGACCAGCTGCTCGCGCGAAACCGGTCGCGTCTTATGGTAGGCGCGCGGACTCCAGCGCCGCGCCAGCAGCTCGTGGATGGGGACGCTCGTTATGGCTTTCCTTGGCTCCATGCTTGTGCTCCCTGGTTTGTCAGGCACGAATACACATCCGCACCGGGTGTCGGATCAATCAACGCAAACGCTGCGCCGGCGCGTGAGATGGCGCCGCGGCCTCTCCTCCGCCGGCCGCAATCCCGCCTTCCTCCTCGCTCGGCGTGCGATCGCCCATGATATAAGTGTACGCGACCGGGATCACGAAGAGCGTAAAGATCGTTCCCACCGTCATCCCGCCGACGATGACCCAGCCGATGGCGGAGCGCGACTCCGCACCGGCGCCTGCGGCTATGGCGAGCGGCACCGACCCCAAAACGGTTGCGGCGGTGGTCATCAGGATGGGGCGCAGGCGCAGCGCGGACGCTTCGATGACGGCCTGCAGCTTGTCCATGCCGCGCCCGCGCAGCTGGTTGCTGAACTCCACGATCAGGATGCCGTTCTTGGTGATGAGGCCGATCAGCATGACCAGGCCGATCTGGCTGTAGACGTTGAGCGTGATGCCCTCCAGGCTCATCGCCAGCAATGCACCCGCCACCGCGAGCGGCACGGTCAGCATGATGACGAGCGGCCCCCGGAAACTTTCAAACTGTGCCGACAGGACGAGGTAGATGAAGGCGAGCGCCAGGACGAAGATCAGGTAGAGCTGCTGCCCGGACTCGCGGAACTCGCGGGACTGGCCGTCCAGCGCCGTCTGATATTCCGGCGTGAGCACCTCCGCGGCGGCGCGTTCCAGATAATCGAGTGCCTCCGACAGGCTGTACCCCGGCGCCACGTTCGCGGAGATGATCGCCGAGCGCAGGCGGTTGAAATGGTTCAGTTCCTTGGCCGCCACCGTTTCGTGCACGGTGACCAGGTTCGAGAGCTGCGTGATGCGCCCGTTCGCGCTGCGCACGTAGATCGAGGTGAGATCGGTGGGCTGCCGCCGGTCCTTGTCCTCGAGCTTCACGATGACGTCGTACTGCTTGCCTTCGCGCTTGAAGCGCGTGACCTGGCGGCCGCCGAGCAGCGTTTCGAGCGTCCTGCCTATCGCGTCCACCTGTATTCCGAGATTGGCCGCCTTCTCGCGATTGATTTCGAGGGTGAGCTGCGGCTTGTTCAGCTTGAGATCGCTGTCCACGTTGGCCAACCCCGGGAAGGCGCGCGCCTTGGCCACCAGGGCCTCCACCTTGCGGTCGAGATCCTCGTATGACGTACCCTGCACGACGAACTGCACCGGAGGATTGCGGAAACTCTGGCCGAGCGACGGCGGATTGACCGGGAATGCCAGCACGCCGGGCATGGTGGAGAACATCCGGGGCGCGATCGAAGCGGTGATCTCCTGGGACTTCCGGCTGCGTTCATCCCAGTCCTTGAAGCGCACGAACGAAAGCGCAAAATTGACCGGGTTGGGGCGCTCGAGGCCGGGCGCCACGACGACGAAATAGGAAGTGATCTCCGGGACTTCGCTGTAGATCTTTTCCCACTGTCGCGCGTAGCCGTCGGTGTACTCCATGGTGGCGCCTTCCGGCGCGACCATCACCCCGATGAAAAAGCCGCGGTCTTCGAGGGGGGACAGTTCCGACTTGAGCGTCGTGAACAGCATGCCGCCTCCCGCGGCGACGGCAGCAAAGGCAGCGACGACCCAGATGCGCCGGTTGAGACACCCGGCCAGCGCCCGGCGGTAGCCCGCCGAGACGCTGCTGAAAAAGCGCTCCAGGACGTTGTATACGGGATGGTGGGCGGTGTGATGGCGCAGCAGCTTCGAGCACATCATCGGCGTCAGGGTCAGCGCCACGAATCCCGAAACCACGACCGCCGCGGCGACGGTCAACGCGAACTCGGTGAACAGCCGCCCGGTGTTGCCGGTGGCAAAGGCGAGCGGCGCGAACACCGCCGCGAGCGTGACCGTCATCGCCACTACGGCAAAGGCGATTTCTCGGCTGCCCTGGAGCGCCGCCTTGAGCGGCGACATGCCTTCCTCGACATGACGGTGGATGTTCTCGAGCATCACGATGGCGTCGTCCACGACCAGCCCGATGGCCAGCACGATGCCGAGCAGGGTGAGGACGTTGATCGTGAAGCCCATCAGCCAGATGAGGAAGAAGGCGCCGATGAGCGAAACCGGGATGGTCACGAACGGAATCAGCGTCGCCCGCACCGAGCGCAGGAAGAAGTAGATCACCAGGACCACCAGGATCAGCGCTTCGACCATGACCGTGTAGACCGACTGGATCGATTTCTCGATGAAGACCGAGGTATCGAACGCAATGCCGAGATCCATGCCCGCCGGAAGGGCCGCCGCGATCCTCGGTATTTCCGCCTTGACCGCCTGCGCCACGGATAAGGTGTTGGCCGTCGATTGTTTGACGATGCCCATGCCGACGGCGGGATTGCCGTTGACGCGCACGATGTTGCGTTCGTCCTGGGGCCCCAGTTCGGCGCGGCCGACGTCCGAGAGCCGCACCGGGTAGCCGTTTACCTCGCGCACGATGAGGCGGTTGAACTGCCCGGGCGTACGCAGATCGGTTTCCGAGAGCACCGTGAACTCGCGCTGGCGGCTTTCGATGCGGCCCGAGGGCACTTCGACGTTCTGCCGGCGCAATGAATCCTCGACGTCCTGGGGCGTGAGCCCGTACGCCGCGAGCCGTTCGCGATCCAGCCAGATGCGCATGGCGTAGCGCCGCTCGCCGCCGATGATCACCGAAGCCACGCCGGGGAGCGTTTTCAAGCGGTCGGCGATATAACGATCCGCGTAGTCGGAGATCTCCAGCGCGTTGTGCTGGGTCGAATTCAGGCGCAGCCACATGATCGCCTGGGCGTCGGCCTCCACCTTGGCGATGATCGGTTCATCGACTTCGTCCGGCAGCCGGCCGCGGACCCGGGAAACGCGATCGCGCACGTCGTTCGCCGCGGCATCCGGATCGCGGTCGGAGAGAAACTCGACGGTGATCTGGCTCGTCTCCTCCCGGCTCACGGACTTGAGCGTTCTTACGCCCTCGATGCCCGAAATGCTGTCTTCCAGCACCTGCGTGACCTGGCTCTCGATCACCTGCGCGCTGGCGCCCTGATAGACCGTGCGCACCGAGACCACCGGCGTGTCGATCTTCGGATACTCGCGCACCGAAAGCTTCAGGAACGAGATCACGCCCAGCAGAATGATGAGGAGGCTCATCACCGTCGCGAGCACCGGGCGCTTGATCGAGATTTCAGGGAGAAACATTTTTACTTGACCGCGGCCGACACCTGGAAATATTCCAACCGCAGGTCTGGATGATCACTTCGGATTGACATGCTGCGGCGCTTCGGCGGTCGCCGCGGCAGGCTTTTCGGCGAGCACGGTAACCGGGCTGCCATCGCGCAGGCGCAGCTGGCCATCGAGGACTATGGTGTCGCCGGCCTTCAGCCCCTGCAGTATTTCGACCTCGCCCGGCCGACGCAGGCCCATTTCGACTTTCGTGAGCACCGCTTTGCCTTCGACCAGGCGGAACACGAATCGGTCGTTGCCCCGGGGCACGAGTGCCTGCTCGGGCACCAGCAGCGCCGCCTCGCGCGTATCGAGCACCAGCGTTACCCGGGCGAACATGCCGGGCTTGAGCCGCACGCCCGGATTCGGAACGCGCGCCCGCAGCAGCACCGTGCGCGTCTGTTCGTCAACCGACGGTTCGATGGCGTAGATGGCGCCGCGAAACGACTCGCCGGAAAAAGCATCCACAATCACCTGCGCTTCCTGGTTGTTGCGGATCTTGCTCAAGAACAGTTCCGGAACGCGAAAATCCAGCTTCAGCGTCCCGATCCCCTCCAGCCGTGCGATATCCTGCCCGGCCTTCACGTAGGCGCCCGGACTCACCTGCCGCAATCCGGCCACGCCCTCGAACGGGGCCTTGATCGTCATCTTGTCGAGCTTCGCCTGGATCTCCGAGTGCCGCGCCAGCGATTGATTCAGATTTTCGCGTGCGACGTCGAGCGCTTCGGCGCTGATGAAATTCTTCGCCTGCAGTTCTTCGGCACGGCGCATGCGGTTGCGGTTCAGGTTGAGTTCGGCCTTGACCGCGGCGAGCTGTGCCTCGACCTCCGAGGAGTCCAGCGATACCAGCCGCGCGCCCTCGCGGACCAGCTGCCCCTCCGCAAAGTGGATGGCGCTGATACGTCCGTCCACTTCCGGTCGGATCATGACCGACTCGTTGGCGAGCAGCGTGCCGACGGCGCTCACTTCTTCGCGGATGCGCCCCGTGCCGACCGTGCCCGCCTTTACGGGCAGAGCCGGCGCCGGTTTGCCGTCCTGCGCAGGAGCCGCGATTTTCTGCGTCGCTGCCGTGGTCGCGGAGCGCTTCCAGTAATAACCTGCGGCGGTCACGACACCGACCGCAATCAGCAGGAGCAGCAGTTTTTTCACGAACCGGATCGAGAAGGAAAGAGACACGATTGTAACAGGCCGCCCCAGCAGCCTCGCAGGCTGCACACTCGGTACTTCACCAGCCTGAAGAGCTCGTTCAGTGCAGCTTTATCCGCGGCTCCGTGCGGCGCGTGATCATGCGTGCCAGCGTGTCGAGGAGCACCTTCGCCACGCCGTGCAGTGCGTATAGGTGCATGCGGTACAGCGAAATGTACATGAAGCGCGCGAACAGCCCCTCGATGAACAGGCTGCCGCCCACCAGCGCACCCATCAGTGTGCCGACCGTGGAGTACTCGCCGAGCGATACGAGCGAGCCGAAGTCGCGGTAAACGTACGGCTTGAGAGGCCTGCCCTTGAGGCGTCGCCGCAGCATCCTGGAAAGGTGAGTCGCCTGCTGATGCGCGGCCTGGGCCCGCGGCGGAACGCATCCCTGATGTCCCGGCCACGGGCAGCAAGCGCAATCGCCCAAGGCGAAAATATCGGGATCGCGCGTCGTCTCGAGCGTCTGCTTCACCGCCAGTTGATGGCTGCGGTTCGTTTCCAGGCCACCGATGTCCTTCAGAAAATCCGGTGCTTTCACGCCCGCGGCCCAGACGGTCAACTCGGCCGCGATCCGCTTGCCGCTCGCAGTCAACACCCCGTGCTCGGCAACCTCCGTTACGCGCTCGCCGGTGAGGACCTGGACGTGAAGATTGCCCAGCAGCTCTTCGGTCGCTTTCGAAAGCCGTTCCGGCAGTACCGGCAGGATGCGCGGGGCCGCCTCGATGATCGTCAGTTTCACATCGCGCTCCGGGTCGATTTTGTCAAAGCCGTAGGCGACGAGTTCGCGCGTTGTCTTGTGAAGTTCCGCGGCAAGCTCCACCCCGGTTGCGCCGGCCCCGATGATCACCACGTTGAGCTGCTCGGGGCGCAGCGGCTCGCGTTGGGCGTTCGCCCGTATGCAGGCATTCACCAGGCGGCGGTGAAACAGCTCGGCCTGTCCCGGCGTGTCCAGGCTGATTGCATGCTCGGCGGCGCCCGGCGTCCCGAAATCGTTCGTGGTGCTTCCGACCGCGATGATGAGCGTGTCATAGGGGATTTCGCGCCGCGGTATGAGCTCGCGCCCCTCTTCATCGAAGGTCGGCGCCACGAGCACCCGCCGCCGCTCGCGATCGATATCCTCCATGCTCCCGAGCTGAAAGCGAAAATGGTGCCACCGCGCCTGCGCGAGATAGTCGAGCGCGTGGTCGTCGAGGTCGAGACTCCCTGCCGCGACTTCATGGAGCAGCGGCTTCCACAGATGCGTGCGCGCGCGATCGATGAGCGTGACCCGGGCGCGGCCGCGACGCCCCAGCCTGTCTCCGAGCCGGGTCGCGAGTTCCAGGCCTCCGGCGCCGCCGCCGACGATAACGATATGGTGTACCGACAAGGTATGCTGCTCCGTGTAGTGCCCGGCATTATAGGAGGACCGGCACTTTCGCTCACCATTCTTACAATGCCGTTAGAATGGCCGTCTTTTACAGCGGACGAGGAATGCAGCAATGAAACTGCTCGGAGCGTGGGTCGCCTCTGCCATTGCCCTCGGCTGCTGTGCCAGCGTCTACGCAGCGCAGTATCCGGAGAAGCCCGTTCGAATACTGGTGCCTTTCGCACCGGGCGGCAACGTCGACATCACCGCGCGCATCGTCTCGCCCGCATTCGGCAAAGCCTTCGGCCAGCAGATGATCGTCGAAAACCGGCCGGGCGCAGGCGGCACGATCGCAACCGATGCCGTCGCCAAGGCGCCGCCCGACGGCCACACGCTGCTCATGGCGTCGAGCAGCGTCATGACCAACGGACCCGCGCTCTATCCCCGGCTGCCCTACGACATCGTGCGCGATTTTGCCCCGGTCGGCCGGATCGCCGTCGTTCCGCTCGCCATCGTCGTGCATCCTTCGGTGCCGGCGAGGACCACCAAGGACCTGGTTGCCGTCGCCAAGTCACAGGGCGGCAAGATGCTGATGGCAAACGCCGGCGTAGGCACGACCAACCATTTGATCGCAGAGCTTTTCATGATCAGGACCGGCGCGCGCATGGCGCTCATCCCGTATAAAGGGAGCGGCCAGGCGCTGGTCGATCTCCTGGCGGGACATGTCTACGCACACGTCGATCAGATTTCGTCCGCCTTACCCTACATCAAGGCCGATCGCATTCGCGCCATAGCGGTGACCACGGCCAAGCGTGCCGCGCTCCTGCCTGAGGTGCCGACGCTGGCCGAGTCGGGCGTGCCCGGCTTCGATGCCAGCACGGTCACGGGGATACTGGCGCCGGCAGCAACCCCGCGCCACATCGTTACCCAGTTGAATGCAACGCTCGCGCGGATACTGGCCGCTCCGGAAATCAGGGAGCGTTTCGCTGCGCTGGGCGCGGAAGTACAGCCCAGCACGCCGGAGCAGCTTGCTCAGTTCATACGCGAGGATCTGGCGCAGTGGGTGAAGGTGGTGAAACAGGCGGGGATCAAACTGGAGCTGTGACCTGCGCCGCGCTCTGCTGCAGCAGCCGCAGCATCGCCGCCGCCTTGTCGAAGGTTTCCTGGTACTCCGCCTCTTCGCGCGAATCGGCCACGATGCCGCCACCCGCATAGAAGCGGATGACGCCGCGAGAAAAAATGAGCGTGCGTATCGCGATGTTGAGATCCATGTTGCCGTCGAAACCGATATAGCCGATGGCACCGCAATAGACGCCGCGCCGGTTGGGCTCCAGTTCCTCGATGATCTGCATCGCGCGCAGTTTCGGCGCACCGGTGATCGACCCCCCCGGAAAACAGCCCCGCAGCAGATCGAGCGCATCGCGGCCCGGCGCCAGTTCTCCGGTCACCGTGCTGACGAGGTGATGCACGGTGGCAAAACTTTCCACCTCGAAAAGCCTGGGGACTCGCACCGATCCCGCCGCGCAGTTCTTCGACAGGTCGTTGCGCAGCAGATCGACGATCATCACGTTTTCAGCGCGATCCTTGTCGCTGCGGCGCAGGGCCTCGATCAGTTCGGCATCCAGCCGCGGGTGGCCGGCACGCGGGCGGGTGCCTTTGATCGGCCGGGTTTCCACACGGCCGTCTTCGACCTTGAGGAATCGCTCGGGAGAAGCGCAGAGCACCTGCACATACGGCGTATCGAGATACGCCGAATACGGCGCGGGGTTGAGTATGCGCAGCGCCTGATAGGCGAGCCAGGGAACGCCGGCGGCCTCCGCCGAGAAGCGCTGCGCGAGATTGACCTGGTAGCAGTCGCCGTTGCGGATGTACTCGTGGAT
>JBQTJV010000016.1:0-2954 GCA_052386775.1 Betaproteobacteria bacterium
CTCCGGCGACACCGAGTTCCTCTCGGGCGATCTCGTGGATCGCATCCGGCTCGCGGACGAGAACTCCCGCGTGCAGGGGCTGGGCAAGCGGCCCGCCACGTACCGGCCGGTTCTTCTCGGCATCACCAAGGCCGCGAAGTACTCCGACTCGTTCATCTCGGCCGCGAGCTTCCAGGAGACGACGTGGGCGCTCACGCAGGCCGCGATCCTGGGCAAGCGCGACGAACTGCGCGGGCTGAAGGAGAACGTGATCGTGGGCCGCCTGATGCCGGCCGGGACCGGGCTCGCCTATCACCGCATCCGCCGCAAGCAGGCGGCCGGTACGGACCTGGGCGAAACGATCGAGCCGGCGACCGAAATTCCGGCGGAAACACACGAGCAGGTTGCTTGACAGAGATGACGTAAGTTCATAAAATTCCCAGTCTTTTTAGCCGCTGAACGCCTCACGTCCGGACAGCGGCGACAACAAACGGGATCAGGCAGGGACGGTGGCGACGCCGTCCCCGCTTTTTTGGGAACCGCAAACAGCGCGCATGCGGTCGCGGCGCGCGGTGCGTCAACTCCGGTAGAACCGATAGGAATCAGCGAGATACATGCCAACAGTCAATCAACTCGTGCGGGGCGCCCGGCGCTCGCCGCCGACCAAGAGCAAGGTTCCGGCGCTCGCCGGCAGCCCGCAGAAGCGCGGCGTTTGCACCCGTGTCTACACCACCACGCCGAAGAAACCGAATTCGGCGCTGCGCAAGGTGGCGAAAGTGCGGCTCACCAACGGCTTCGAGGTCATCGGTTATATCGGCGGCGAGGGCCATAACCTGCAGGAGCACTCGGTGGTGCTGATCCGCGGCGGGCGCGTGAAGGATCTGCCGGGCGTGCGCTACCACGTCGTGCGCGGCAGCCTCGACACCGCGGGGGTCAAGGATCGCAAGCAGGGCCGTTCGAAGTACGGCGCCAAGCGACCCAAGGCCGCGTAGTGCGCGCGAGATAAACGGAAGGATTGCCAGAGATGCCACGTCGCAGAGAGATTCCGAAGCGGGAAGTGCTGCCGGACCCGAAATACACCAGTCAGGACGTCGCGAAGTTCATCAACGTCCTGATGACCCGCGGCAAGAAATCGGTCGCGGAGCGCATTCTGTATGGCGCTCTGGAGCAGATCAAGAAGAAGAGCGGCAAGGATCCGCTCGAAGTCTTCACCCAGGCGGTCAACAACGTGAAGCCGATGGTGGAAGTGAAGAGCCGGCGCGTGGGCGGCGCGAACTATCAGGTGCCGGTGGAAGTGCGCCCGATACGGCGCATGGCGCTCGCGATGCGCTGGCTGCGCGATGCGGCGCGCGGCCGCAACGAGAAGTCGATGGGCGCGCGGCTCGCGAGCGAGCTCGCCGAGGCCGCGGAAGGCCGCGGCGGCGCGATGAAGAAGCGCGAGGAAGTGCACCGCATGGCGGAAGCGAACAAGGCGTTCGCCCATTACAGGTTCTAGCAAGGGTTTTTGATGGCACGCAAGACTCCAATCGAACGGTACCGCAATATCGGCATCACGGCGCACATCGATGCCGGCAAGACCACGACCACCGAGCGCATCCTGTTTTACACCGGGGTGTCGCACATGCTGGGCGAGGTGCACGACGGTACCGCCATCATGGATTGGATGGAGCAGGAACAGGAGCGCGGCATTACGATCACGTCCGCGGCGACCACCTGCTTCTGGAAGGGGATGGAGAACGTCTATCCCGAGCACCGGATCAACATCATCGATACCCCGGGGCACGTCGATTTCACGATCGAGGTGGAACGCAGCCTGCGGGTACTCGACGGCGCCTGCACCGTCCTGTGCGCGGTCGGTGGCGTGCAGCCGCAGACCGAGACGGTATGGCGCCAGGGCAACAAGTATCGCGTGCCGCGGCTTTTCTTCGTCAACAAGATGGACCGCTCCGGCGCGGATTTCATGCGCGTCTACGACCAGATCAAGACCCGGCTCAAGGCAACGCCGGTGCCGATCCAGCTTCCCATCGGCGCGGAAGACAAGTTCGAAGGCGTCATCGACCTGGTGCGCATGAAGGCGATCTACTGGGACGAGAGCACGCAGGGCATGAAGTTCGAGGCGCGCGATATTCCCGGCAATCTGCTCGAGTTGAGCAGGGAATGGCGCGAGAAGATGGTCGAGTCGGCCGCCGAGGCGAATGAAGAGTTGATGAACAAGTATCTCGAGGGCGGCGAGCTGTCCGAGGCCGAGATCAAGCGGGGACTGCGCAGCCGCACCATCAACAACGAGATTTTCCCGATGCTGTGCGGCTCCGCGTTCAAGAACAAGGGCGTGCAGGCGATGCTCGACGCGGTGATCGACTATCTGCCTTCGCCGGCCGACATTCCGCCGGTCAAGGGCGTGCGCGAAAACGGCGAGGTGGACGAGCGCCCGGCGGACGACGATGCGCCCTTCTCGGGGCTCGCGTTCAAGATCATGACGGACCCGTTCGTGGGCCAGTTGATCTTCTTCCGCGTCTACTCGGGGGTCGTGCGTTCCGGTGACACCGTGTACAACCCGGTCAAGGGGCGCAAGGAGCGCGTCGGGCGGATTCTGCAGATGCACGCCAACACCCGCGAGGAAGTGAAGGAAGTGTGCGCGGGCGACATCGCGGCCGCCGTCGGCTTGAGGGAAGCGACGACCGGCGACACGCTGTGCGCGCCCGACAAGATCATCACGCTCGAGCGCATGGAGTTCCCCGAGCCGGTGATCCACGTCGCCGTCGAGCCCAAGACCAAGGCGGATCAGGAGAAGATGGGTATTGCGCTCAATCGCCTGGCCCAGGAAGACCCGTCGTTCCGGGTGCGTACCGACGAAGAATCGGGCCAGACCATCATTTCAGGCATGGGCGAGCTGCACCTGGAGATCATCGTCGATCGCATGAAGCGCGAGTTCGGCGTCGAGGCCAACGTCGGCAAGCCGCAGGTGGCTTATCGCG
>JBQTJV010000017.1:0-29402 GCA_052386775.1 Betaproteobacteria bacterium
AGAGCGCTGTCGACGCCGTCGTAGCCGGCGACCTGCACCCGCTGCAATGTGAGGTTGAGCCGCGCCGCGGCACTTACGGCGTTGGACCACTGCCGGTCGTGTCCGGCGCTGCCGAGGCGGGTCATGACGACCACGCGTCTCGCGCCGGGCACCGCTTCCGTGAGGATCTCGATCAGTTTTCCTGCCCGATCTCCCGACTGGTTCGACACGCCCGTTGCGTTGCCCCCGGGTCGCGACAAGCTCGCCGCCAGCCCTGCGCCCACCGGATCGGAGACCATCATGAATACGACGGGAATGACGCGTGTCACCTTGACCGCTGCCAGAGCCGCAGGCAACGGCGGGGCGACGATGACATCCACCTTCGCTCTGACCAGCTCAGCGGCAAGACCGGGAAGCTGCTCGAGGCGCCCGTGCGCGGCGCGCTTCTCGAAGACGATGTTGCGGCCCTGCACGTAGCCGAGATCCTCCATTCCGCGCAGGAACGCCGCCGCGAGCGCGTCGTCATCCATCGCGTGGCTTGCGGTCAGATACCCGACGCGCGCCACCTTTGACGGCTGCTGCGCCGAAGCCGCATGCGCGAGCAGTACGGCCGAAATGAATACCGCTGAGGTAATGAGCGTCGACAAGTTTAGAATTTCCAGTCAGCGCGCGGGTGCAACAGTGTTATGAATCGTTTTCACGGCAGGGACCCCATTTGGCATACTACTCCCAAGGAGAGGGTGGAGTCGCCTCTGCGGTTTGCGCCATGCTGGGCGATAAGGGATAAGGCAAACCGAATCAACGATAGAGCAGCACCGCCTCGCGCTCTTGCCGCCACGCTTCTTCATCCGGCTTGACCAGCGCTTCCAGATCCGCCGGCGTCGCCGCCGCATCATCCACCCACTGCCGCAGCAGCTCGCTGCCGTTGATGAGATCGATGGCGAGCCGGTTGCGTTCGTACTCGTATGGGAAATCGCGCCACAGCGGGTAATCGGGGTTCAGTTTCCTGAGCGCCTTGAATGCCAGCGCCATGAGCCGCCACGGCCGGAACGCCTCGTGATCGTATGCCGGATCGTCGACGTGGATTTGCACGCCGGCGCAGAGTCGACTCGCGTGCTTCTGGAATGTCGGCTCGAACCAGCACGTGCGCAACCGGCAACCGGCCATCCACTGTGGTGCAAGCCGCTCCATCGTCGATAACAGCGCCGGCGCATCGAGCCCCGGCGCCCCGAAGAGTTCCAGCGGCCGCGTCGTGCCGCGCCCCTCGGAAAGCGTGGTGCCCTCGAGCATGACCGTGCCGGCGTAGCAGCGCGCCATCGACAGCGTCGCCGCATTCGGGCTCGGATTCACCCACGCGCGCTCGTAAAGCGGCCAGCCGTAACCGGGGGCCCGTGCGGGCTCCCAGCCCTCCATCGCAATCACTTCGCATTCCACGTCGAGCTTGAGCGTGTTGACGAACCATTTTGCCAGTTCGCCGAGCGTCAACCCGTGCCGCATCGGCAGCGCGCCGGCGCCGACAAAACTTTCCCATCCCGGACGCAGCGCGAGGCCTTCGATGGGGCGCCCCGCGGGATTTGGCCGGTCGAGCACCCACACGCTTTTCCCGTGCTGCGCGGCTGCTTCGAGGATATAGCGCAGCGTCGTGAGGAAAGTGTAGACCCGGCAGCCGACGTCCTGCAGATCGACGAGCAGCACGTCGAAGCTGTCCATCATCGCAGCGGTGGGGCGGCGCACAGCGCCGTAGAGGCTGAATACCAGGATGCCGTGCGCCGAATCGATGTAGTCGGGCGACTCCACCATGTTGTCCTGCTTGTCGCCGCGCAATCCGTGTTGCGGGCCGAATGCGGAAGAGAGTTTGATTTCGGGCAGCCCGCCCAGCACGTCGAGCGCATGCACGAGGTCGTCCGTCACGGAGGCCGGATGTGCGAGCAGCGCGACGCGGCGACCGGCGAACGCTTTGCGCAGCGCGGGAAGCTGTCTCAGCCGGTCAATTCCGAATTTCATAGCCGCTATATTGCATCAGAACACGCTGCTGCGCCTCGGCCACCTGCAGGAAGCGCCGGGGTTGCGGCATGAATGATCGTATGGAATGATGGCGCCTGCTTCACCATAAAACCACGAGGAGGGTATACCATGAGCCGCAACAGCTCGGCACGCACGTTCGCGCTCGTTCTTTCGGGCGCAGCACTCGTTATCTCCACGACGACATCGGCGCAGGACTGGCCCAACAAGGCGGTGCGCGTGATCGTTCCTTTCGGCACCGGCGGCGGCACCGACATCCAGGCGCGTCTGCTCGCGGACAGTTTCCGCCAGAGTCTCGGCCAGACCTTCATCACGGATAACCGGACCGGCGCCGGCGGTACCATCGGCGCCGAAATCGCCGCGCAGTCTGCACCCGACGGCTACACGCTGTTGTTCACCACCGCGTCGCTCGCCGTCAACACGACGCTGTTCGCGAAAACGCTCAAGTTCAATCCGCGCACCGATCTCGTGCCGGTGAGCCTGGTCTCGTCGACGCCGCTCGTGTTGTGCACCCATCCCAGCGTGCCCGCGAAATCGGTGAAGGAACTGATCGCGCTCGCGAAGAAAAATCCCGGCAAGCTCAACCACGGCGTGAACTCCGCCGGAACGACGAGCCATCTCGCGGCGGAACTCATGAAGCAGCGGGCCGACCTCGATACCGTCATCATCGCGTTCAAAGGCGGCGGCCCGGCGGCCGCGGCGCTGATGACCGGCGAGATCGACATGCTGTTCGCAACCGGCCCGGTCGCGGCGCGCAATCTCGCCACCGGACGGATCCGCTGCCTCGCGGTATCGTCGCCGAAGAAGTCGTCCGCATTCCCGGACCTGCCGCCGATGAACACCTTCGTGCAGGGTTTCGAGGCGGACAACTGGTACGCGATGTTCTTCCCCAAGGGCACCTCGCAGGATATCGTGGCGAAGATGAACCAGGCGATCAAGACGGCGCTCAAGAACGAGAAAGTGGCCAAGTTCTACAAGCTGGAAGGGCTCGACTCGATCGCCGGCTCTCCGGCAGAACTGCAGCAGGTCCTGGATCGCGAGATCACAAAATACGCGGACATCATCAAGCGCGCGAACATCAGGGTGCAATGACTTGAAGGAGCAGATCGCTGTCGTCAGTCCCGAAGGCGAGGACGCGGTCGCACGCGCGCGCAGCGCCAGGCGCCTCGACGACCTCGACGGAAAAACCGTTTGTGAAATCTGGAACGGCGTGTTCAAGGGCGACGTCAGCTTTCCGCTCATCCGCGAGCGGTTGCAGGAGAAGTATCCGGGGCTCAGGATCGTTCCGTATACCGAGTTTCCTCATGTGCCGGGTAGCGATGATCCGGCGCAGCAGCGACGGCATGCCGTGCAGCTCGCCACCCTGGCGCGCCAGCGCGGCTGCGATGCGGTCATCTCCGGCAACGGGGCGTGAGGGACCTGCGCTCCGGCCGCGGCGCGGCCGGCAACGGAAGCCGAGAAGGCGGGCCTTCCGAGCGTCGTTGTCACCACCGCCGGCTTTTCTGCGCTGGCGCGGTTCACCGGCAAGGCGGGCGGTGTGGATGATCTCGCGATTGCGGAATATCCGGGGCCGCTCGGCATCCACGATGCGCAGACGATCGCCCGCCAAATCGGCGTCGTCGTCGACCAGATTGCCGCTGCGTTGACGCAGTCCGCGGGAGCGCCGCGCGCGCCCCCGGGGAAACGCGATCCGCGGGAAACCGTCTTCGCCGGTAGCGACGAGGAGATCGCGCAGCACTTCCTGGGCAGAGGGTGGAGCGACGGCCTGCCGATCGTGCCGCCGACGGTGGCGCGCATCGAGGCGTTCCTGCGTTACACCGATCGCCTGCCGCGGGAGGAAATCGCGGTGCTGCCCTCGGCGAATCTGCGGGCGACGCCGTGGACTATCGCCGCGAATGCGGTGATGGCGGGATGCGCGCCCATGCACATGCCGCTCCTCATCGCCGCGGTGGAAGCGCTGGGAGACGAGCGCTGCAGCCTGAACAATATCGGAAGTTCCTCGGGCATCTTCCCGTTTGTGCTCGTGAACGGCCCGATCGCGAAAGAACTCGACATCGCGTGCGGCGGCCAGGCGATCTCGCAGGGCGCGAATCCTGCGATCGGCCGCGCCATCGGGCTGATCGTGAGGAACATCGCGGGATTCCGTCCCGGCGCGAGTTACATGGGGACCTTCGGTTATCCGCTTGCCTTCGCGCTGGCAGAAAACGAAGCCGAAAGCCCGTGGCCGCCATTCCATGTCGATCAGGGTTTCGCGGCCGGCACGAACACCGTCACCGTCGGTGTCACCAACAACTGGGGCTCGGCGCCCGCGCCCTACGACACGCCGGACAAGCGCGCCGCGCAGGTGGCGCTGGAAATGCTATCGCGCGAGATTACGCGCAAGACGCGCGTGTTCAATTTTCCGGCGCGTGGGCCCGATGCGGAAAGCGTCATGCTGACGCTGCTGCTTTCCCCTCCCGTGGCGAAGTCGCTTGCTGCCGCGGGCTATTCCAAGCAGGACGTGAAGAACCATCTCTATGAACGTACGAAGATGACTTTGCGCGAGTTCGAATGGGTGGTGAAATACACCATGATCGAGCGCACCACCGTCCGCGAACGGGTCGCGGCGGGACTGCTGCCGGAAGAATTCCTGGGCGGGCCGGACGACGAGGTCCGCGTCCTGTCGAGTCCCGACATCCTGCACGTCGTGGTGTGCGGCGACCCGCACCGCAACCGCGTCATGGTCCTCGAAGGCGGACACGCCCGTCCCACCACGCGGGCGATCGCGCTGCCCGAAGCGTGGTCCAGATTACGGAACTCGGCATAACGCGAGGCGTCTTTGTTGGATAATTCCACGAAACGAACAACACCAACCATGAGGAGACTGCAGCAATGAAGATTGCATCGATTATCGGCGTCATCTCGGGACTCATATCCGGCATTGTCCTCGCAACGACTGGCGACTCCGCGTTCGCGCAGGCACAGGACTATCCGAACCGTCCGATACGTCTCATCGTTCCCGCCGCGCCCGGAGGCACCACTGACGGGCTGGCGCGGATTTTCGGCGGCCGGCTGACGGAGGTGTACGGTCAGCAGGTGGTCGTGGACAACCGTGCGAGCCAGTCGGGCGTGGTTGCGGGTGAAGTGACGGCGCAGGCTGCGCCCGACGGCTACACGCTGTTCCTGCCGTATCACCAGCACACGATCAATGCGGCGCTGCTGCCGAAGCTCCCATATCATCCGGTCAACGATTTCACGCCGATCACGCAATTGACGTCAGCCGGCCTGATCCTCGTCGTGCACCCCGACACGCCGGTCAAGAACTTCAAGGAATTCCTGGCCTGGACCAAGAGCCAGCAGGGCAAGCTCAATTTCGGTTCGGCAGGCATTGGCAGCGGCGGTCATCTCGCCGGCGAACTGTTCAACCAGTTGACCGGTGCGAAGGCCCAGCACATCCCCTACAAGGGCACCGGCCCGGCGACGGCGGGGCTGCTCGGCAAGGAGTATCACTACAACTTCATGGGGCTGCTCGCCGGATCTCGGCTGGCGAAGGAAGGACGGCTGAGAGCGCTTGGCGTGACCTCAGGCAAGCGCTCGGAAGGTTTGCCCGACATTCCGACGATCGCGGAACAGGGGCTGCCCGGATTCGAGGTCGTCGGCTGGTACGGCATCATGGCGCCGAAGGACTTGCCCAAGCCCATTCTGACGAAGATTCACGGCGACCTCGTGAAGATCCTCAATGAACCCAAGGTGCAGAAGATCATCTTCAACCAGGGCGCGACCGCAGTCGGCAGCTCGCCCGAGGTATTCCGCAAGTATCTGCTTGCCGTCATGGAGAAGTGGCAGAATGTCGTGAAGGCGAGCGGCGCCAAAGCCTACTAACTCAGGTGGTTCCCTCCCCCTGAACAGGTGGAGGGCAGGGTGGGGTTCAAGGTCAGGCCGGGGGCAACTCCAGCAGAAACGATTCCCGCCGATGGAAATCCGGCTTCGCTGCCGGGTGCGCGAGCGCCCAGTAGGAGAGCTTTCCGTCCTGCGTCCCGATTACGGCACAGAGCGCAAGCTCGAGCGGCGCACGCGCGTATTCCGCCGCTGCGCGCGCGAGCGGTATCGTTGCTTCTAGCAGGAGCCGATCTGCGGCGCGCTGCACGGCGATGCGCGGATCGAGCGCCTCATCGCTGAGTGCTGCGCCGTCCCGATAGCCGGTGAAGGCATAAGCCGTCCATTCGCGCGACGGCGACAGATTCCACTCGTGGTATTCCGGGCGTCCTGCGAGCGCGATGAAGCATTCGCAGCAGGTGTGCTTCCATAACGCATGGCTGATGCGCGGCGTGCCAGGCAGCGGAATACTCAATCGCGCGAGGTCGCCCTCGATCGTGTAGGCAAGATACAGATTTTCGGCGGATCGTCGAAGCGATACGCCGATCGCGCGTACCGCTTCGTTCCCGCTTTCAGGATGGCATGTGAGCTGGGCCGCCAGACTCACGACCCGCGCTTGGTGAGACCGAGCGCCGTCAGCACGTCCTTCAGGCGCGCCGTCTCCTCGTCCATCCACTTGCGCGTCTCGGCGGCGCTCTTGTACTCCACCAGCCACTGGTTTTTCTCGGCGTACTCGGCGATCTCCTTGCTCTGCGCCGCTTTCTGCGCGACCTGTTCCCAGAACGCGACCTGGGCGGGCGTCAATCCGGGCGGCGCGACGATGCCTTTCCACGACCCCGAGCTCTGATAGCCGAGCTCGCTCCAGGTCGGGACGCTGGCGATGGGCCCGCCCAGCCGCTTCTGCGAGCTCACCGCGATGCCGCGCAGCCTTCCCGCCGCCTGGTGCGGCACGAGGCTCGAGACCGACGTGACGACGATGTCCGCGTGTCCGCCCAGCACCGCGGTGGTGGTTTCGCCGCCGCTCTTGAAGACGACGGTTCTCACCGCCTTGCTGTCCACGCCCGCTTTCTGCATCGGCAGCCCGATCGACACGCGGTGGCCGACGCTCGTCAACGCGATGCTGAGCGAGTTGGGGTCCTTCTTGAGCGCGTTGAGCAGGTCCTGACCGGTCTTGATCGGCGAATCGGCGCGCACCGCCGCGACCATCGGCTCGGTGATCATGTAGGCGATCGGCGTCACGTCGCGGTAGCTCATCTGCGTGCGGCCCTCGACGTAGTTCATCAGGATCGGCGTGGACATGATGCCGATCGAGTGCGGGTCGCCCGCGCGCTGCTGAACGTAGGTGTAAGCGATGGTATGCCCGCCGCCCGCGCGGTTGACCACGGAGCTCGACACGGGCAGGAGTTTGAGATCATCGAACAGCTTTTGTATGACGCGCCCGGCGACGTCGTTCGATCCACCGGGACCGGACGGCACCGTCAGCTCCACCGGCCGCTCGGGCTTCCACGCCTGGGCCGCGGCGACCTGCGTGAGTGCGACACCGGCCGCCGCCAGCACCGTCAACGACGCCCAGCTCCTGATTCTCGCCTGCATGACATTCCCCCATTGGGTTGCGCTTCAGAATGGACCAGATGCGTTGCGGCCAAAACGTGATGAACGGGTGGCAACGCTAGCACACGGCCCTGCACCCGACAAGGAACCGCGGCACGCCGGATCCCGTCCGGAAGCGGACGGCCCTTAACGCCAGTCGACGGCGCCGAGTCGCGAACCGAAAAGTATCGTATAGAAGAGACTGATGGTCGCCCGCGCCTGCCGGCGTTCGCCGAGATCGGGATAGCGCGCCTCCCGTTGCGACCAGAGGTACTTGAGCGCGACGGCATGCTCGCGGTGTATGCGGTAGGTAAGCGTCGCCTCCGCGCGCGCGACGTTCTCGTGGCCGCGCGCCTCGGTGGAGGCCACTTCGCTGACGTAGTAATCGCGCAGGGACACGTCCAGCGCAGCGCGATTGCCGAAAATGAGCCGCCCCGCCAGGATCGCCTGTGGCGTGAGGCCGTAGTGGTAATCGCGCTCAGCGATGCCGCGTATGGTGCCGGCTGCGCCGTAACCGGCGCCGAGCAGCGCCGTTCCCTGCAGCGCGATCGACCGCGTGAGCCACCACTGTGCGGTGGTGCCGAGCGAAAGTGCAACCGTCGAAACGCGGAAGATCTGTGGCGCGATGTAGTCGTAGCTGCCGTAGAGTCCCCACACGCCGCGGTAGGCATCGTGGCCTGAACCATAGTCGCGCCCGAAGAGGAGGCCGCGCGTGGTCAGGCTCTCTACGCCGTTGCCGGTTGCCGCCGACATCTGGAAATTGAAGTAGTCGAACGGACGCCGGTAGGCGTAGTCGCGCTTGCCGGGGAGCCCGTAGTCCATATTGAAGTCGGCGAGCAGTTCGTGGCGCTCGAGCGGCTGAGAGATGCCGCGCTCGTTCTGCGTCGTCAGGCTTGCCCCGACGTCGAGCCGCGCGTGATATGCCGGGTCGCGGCTCGGAAAGATGGCCTTGAAGCGGTCGCCGAACGCGAGTCGATTGAAGCCGGTCGCGGGAGAAATCGCCGCGGCGCCCAGTTCGCGCCAGAAGCGTGGCGCCCTCCCTTGCTCCAGCAACAGGTTCGCCATGCGGAACAGCGGCTCGCCGAGAAACGAGCCGCCGATGCCGCTCGCGATCTGGTCGTTGCGCGACGGCAGCGTCGTTTCGCCGGCGATCTCCCACAGGATGCTGCCGGAAAACGTGTAACCCAGCGATTCCCAGAAACCGAGCCCGGCCGATCGGGCGAAGCCGTGGTACATCGAGCCCTGATACGGATGCCCGAGCTGGTTGATGGCATAGGGATCGTTGTCGAATACCCACCTCGATCGCAGATTGCGCTTGATCGAGGCGTAGCTGACATCGTAGGTTTCCCGCTCCAGGAAGTAATAGTCGAAGCGGTTCAGCAGCAAATCGAAACCGACGATGCCAAGGGCGGGAATGAGATAGCTCTTGCCTTCGCCGGTTCGCCAATCCAGACGCGGCGGTGAACGAGGCGACGGAGATTCCCTCGGCGCATGCTGTTGCTGCCGAGCTTCGGCAAGCAGAGGCGCCGCGATGAGCGGCGAGAGCAGGCTTGGGATTGTTACGTTCGGCGTGCTCGCCTCCGGCGTGAAGACAATCGGCGCGCGGTTCGTGTTCCCTTCATCAGACGCGCGCGAGGTGGACTCTCGATTCGCACTGTACTCGTCGGCATGCGCTCCGCATGGCGCGAGCGATATGAATGTGAGCGCGACCCGACATACCGCGCGCCGAAAGCTAGTCCATCCGGCGCATGCAGGTTCGGATCCGGTAATGCAGAGCGTTCGGCGCGCAGAACCATGGGGCATGACAACACCATAGACCGCGCTTGCCCCATTCAATTCCCGGTGTCGCGCCCTCTCTTGCGCGAAGCGCGGGGGAGGGTTGGGCTACCTGAAAACCTCCAGGTTCAACTCCACCGGGTCGCCCAGCCACGATGCATGCGTTGTATGGTCCTCCAGTTCGTGCCCGGTGACGCCATGTACCAGCACGGTGAGACCCCCGCGGCTTTGCTCCAGCCACGGAATCAGCGTATCGAACTGCTTCGAATCGAACGAAAGCTGACAACTCCAGCGCGGATGCGGCCCGACGGGCCTCTGGTGCATTCGTCCCATGGCAACGCCAAAACGCTTGGCTGCGTTCTGGCACACTACGCGCGCCTGCTCAACGGACTTCTCATCGAAGTACACGTGCGCGTGGTACATTGCGAACGAATTCTGCGGTCGTGAAATCTTCGGCGGTGTAGCCATATCTCACCATCATACCGCGACTCACGGGTCGATCACGAAACCGATACGGCGTTTCGACTTCGTAGGAATCGGCATGGCTAGCTCGCGTATTGCATTGATCAAACCGGCTATCGCTTGATCGTGTGTCGCGACTTTCCTTTCCAGCTCGTCCAGCTTTCCGGAAAGTTCTTTGTTGGTTGCAATCATTTCTCGAAGCTGCACGAAAGCGCGCATGATCTCGATATTGATGCGGATGGCTTGAGGGCTATTCAGTACGCTCGAAAGCATGGCGACACCTTGCTCGGTGAAGGCGAAGGGTAAATAGCGGCGGCCACCCCAACTTGAGGTCACAAATTGTGACCTCAAGTCTGCAACCTCATGATTGCTAAGCTCAAACATAAAATCAGCAGGGAACCGATCGCGGTTTCGTTTTACCGCTTGGACCAGAACCTTGGTTTGCACTCCATAGAGACTGGCGAGAGTGGAATCTAGCAACACCTTTTGCCCACGGACGAGCTGGATTGATTCCGCGATCTGCGATGCAGTCGTGAGCGTTTTGCCGCGAGCAGCCATTTTTCCTCCCGGATTTCTTATTCTCCCGATAACGAGCATTAACCAACTGGGGTTGACGTCGTTGGTATGGTGGAAGAGAAATGGAAACGTCGGCGTGCCATTTATTCACTATTGAACGAGAGGACAAGGTTTACTTTTCAGGATCCAGTTTTCGCTGGAATGATGGGCGTGTCGGGATGACGAGTACGGGTTATCATCGCGAAAAAGGGTGAGGAAAAGTCAGATGGCGATGAAGCGGATGGTGGTTGAGCTTGGCATGGGCACCGACATACGCGGCGCGGATTACACCAAGGCGGCGGTGCGCGCGCTGCGGGATGCGCTGTGGCACAACTCGCTCAATGTGGCGGCTGCGCTCGGCAAGCCGACCGATGCGATGGTGGTGGAGGTCCTGATCGGCGTGCCGAAACCGGAGCGCGTCAACCAGGATGAAGTCCTCGCGGTGCTCCCGCACGGTACCGGCACGGTGAAAGTGGTCGAGGGCGGGCTCGAGATCGTGAACGACGCGGGCACGGGCTCCACGGTCATGGCCAACTGCGCCGCGATCGTGCATCTCGATGTCTGAAGGAGCCGCCATGCCGCTCAAACGCGTGATCCTGGAGATGGGCACCGGCAACGACCTGCACGGGGGCGATTACACCAAGGCGGCGGTGCGCGCGCTGCAGGATGCGCTACACCACTCGTCGATGAGCCTGGTGCGCTCGCTCGGCCTCGATCGCGAGGCGATGCACGTGGAAGTGACCATCGGCGTGCAGCGCCCGGAGAAGGTCGATGCCGCCGCGATAAAGGCCGGTGTGCCGCACGGCAAAGTGAACGTGAACGTCGTGAAAGGCGGGCTCGACGTGCCAGCCGCAGATGGTCACGATCTCGCCGTGATCGCAAGCGCGGCCGTGGCGGTGCGATTCGATCTGCCGTAGGAAACTCAATCCGCCGGTACAGCGCGCTCGGAGGCCCAGGCTCTCAGGGCGGTGATCTTTTCCGCCATCACGACCGAAATCGGTTTCGTGCGACCCAACTCGCGTACGATATGCGCTGTCGCAAGCGGAACCTTCTCCGCATGCGCTTCGTAGAGCGCCGAGACGATCGCCTGCTCCATTTCCGCGCCGGAGAAGCCCTCTGCCGCCGCGGCAAGCGCCGGCAGATCGAACGTCGTCGGGTCGAGCTTGCGGCGCTTCAGATGAATGGAGAAGATTTGCTCGCGCGCCGAGGCGGTGGGCAGGTCGACAAAAAAGATCTCGTCGAAGCGGCCCTTTCGGACCAGTTCGGGGGGGAGCTGGGAAATATCGTTCGCCGTGGCGACGATGAAGACGGGTGCCGTGCGCTCCGACATCCAGGTAAGCAGCGTCCCAAGCACCCGGCGCGAGACGCCGCCGTCGCTGTCTCCGCCCGCATCTCCCGCGATGCCTTTCTCGATCTCGTCCATCCACAGCACGCATGGCGCCATCGCGCCCGCCACGCGCAGTGCCTCGCGCAGATTGCGTTCGGTCTCGCCGTGGTACTTCTGGTAGAGCGTGCCAAAATCCATGCGGAAGAGCGGCACATGCCACGCGCCGGCGACGCATTTGGCAGCGAGGCTTTTGCCCGCGCCCTGCACGCCCAACAGCAGCATGCCCCTGGGCGGCGGCAGCGGACTCGCCGCGTCGGGCGCAAGAAACACTTCCCGCCGCACCGCGAGCCAGCGCTTGAGCTTTCCCAGGCCGCCCAGTTCGCCGATATCGGGAACGCCCGGTTCGAGCGACAGGATATCGCTGCCCTGCAACGACTCGTGCTTGGCCTTCAGCACCCGTCCGATATCGGCGAGCGTGATTGCCCCGTCGTCGCGGATCGCCATGCGCGCCAGCCGCCGCGCCTCGTCCTCGGTCAATCCGCCCAGGTGCTGCACCAGCATGTTGAGCGCTTCACGGCCCGCGTTCACCGTCGTGCCGCTGCCCATACGGTAGCGAGCCCGCTCTTCCTCCAGTATCGCGTTGATGGCGGCGGCGTCGGGAAGGCTCGGCTTGAAGCTTGCGGCCAGATGCGCGAGTTCAGCGGGTAGCTCCAACTGGTGCGACAGGAAGACCAGCAGCCGTGGAACGACCTCCGCCTTTTGCGCGATGTTCTTGATGGTGCGCACCACCATGGGGTTCTCGAAGAACGGGTGGGCGTCGAGGAAGACGTAGATCGCGTTCTGCGGCGAGGACTCGACGGTCCGCAGCGCTTGCACGATCTCGCCGGTGTTGTAGATCGATTCGTTGGAATTGCGGCGCCGCATCCCGTGGGTGAGTGTCCAGACGAGCAGTGTGCGATCGTTGAGCGCGGCGAAGCGTTCCAGCATCTCGATAACCTTGTTTTCCTCGCGCGACTCGATGGCAACGATCGGCATGCGCGCCGACAGCAGGGTTTCGAGTTCCTTGATGTCTTTCATGCGGTTGTCTGTCAGCCGCCTAACGGCCGCTCCCTACGGGAAATCTAGCACAGTATTCGAAGTCCCTGGACGGGATCGCGCGGCGATCCGGGTGGTCGAAGCTGAATGGCCTTCCAAGGAGCCTCTATGTATATCGCGCGTTTTTCCTATGACGTTCTGCCGGTGAACCGCCGGCAGGCGATCGAATTCATCCATCGCGAAGTGGAGGCGGCGGCGCGCAGGAACATGACCGCCCGCCTGCTGGTGCCGTTGACGCGCGGGCAGGGCGGGGCCGCGCTGCAGTTCGAGGTGGAGCTCTCCAGTCTCGATCAGCTCGAGGATTTCCGCGAGCGCGGCATCGAGACCGGCAAGGAAACCGGCGACTGGATGCAAGTTCAGCGAGATACTGGCATCCCCGCCGCAGGTGGAACTGCTGCGCGTTGAGCAGACGCCGGCCGGCTGACGGTCCGCGCTATTTCGCGAGCGCGAGTTCGGCCAGGACGCGCGCCAGATCGGCGTTGCGGGTTTCGAGGAATTTCGCCATCTGCGCGGGCCCGAGAAATTGCTCTTCAAGTTCGCCGTCCGCGACGAAGCGCTTCCACGCCGGCGTGCCCATGACTTTCTGGAGCGTCGCGGCATAAAGGTCGATCGCCTCGCGCGGCACGTCGGCTGGCGCGACGAAGCCGCGAAACACGGCATACGTCCCGCCGAGGTTGACGCCCGCTTCCTTCAGCGTCGGCACGTCCGGCAGCGTAGGCAGGCGCTTGTCGCCGACCACCGCAAGCGCGCGCAACTTTCCGGCCTGCAAATGCGCGCGCGTTTCGCCGGGCCCGCCGGTGACGAAATCGACGTGACCACCGAGGAGCGCGGTCACCGCATCGCCACCGCCCTTGAACGCGACGTAGCTGAACTGCACGCCGGTCGCCTTCGCGAGCTGGTAGCCGATGATGTGGTCGGTGCCGCCGAAGGCGCCGAATGCGTGGCTCACCTTCTTCGGTTGCGCTCGCGCGGCCTCAATCAGGTCTTTCACGGTTTTGTGTGGCGAGGAGGCGAGCACCTGGATGGCATTGGTGTCGTGCGCCATCACCGCGACGGGCTGGAAATCGCGGTAGGTCGGCAGCCCCTTCTGCCGCAGCGGCGTTGTCAGCACCACGTTGGTGACTGCCATGATGTGGCTCGGATCGCCCTTGCGCTCGGCGAGATAAGAGATTGCCAGCGCACCACCGCCGCCGCTTTTGTTGATGACTTCAACCGGCACCGACAGCAGGGCGTTCTGCCTGATGATCTCCGCGATGTGCCGCGCGAAAAGATCGGCGCCGGCGCCGGGGGAGGTGTGCACCACGAACTTGACCGGCTGCGTGGGCCGCCATTCCGCCGCCACTGTGGCCGCTGTCATCAGAATGCCGAGCGCTGCAAGAACAGACCGCACAATGAACGGACTCATCGATACTCCACATGGCATGCGGGCATTGTCACCGGGCAGTCTAACTTGCGCAACGGCGGTTGCGTCAGGAGTCGCCATTGCTGATAAAAATGACCTAATATCCGCCTCGGATCGCATTAGGAGTGCATCATGCCTCTCCCTCGCATACGCCTTCTGGTCGGGCCCGGCACTTTGCCGAGCCGCGGTAAGGATCGCATGGACTTCACCAACTACCGCCGCAGCGGTCGGCCGCGGATGACGGCGGCCGAGCTGTTGGCCGAGATACCGGAAGTCGAGCGGCTTGCCAGTGTCGAAGCCGAGGGCGGCACGCCACACGAGGTGGCGACGCTCGAGGATATTTGCAAGCTCGCTTTGCGGGTGAATGAACTGTTGCACAGACCGGATCTGGACGGTCTCGTTTTTGTGCAAGGTACGAATACGCTGGAGGAGACCGCTTACTTTCTCACGCTGACCGTTCGTAGCGCCAAGCCTGTGGTGGTCACCGGTGCGCAGCGCCCGTTCACCGCGCTCTCCAGCGATGCTCCGCTCAACCTGTTCAATGCCATTCGTACCGCCGCGCACCCGGACTCCCGCGGCAAGGGCGTCCTCGTCGTAACCAACGACGAAATCAATTGCGCGCGGGACGTGACCAAGACCAGCACCTACAAAGTGCAGACCTTTCGCAGCCGCGACCTGGGCCTCATCGGTTACGCGGACCCGGACCGGATTCTGTTCTATCGGACGCCCATGCGGCGCCACACCACCAACAGTGAATTCTTAGTCGAAGGAGTGGCAGCGTTGCCGCGGGTGGATATTCTGTATGTGTACACCGGCACGCGCCCGGGGATCGCGGAAGCCGCCGTGCAGCAGGGCGCCAAAGGTCTTGTCATCGACGGTATCGGGGCGGGTGCGGCGGGTAATCTTCATGCGGAGTGCACGGAGATCGCGGCGACGCGCCGCGCCATCGTGGTTCGTTCAGCGCGCGTGGGCGAGGGGCGCGTGCTTCGCGACAGCGGGTGGCACGAACCCAATATGGTCGCCGCGGACAGTCTGTCGGCGCAGAAAGCCGCCGTGCTGCTGTCGCTCGCGCTTACGAAAACGAACGACCCTGACGAAATTCAGCGCATCTTCGACGAGTACTGATCGCGCGGAGCTGGAACGTCGGCGATGAACTAGGGAAGGCTCTGAAAAAGTCCGTTCGTGTTGAGCCTTGTCGAAACATGAACGGACCAAGCCGCAATAAACCAATGACCTGGCCGTTGCCCTTCGACAAACTCAGGGCGAACGGCTGTCTTAATCAGAGCTTCCCTAGACGGTGGCGTCGAGCTGATCGGCGATCTTCTTTACCGCGGTGGGGCTGAGCCCCACGGTGGTGTTCGCCAACACCTCGCCATGACCCACGCCGAGCGTGCTGATCCAGCGCTGGCCGCCGGCGACGTAGCCGATGAACGAGCCCAGCTCGACCAGTTCCGGCTCGGTAAAGTGCGCGTGAAGCTGCTTCCACATCTCGTCGTCGGCGCTCGCGGGATTCCAGCAGATCGCGTCGGTGTAGCGCAGCGCCACCCGTTCGCGCTCGGTGTAGAGCGGCGACTTTTCGTAGTGCTCGAGATTCGCGAGTTTTTCCTCGCTGGCGATCTGCGTCACTTCGCCCTGCTGTCCAAACTGGACAGCGCGCTGGTTCCCTCTGTAATTGCAGCCGAGCGTGGTCGAGACGCGCAGGCGGCACAGTTCCTTGATCTGCCGATCCACGACGCCACCTTTGAACAGACGGTCCCAAGTGTAAATAAACGCGCGCATGACTTCCGGCTGGTGCGCGCGGATCGCCTGGATTTCCGGGCGCGGCGTGCTCTTCAGCATCGCGTCCTGCATCGCCTGGCGCAGGTCGGGCTCCTTGATGTCTTCGGGTTTGACGTAGCTGATGCGGGCCATGAGTCCTCCTTCGTGTGATGAGAGAACTATAGCATTCCACCCCTCCCTGACTCTTTCCGCAATTGCAGGACACAGGGCTCGTCATTCCGTCGGTGATCGGAATCCAGGCGCTACTCTGGATCCCGGCGTACGCCGGGAAGACGAATGATGCGCCGGGAGGGCGCGTGATACGCCGGTAGGAAAAGCCGCGTTTGCTATCATGCCGCGGCCATGAGTGTCACTCACGCAGCGGCCGACGACGAGCACAACTATCCCTACTGGCGCCGCAACCAGCAGGTGATTCCGCTCGCGAATCTGCTGTGCGGGCTCGGGTTCAGCCTGTCGTGGCCGTTCGTGCCGCTGATGGTACGCGGGCTCGGCGTGCAGGAGAACCTCGAGACCTGGGTCGGCTACATGCTGCTCGTGTTCTATCTCGTGAGCTTTGCCGCCAACCCGGTGTGGGGCGCCATCGCGGACCACTATGGCCGCAAGATGATGGTGCTGCGCGCCATGCTCGGCATGGGGCTCGCGATGATGATCGTGCCCTTTGCGTCCACGCCCATCTGGTTCGCGACGCTGTTCATGCTGATCGGCGTGTGCAACGGCTACACCCCTGCGGGCGTGGCGCTCATCGTGACCAACACGCCGCCCACGCACATCGGACGGGCGGTGTCGTATGCGCAAACGGGCGGAATGGTGGGACAGGCGTTTGGTCCCGCGCTCGGCGCCGTGCTCGCCGCGATCGTCGATCGCCAGCACTGGCTCTTCTGGATCAGCGGCGGCTTCATGTTGAGCGGCGGCCTGCTGGTCGCGTTGCTCGTGCACGAAGTGAAGCAGGTGGCGCACGGCCCGCTGCGCCTGCAGTGGATCGGCAATCTGCGCGAGCTGCTCGCGGTTCCCCGCATGGGTGCGCTGTTCTTTCTTTCCTTCCTGTTTTCGGTGATGTGGTACGGCAGCGTCACCAACATCAGCGTGTTCGTGCTGCAGTTGCTGGAGAGCCGGTCGCCGGACGCGAGCGCCGAAGCCTTCTGGGTCGGGGCGGCGGCGATGGCCATGGCGTTTTCCATGCTGGTCGCACTTCCCGTGTGGGGCCGCGTACTCGATCGCATCGGCGCCGGGCCAGTGCTGCTTTTTTCCGTCGCAGCGACGATCGTGACGCATCTCCCGCTGCTGATATTGCAGACGCCGCTCCAGCTCGTGCTGGCGCGAGTTGTCTTCGGATTAACGGCTGCGGGGATGCCGACGGCGATCTTTGCGTTGTTGCGGGTCTACGCACCAAAAGGCATGGATGCGCGCGCGATTTCCTATTCCACGGCGTTTCACTTTATCGGAATGGGGCTCGCGCCGTTTATCGCGGGGCTGATCAGCCCGGTGTTCGGGATGCGCCCTTATTTTACGCTGACGATAGTCGCGATGGCGGGCGGGCTCGCGCTGTGGCGTGGCGGCCAGAAATGACGGGGACGGTCACCGATTCTCAGGCCTCGACCATTGCGAAGTCGCCCTTGCCCGCGCCGCAGTCGCCGCAGATCCAGCTCTCGGGCACGTCAACCCAGCGCGTGCCCGGCGCGATGCCTTCTTCCGGAAGACCGAGCGCTTCATCGTAGACGAAGCCGCACAGCACGCAGCGCCATTGCTTCAGTTGCGTGCCGGCAGAGCGCGACGAATCCTCAGCGTGAACCGGCTCCGCGCGCGGGAAATTCACGATGAGTGCTTCGAGCCCATCGGGTCCGGCCTGAATGCGAAGCGGCTCTTCGTTGGGCGCGCTGAAGACGACGGTCAGCGCCCGGCGCGGACGGTCCTCGTGCACGAGCGTGCCTTTGACCGCGATGACGTACTGACCGGCGCCTTGTGAAGGCGATGGCGCGGCCATGCTCGCTCCGGGTGCCATGGTCAGCGTGCGGACAAAGAGACCGCGGTCGTCCTTGATGTCGGCATTTTCCGCGACGCTGACGCTCGACCCGCGCGCCGGAAATTGCGCCATGCTCGTCACCTGCCACGGCTTGCGGTCACGCACCGCCTGCAGTGTCGGCAGAGCTCCCGGCAGCCGCTGGGCGCCCGGATCGTAGCGCGTGCGCAGCGTCATGAAAGTCCATCCCGTCTTGTCATCGGCGTGCAGCGGGCCGTAAGGCGTGTAGGCGCGCGCGAAGTGAACGTAGTACGGCTCGACCGGGTGGCGGCCGAGCGTGCCCTTGCCTTTCACGAGTATCTGAAACTGATCCACCTGGTGGAAATGCGTGCACGAGTTGTCGCCCGGCTCGTACTGCGCAAGAAACGCGGTCGGCGCCTGCGGCGTGTCGGGCGTCGCTCTGAAGAAAGGGATGTTCGTCGCGGCCGGGCGATCGGGGCCGCCGGGGCTGCGCCGGATGCTCTCCGGGCTGATTTCATCGTAGGAGACGACGATGGGCATGGATACTCCGTCCTGGCTGCTGCAGCCTCGGATTTTATCCGCCCCCGCATCGCGAGGGGTACTGCGCTGCGCCCGCCGGCGTGGCTACTCGATCTTGACGCCCGCGGCCTTCCACACTTTCATGCGCGTGGTGATCTCTTCGCGCGCGAGCTTGGTGAATTGCTCCGGCGGGGTCCACTTCGCCGCCGCGCCCCGGCTCGCAATGGCTTTCTGCACGTCCGGCATCTCGAGTATGCGCTTCAGCTCGTTCGACCACAGGCTGATGAGCCTGGGCGGCGTCTTGGCGGGCGCGAGCAGGCCATACCAGCCTTCGTACTCGAATTCCGGCAGACCGACCTCGGAGATGCTCGGCACATTGGGCATGCCCGGGCTGCGCGTTCTCGTGGTCACGCCCAGCGCGATCAATCGTCCCCCGCTGATCAGCGGCGCCGCCGCCAGTACGGGAGACAAAATGTAATGCACGCGTCCGGTGACGGTGTCGGTCAGCGATTCGGGCGAGCCCCGGAACGGCACGTGCACCGCTTCTATTCCGGCCCTGAGGTTGAACAGCGCCGCACCGTAATGCGGGCCGCTGCCCAGTCCGGTGGAGCCGAAGTTGAGCTGTCCCGGCTTGCTCTTCGCCATCGCCACCAGTTCCTTGACCGACTTCACGCCGAGCCCGTGCCCGACCACGAGTACGAGCGGCGTGCTGGCGATCTGCGCGATGCCCGTGAAGTCCTTCACCGGGTCGTAGGGCAACTTGCCGTGGTAGAGCGCGGCACTGCCCGAGAAATTCGAGCCGGTGGTGGTAAGCGTGTAGCCGTCAGGGGCGGCATCCGCGACGATCTTGAAGGCCACGATGCCGCCGGCGCTCGGGCGATTGTCCACCACCACCTGCTGGCCGAGGACGTCCGACATCTTCGGGCCGATGATGCGCGCGATGACGTCCGTCGCGCTGCCGGTGGTGAACGGCACGATCATACGGATCGGGCGGTTGGCATAGCCGTCCGGCTTCGCGGTGCTTTGCGCCATCGCGCCGGTCGACATCCCCCACGCCGCCAGCAGGAACAGCAATGGAACGAGCGCAGGTGGCCGATGCGCGCGCCGTGAGATGAAACAGGGCTGAAACATGAGTCCTCCTCCGTGTTCGGGCGATGCAGCCGGAATTCTGATAGCGCTGTTTTCTGTGCGCAAACACTACTACAAATCCGGCGGGAGCGCATGTGATATAAAGCGGCGGTAATTCCTCGAAAACTTCCATGCCGCTGCCTGCCCACATCCGCGACCGCCTGCGCATACCGGTCTTTGGCGCGCCGATGTTTCTCGTGTCCGGCCCCGATCTCGTCATCGAGCAGTGCAAGGCGGGCGTGATCGGTTCCTTTCCCGCGCTCAACGCGCGGCCGCAGGAGGAACTCGACAAGTGGTTGACGCGCATCGAGACCGAGCTCGCGCGCTTCCAGGCCGAGAACCCGGGGCGCAAGGTGCCACCGTACGCGGTGAACCTGATCATGAACAAGGCCAACAAGCGGCTCGATGCCGACCTCGAAGTCGTGCTCGCACATCGAGTTCCGATCGTCATCACTTCGCTCTCGGCACCGACCGCGCTGGTGCCGCGCGTGCACGCCTACGGTGGCATCGTGTTTCACGACGTCATCAAGGTCAGGCACGCGGAAAAGGCGCTGGAAGCGGGCGTCGACGGACTGATCGCGGTGTGCGCCGGCGCAGGCGGGCACGCGGGCACGATCAACCCGTTTGCACTGGTGAACGAGCTGCGGCGCATCCACCCGGGGCCGCTGGTGCTGGCCGGCGCGGTCACGAACGGCGCCGGCGTGCTGGCTGCGCAAGCGATGGGCTGCGATCTCGCGTATCTCGGCACGCGCTTCATCGCGACGAAGGAGTCGCTTGCCGATATCCGCTACAAGCAGATGATCGTCGAGTCCAGTTCCGGGGACATCGTGTACACGCCGTTCTTTTCCGGCGTGCACGGGAGTTATCTCGCGGGCAGCATCCGCAATGCCGGGCTCGATCCCGGCAATCTTCCGGCGATCGAGACGCCGGGACTCTACCGCTCTCGTGACGAGCGCCCGAAGACCTGGAAGGAGATCTGGGGCGCGGGGCAGGGCGTGGGGGACATCGACGACATCCCGGGCGTCGCCGAACTGGTCGACCGGCTCGAGGCGGAGTATCGCGCGGCGTACGCCAGGCTTGTCGCTGACAAGAGGTAAGGATGACGATGAAAAAAAACGGCTGGGGGCTGATCGGCACCGGAAGAATTGCGGAAGACCGCGTCCTGCCCGCGATCAGGGAACACGCGGGAAACCGCCTCATCGGGGTGGTGAGCCGCGATCCGCAGCGCGCGAAGCGCTTCGCCGAAAAATTCGGTGCCGAGCATGCCTACACGAACTTCGACGAGTTGCTGCGCAATCCCGACGTGACGGTGGTCGCGATCCACACGCCGAACGCACAGCATGCCGAACAGGCGATCGCCGCCGCACGCGCCGGCAAGCACGTGTTCTGCGACAAGCCCATGACCATCGACGTCGCCGACGCGGAGAAGATGGTGCGCGAGTGCGAGAAGGCGGGCGTCAAGCTCGGCATCAATTTCCACAATCGCTTCATGCCGTGCTTTGCCGAGATCCGGCGCGTCATCGAGAGCGGCAAAATCGGCGCGGTGCATCTCGTCCAGCTCGAAGTGAGTCCCGGGGCGCGCTCCGGGGGCAGGCTCGCCACTTGGCGGATCGATGCGGCGCTGGCGGGAATGGGCACGACGTATAGCATCGGCGTGCACGCGTACGATATCCTGCGCTACCTGGTCGCGGCGGAAGTCGAAATGGTTTCGGCGTTGTTCGACAAGCCGCGCGGGGTCATGGAGGAGATGAACCTGTCACTCTTCCGCTTTTCGAACGGCGTGCTGGCCCAGTTGAGCGTCCACGAGAACTCGCCGCTGCCGCACAACGACATCGTGGTCTACGGGTCGAAGGGACGCATTACCGGGCGCGGCGTCACGCGCAGCCGCGACGGCGGCGTGCTCGAGGTCATGACCGAAGCAGGAGGCGCGCGCCGCATGGATTTTCCGGCGATCAATGCGCATGGGGCGTGCGTCATGGCGTTCAGCGATGCGCTGCTCGATGGCCGCGACTTCGTCCCGTCCGGCATCGATGGACTGCGCAGCGTGCAGGTCACCGACGCCATGGCACGCTCCGCGCACGGGGGCGTCCACGTCCGGCTTGCCTATTAAAGGGGCAGGATCGATTTATCGGTAAGGAGGAATATGAACATGAAACGCACGGCCTATCAGCCGCCCGACAGTTTCGTCCCCGCGGGCAAGACCTATTCGCACGGCATCATCGTGGAAGCGGCGTCGAGGACGCTCTATGTTGCCGGGCAGACCTCGCGCGACGCGCAGGGCAACGTGGTTTTCAAGGGCGATGCCGCGGGCCAGACGCGGCAGGTGATGGAGAACATGAAGAAGGTGGTCGAGGGCGCGGGCGGGCGGATGGCGGACATCGCGAAGACCACGGTCTACATTACCGACATCAAGTATCGCGAGGCGGTCACCAAGGTTCGTCAGGAGTTTTTCAGAGGCGACCCGCCCGCCAATACGCTGGTGGTGATCTCGGCGCTCGCCGACCCGGCGTTTCTGGTCGAGATCGAGGCCATCGTGCCGCTGCCCTGAACGCGACGCAGGAAAGAGAGGAGAGCGCTGTGAGCTACGAATCCCTGTTTGCCGAAACGGTCACCCTCCGCGGCCACCACGGCGACCAGATCGACGCCTATCTGGCGCGGCCGTTCGGCGCCGGGCCCTATCCCGGTGTCGTCGTAATCCATCACATGCCGGGCTGGGATGGACCGCACAAGGAAATCGGGCGCCGCTTCGCCCACCACGGCTACGTCGCGATCGTGCCCGATCTCCAGTTTCGTGAAGGCAAGGCGACGCCGGAGGAAAACAGCGCGAGCGTACGCGCCGCGGGCGGCATGCCGGACGATCGCACCATGGGTGACGTGCAGGGTGCCATCGATATGTTGCGCACGTTGCCGTATCTGAGCGGCAAGGTGGGCGTCATCGGCTACTGTTCCGGCGGGCGCCAGGCGTACCTTGCCGCCTGCACGCTGAAGGGCATCGATGCCGTGATCGTGTGCTACGGCGGCGGTGTGGCCGCCAAGCCCGAGGAATTGACGCCGCGGCAGCCGGTCGCGCCGATCGACTACACCAGGGACCTCCAGTGCCCGCTGCTCGGTCTCTTCGGCATCGAGGACACGCGGCCCTCGCCGGCCGACGCGGCGAAGACCGAGGAGGCGCTCAGGAAATTCGGCAAGACCTACGAGTTTCACACCTACGAGAACGCGGGGCACGCTTTCTTTGCGGTCGACCGTCCGCAGTATCGCGTGCACGCCGCGATCGACGGCTGGAAACGCGTGTTCGCCTTTTTCGGAAAATATCTGGCCTGATTTGGAAGGGTAAGGCAATGGCGGACGAGACGAACCGGCCCGACAAACCGTTTCGGGTAGAGGAAGCGACGATCGCGGAGTTGCACCAGGCGATCCGCGACGGGCGGACCACGTGCCTCGAGGTCGTGAAGCAATACGTCGAGCGCGTGCGTGCCTACAACGGCGTTTCCAGCATGCTGGTGACCAAAGACGGTGCGCCGATCGGACAAGCCACCGGCACCGTGCGTGGCGGGGCGCCGCTGCGCTTTCCCACGCAGACGCTCAAGGCCGATACGCTGCTGCCCGATCTGGACAGGTATCAGGGGCCGCCGCTCGAGTTCGGCCGCATGGAGCCGACCGCGTCCGATCCGTCGGTGCGGCAGCAGTTCGGCATGATCGTCGGCATTCCCGAAGCCGGGCAGGTGAATGCCCTCGCGACGCTCAATATCCGCGGTGAACGTTCGGTGACCTGCCGCGGCGATTACGACCGGCATCCTTCCGAGGGGCCGCTGCCGCCGGATGCGCCGGCGGTATGCGAGATATTTTGTCAGCAGCCCGACGCCCTCGAGCAGGCCGCCGCACTCGATGCGCAGTATGGCCGCAATCCCGATCTCGAAACGATGCCGATGTATGGTGTCGTCTTTTCGTTCAAGGACCCGTTCGACACGAAAGATATGCGCACCACCGGCGGGGGGGACGCGCGCTATGACATCGATTTTCCCGCCCGCGACCACGTGCTCGTCGATCAGCTCCGCAACAAGGGCGCGATCATCTTCGCCAAAGCGGTGTGTACCGAATACAACGGCCGGGCCGGCGACCCGGGCGGTCGCAATGATCCCGAGAAAATGCTGCCCTCGGTGCTCGGCTACCAGCGCAGCACCTGGGCCGGCAATCCTTCGAATCCGTACGACACGACGCGTGCGGCGTCGCTAGGTTCCAGCTCCGGCTCCGGCGTATCGGTGAGCGCGAATCTCGTGATGGCGAGTCTCGGCGAGGAAACGCGCGCCTCCACCCGCGGCCCGGCGAATCACAACGCGGTCGCGCTGATCCTGCCGCACAAGGCGATGCTGGGATTCGACGGTGGGGCCATCGGTGCCGACATCTACTGCGATCGCAGCGGCATTCTCTGCCGCACGATCGGCGACTGCGCAAAAGTGCTCGATGCGCTCAAGGATCCGGTCGACGGCTATTACGATCCGCGCGACCCGTACACCACGGTGCCGCGCTCGTCGGTGCTGCCGCGTTATGCGGACCACACCAGGGAGTCCGGTGCGGCGGGATCTCTCAAGGGCGTTCGCATCGGCATCGTGCGCGAATCGATGTTGAACCCCGGCACCAAAGCGGCCGAGCCCATTACGCGTGCCGCCGCAAGCGAGATCAAATCAGTGCTGGGCGGTATGCTCGGTGCGACGCTGGTCGAATCGTCCGACCCGCTGTGGACGCCGGATCCCGACATCGAGCCCATGAAAACCGATTTCCGCCGGGCGCTGGCGCGGCTGGTGCCGGTGTTCATGCCGGACATCCTGTTCCGCCTCACGCCGGAAGGCGAGCCGGTGTTCCCCGAATTTGCGGCGGCGATCGTGCCGACGGAATTTGCCAGCGGAAAGATTTTCGGCAGCGGCAAACTGCAGCCGATCGATTACCTGGTCGAGCTCGCGGACGGGCGCATTGCGCCGCCGGCGAATCTCGACATCTCGACGGTGCAGCAGCAGGAGCTCGCGCCGACCTTCCGCTATCACATCCGGCAGTACCTCTCGCGCCGCGCCGCGGACTGGCAGGCGCGCGGGTTCACCGAGACGCTCGTCGACTGGCCCGCGCTCAACGCGCGCTCCAAGTACTGGGGCGACGATCAGCGCGCGGCATTCAAGAACTGGGAAGAGATCACCGACCCGCGAAATCCGCTGGGCGGGCGCCAGGGCGTGGACGAGCGCATCATGCTGCGCGAGCTGCTGCGGCGGGTCGACATGATGGTGATCATCGAAAACCGTCTCGATGCGCTGGTGCGCCTGCACACGCCGCTGCCGCCGGCGAAGATCGGCGGCCCGGACGAGCCCGGCCTCATCGCGCGGCTGCGCAACGAATCGCAGTACGGCCCCAATGCCGGGCTGACCGAGGTGCTGATACCGGCCGGCTACGTGACGACCGCGTACGACGCGGTGTTCGCGCTCAGCAAGGACCGGAAGAGATACGTCGGCGTGGCGTCGGACAAGGCGACGGCCCTGGCGGCGCCAGGCCTGCCGTTCTCGCTGGTGTTCCGCGCCGAACCCGGCAAGGAAGACGCCGTGCTCAGAATCGCCTCGGCGTACGAGGCGGCGTCCCGCCGGCGCGTGCCGCCGCCGGCGTTCGGTCCGTTGCCGGAGAAAGCGCGCAGCCGTTAGTGGTACCGCTCACTCGGGCTGGATGCCGGCGCTGCGCGCGACCTTGCGCCACTTCTCGATCTCGCTCTTGATGAACGTCGCGTGCTCGGCGGGCGAGGTGCCCACCGGCTGCGCGCCGCGATCGATCAGCGTCTTGCTGTTCTTCGGATCGCGCAGCGCCTTCACCAGCGCATCGTTGAGCCTGTTCACGACTGGCTGCTGCATCCCGGCGGGGCCGAGGAAGCTGAAGGCGCTGCTCACCACGAAATTCGGCACGCCGGACTCCACCATCGTCGGCACGTCGGCGAACGAGGGGAAGCGCTTGTCGCCGCACTGCGCGATCAGCCGCAGCCTGTTGTTCTGCACGTGTCCCACTGCCGCCGGGATGCTCGCGAACGTGAACTGGACATGCCCGGCGACGAGATCGGCGATCGACGGGCCGGCGCCCTTGTAGGGAATGTGCACGACGTTGATGCCGGTGCTGCTCTCCAGCAGCGCGCCCGAGAGGTGGCCAACCGCGCCCCGCCCCGAACTGGAATAGTTGAGCTCGCCGGGACGCTTCTTCGCCAGCGCGATGAGCTCCTTCACGTTCTTCACCGGCAGCGAGGGATGCGTAAACAGTCCCGCGGGAATGTCGACGATGACGCCCAGCGGTGTGAAATCCTTGACCGCGTCGAAAGGCAGGTTCTTGATGAGCGACGGATTGATGAGAAAGCTCGCCGCCGCGATCAGCGTGGTATAGCCGTCGGGCGCGGCTTTCGAAACCAGCTCCGCGCCGATGTTGCCGCCGGCACCGGGCCGGTAGTCGATGACGAGCTGCTGGCCCAGCACTTCACCCATCTTCGGCGCCAGCAGGCGGAACAGCACATCGCTGTTGCCGCCGGGCTGGTTGGGGTTCACGACCCGGACGATCTTGGTCGGGAACTGCTGCGCGTGGACGTCCGCAGCAGCCGATGCGCCCGCCAGTGCACAGGCCAGTGCTGCGGATAACATGCGATGAGACATTTGCATTCTCCTCGTTGTATTCTTCGGTCGTTGGATTCGAGATGATAGCGTCGTACCGTTTTTCGGTGAAGGGAGGCGCATGACACAGTCCGGCAGTATCCGGTATTCCGTCGTCGAGGGCTGGGAACAATTGCCCGCGGGTTACGTTCACCGCGATGTCGCCGGTGTGGCCGTCGATGGCGAGGATCGGGTGTATCTGATTTGCCGCGGCGAGCATCCCATCATCACTTACGACCGCAACGGAAAGTTTCTGCGCTCGTGGGGCGAGGGGGAGTTCTCCTACCGCACGCACGGCATCTACGTTGCGCCGAACGGCACGGTTTTTTGCACCGACGACGGCCAGCACACCGTGCGCCAGTTTACGCCGGAGGGCCGGCTCCTCATGACCATGGGCACGAGGAACGTGCCCTCGGACACCGGGTACGACGGCAAGAATCTCGGCACCATCCAGCGCGGCGGGCCCCCGTTCAACCGGCCGACCAACGTCGCGATCGGACGCAAGGGCGAGATCTACATCTCCGACGGCTACGGCAACGCGCGCGTGCACATCTTCTCGCCGAAAGGCGAGCACATGCGATCGTGGGGCGAGCCCGGCAGCGGCCCGGGGCAGTTCCATCTGCCGCACGGCCTCGCGGTGGCCGCCGACGGGCGCGTCTTCGTATGCGACCGTGAAGCCGACCGTATCCAGATCTTCAGCCCGGACGGCGAGTATCTGAGCGAGTGGACCGACACCCAGCGCCCGACGCACCTCTGCTTCGATGCGCAGGGCCGCTGCTACGTGACCGAGCTCGCGTGGCACGTGGGCGACAAGTCGTACAGCCTCGGTCCGATCACCCGGTACCGCCACGCGCGCATGAGCATCTTCGACCCGGCGGGCAAGGTGCTGGCGCGCTGGGGCACGCCGGAAATGACGGCGCCCGGAAGCTTCGCCGCGCCGCACGGCCTCGCACTCGACTCGAAGAACGACCTCTATGTGAGCGAAGTGACGTGGACGTTCGCGGTAAGCCGCGGCAAGGCGCCGGCCGACTGCCACACCTTCCAGAAGTTCTCGCTCAACCAGTAAGCACGTCTCAATTGAGGCGGATATTGGCCTCGCGCACCAGCGCACCGAAACGCTCGCGCGCGCGTTGCTGGTGCGTCGCGAATTCTTCGGGCGTCATGGGGCTCGAGGCTTCCGCCGCCATCGGCGCGAGCACGGCGCGCGCTTCCGGTGTCTGCATGATGCGGCCGATCTCGCGATTGAGGCGCATGAGGATGTCGCGCGGCGTGCCCGCTGGCGCGTAGACACCGGACAGCCACTCGATCACGACGCTGGTTCCCGCTTCGGTCATCGTCGGCGTGTCGGGAAAGATCGGCGAGCGGGTGGCGCCCGGCACCGCGAGCAGGCGCACCTTCTCCGACTTGATATGCGGAATCGCCGCGCCCAGATCGAACGTGAAATCGACCTGGCCGCCGAGCAGGTCGACAAGCACCGCCTGTGAGCCCTTGTACGGCACGTGCGTGACATCGATCTTCGCCGCGCGCATCAGCATCTCGGCGGCGATGTGCTGCAGTGTCCCGGTGCCGGCAGAGCCGTAATTGAGCTTGCCGGGATGGGCGCGCGCATAGGCCACGAACTCCGCGAGCGTGCGCGCCGGCAGTCCCGGGCGCGCGATGAAGAAGAGTCCGGCGCGCGCGGTGGGCGCGATCGGAACCAGGTCTTTCGCGACGTCGATGTTGAGCTTGTAGAGATGGGGATTGATGAGAATGGTGCCGTCGGAAGAATGGAGCAGCGTATAGCCGTCCGGTGCTGCGCGCGCGACATACTCCATTCCGATGTTGCCTCCCGCGCCGACCCGATTCTCCACGACCACCTGCTGCCCGAGCGTCTCGCCAAGCTTCGGTGCCATGGAACGCGCAATGACGTCCGTCGAACCGCCGGCCGCGAAATTGACGATCATGCGCACCGGCTTGGCGGGCCACGCCTGCGCGAGCGCGAGCGGTGCAGCGGTGAAGGCGGCTGCGGCGATGATCAGGCGATGCGTCAGCGGATACATGGCTCTCCTCCCTGTTGAGCGCCGAGCGCGCGGTCGAGCGCGCGCAGCAGCGGCAAAATCACGTCTATCGTCGGTACCGCGATCGCCTTTTCGCGCGCGAACGCCTGCACCTGTCCCAAAACCGCCTCGGTTTCGAGGCGACGACCGAGAATCGCGTCCTGCATCATCGACGGGCGGTCGCCCGGCTTGCCGCGCCGGGCCGCGGCCTCCACGTCGAGTGCTTTACTCAGATCCCAGCCGAGCGCCGCCGAAACCGCCATCGTCTCGCGCATGAGCGCGATGGAAAGCGCGCGCAGTTTCGGATCGCTGCCCTGAACGCCGAGGTCGGCGCGGGTGAGCGCCGAAATCGGGTTGCCTGACGCATTGAATACGAGCTTCTGCAGGATGTCGCGGCGCAGGTCGCGCGACAGGTGCGCATCCACGCCGTGGGCCTTCAGGAACGCCACGGCGGTTTCGAGGCGCGGGCCCGCCGAATTGTCCGGTTCGCCCAGTATCAGGTGGTCGGGGCCGCCGTGCCTGATGACCCCCGGTGCGATGATTTCGTTGGGCGAGTGCACGAAGCCGCCGAGCGTGCGTTCGGGTTTCACTTCACGCCACAGTGCGCCGTCCGGATCGAGCAACGGCAGCGTGCCCGACGGCCCGGGAAGGCCGTGCCGCCACCACCACGGAATGCCGTTCAGGAGAAACACCGCGCAGCCGTCCGGCGCCAGAAGGCGCGCGATTGCTGCTGCCGCGCCGGGAACGGAATGCGCTTTGAGCGTTACCAGGACCAGATCCTGTTTCGGCAGGGTAGAAGGATCGTCGGTGGCGATCGCGGGCCGCACGGTGGTTTCTTTCTCCGCCTTGTGCAGCGTGAGGCCGCGCTCGCGGATCGCTTTCAGCATCGTCCCGCGCGCGACGATGGAAATGCCGGCGGGAGCGGCTGCGAGCATCTGCACTGCGAGATGACCGCCCACGGCGCCGGCACCAAATACACAAACCTTCATTTCTTCTCCGGTGCAACAACAAACATCATCATGTCCTGGGAAACCGGGAGCCGTCGTTTCTGGATCCCCTGAATTCACGACACAAGTGCAACACCATTGTAAGGTGGTGTTGCCATGGGACAAAAATACGAACAGTTGTCAGTGAACGAGCGTGTTGAGTTATATCGGATGCACAAGGAAGGCCGCTCAACGAGCCAATTCCCGGCTCACCGTACTAGGAGCGCGCCCTAATTCAGTGGCAATTGCCCTCG
>JBQTJV010000018.1:0-17933 GCA_052386775.1 Betaproteobacteria bacterium
CGCTTTGCCGGCTCGGCATCGCGCACCAGCATCTCGGCGCGCTCGCTTTCGCCGGCCTTTTGAAACCGCGTCCACCACTGCCCGATCGCCGCATCCACTTCGCCGCTCTCGCAACGCAGCAGCAGAAAGTCGTACGCCGCGCGAAACCGCAGGTGCTGGAGCAGGCGATAGGGTCGCTGCCCCGCACGCTGCAGAAACCGCGGCTGCAGCACCCAGATTTCTTTCATGTCGGCACTGAAGCGGCGCGGAATCGCAAGCTGCTCGGCTTGTGCGCGCGTGACCTGGTCCATCGCCTGGTAGAGCGCCGGTATCGTCGGCATGCCGCCCTCCTCGACCGTCTTCCATGCCGCGAGCACTTCGTGCCACAGCAACGCGGCGAAAAGAAAAGAGGGCGATACCGATTTTCCGATGCGGATGCGTTCATCGGTGGTCTGGAGCGCCAGCATGACGAAGCGCTCGCCCAGAGGCTGCTCGAGTATGACGTCCAGCAGCGGCAGCAGCCCGTGGTGCAGACCTTCCTTGCGCAGCTTGGTCACGGCCTCCACGGCATGTCCCGACAGCAGCAGCTTCAGCATTTCGTCGAACAGCCGGGAGGGCGGCACGTTGGCGAGCAGTTCCGCAAGCGCGGGAATCGGCTTGCGCGTGCGGGACTCGATCTCCAGGCCGCGGCTTGCAGCCAGCCGCACGGCGCGCAGCATGCGCACCGGGTCTTCCCGGTAGCGCAGCTCCGGTTCGCCGATCATGCGCAGCCGGCGCTTGCGCAAGTCATCGACGCCGCCGTGATAATCCCAGATCTCCTGGGAGGCCGGATCGTAGAAGAGCGCATTGATCGTGAAGTCGCGCCGCGTGGCGTCCTGCTCCTGCGTCCCGAACACGTTGTCGCGGAGGATGCGGCCATGCTCGTCGGCAAGCCGGCCTTCTTCGCTTTCGAGCGGCTGTCCGCCGCGAAACGTGGATACCTCGACGGTTTCCGAACCGCACATCACGTGCACCAGCCGGAAACGCCGCCCGATGATGCGCGAGCGGCGAAAGAGCGCGCGAACTTCCTCCGGTTTCGCGTCGGTCGCGACATCGAAATCCTTGGGCTCGCGGCTCAACAGCACATCGCGCACCGCGCCACCGACGACGAACGCTGCAAAATCGTGCCGCTGCAGGGTTTCGGTCACTTTGAGCGCACAGGGACTGATGCGCTCGCGCGCAACGCCGTGCACGCTGTAGGGAACGATCCGCGGCTGTCGCGCCTTGAAGATGCGCCCGGAAAGAACCCGGCCGATGAACTTGGTGATCATCTGATGGCGGAAGGAGGCGTGTGAGACGCGTCAAACAAATTGAGCGGCGCACCGAAACGCGGCGCCCGCTCGAATTTGGATGCGAAATTATACATGGGGCACGAAGTAGCCGCCTGCTTCGCAGGTCAGTTCCGCAAATGCGCAGCCGTAAAGGCGCTCGAGATTGCCGCGATTCAACAGCTCCCGGGCCGGACCTTCCATCGCTTCGCCGCCGTCATGGAGCAACAGCGCGTGCGTGCAGTAGCGAGCGGCCCACAGCGCATCGTGCAGTACTATGGCCACGGCGCGAGCGCCTGCGCCCGCGAGCTGCTGCAGCAACGTCAGCGTTTGGACCTGGTGCTTCACATCGAGGTGCTGGAGCGGCTCGTCCAGCAGGAGAAAACGCGGCGCCTGGGCCAGGACCTGGGCGATGCGCGCGCGCTGCCGTTCGCCTCCGGACAGCGTCACGAACCGGCGTTGCGCCACGGACGACAACTGGACCGCATCGAGCGCGGCCTGCGCCGCTCGTTCGTCCTCTCCGCTCCAACTCCACCAGGACCGGGCGCGAGCGTAGCGCCCCAGCAGCACGTATTCGAGTACGCTGCCCCAGAATTCACCGTCTTCCTGCTGCAGCAGCACGCCGATCTCCCGCGCACGCTCCCGGCTCGCATGGCCCGTCAAGGCACTGCCGTTCAGAGTCACGGCGTCCGCGAGAGGCGATAAACCGGCCAGAGCATGGACGAGCGTGGATTTGCCGCTGCCGTTGCGACCGAGCACACCCCACAACTGGCCTGGCTCCATGGTCAATGTCACCGCGGAGCACAACACCCGACCCGGCACACTGAGCTGCAGATTTCGACAGGAGAGCGCGTGCGACATGACGGGTCGCGGCTTAGCGTTTGCGGCCCAGCAGGAGCAACATCGCAGGGACGCCGATCAACGCGGTCAGCACGCCGACCGGCAACTGCTGCGGCGCCCACACCGTGCGCGCCGCCGTGTCGGCCAGAGTGAGGAAGGCACCGCCGAGCAGCATGGCGAGCGGCAGCAGCGCCCGGTGCTCGGCGACGCCCAGCAGGCGGATCGCATGCGGCGCCATCAGCCCGACAAAACCTATCGCACCTCCCAGCATCACCGCCATCACCGTGGCGAGCGCGGCCGCGCCGAATACCGCAATTTGAAGAGGGGCCACAGCGAGCCCGAGTGCACGCGCCTTGATCTGCCCCAGCGCCAGCAGGTCGAGCCGCGTTGCATTCGTCATGGCAATCGCGAGCACCACGGCCAGCGCGATCCAGGCCGGCGCCGGACTGTCCGCATACGCGAGATCGCCCATCAGCCAGTACAGCATTCCCTTTACCTGCGCCTGGGGCGCCACGACGAGCACCAGGCTCACCAGCGCGGAGAGTCCGGTCGCCAGCACGACGCCGGTCAGCAGCAGTCGGTACGGATCCGGGTCGCCGCTGCGAAAGCCGAGACCGAATACCAGAACTATCGCGGCGAATGCACTCGCCAGCGCCGACGCGTTGACGGCAGCCGGCCCGCCCCCCAGCACCAGGGCGAGCAGCGCGCCGAGCGAGGCACCGCTCGAGACGCCGAGTATGTACGGGTCCGCAAGCGCATTGCGCAGCAGCACCTGCAGCAAGGCCCCGGCGAATGCCAGCAGCGCTCCACAGGCAAAGGCAGCGAGCACGCGCGGCGCACGCAGTTCCCATATGACGTCTTGCACCGGACTGTTGCCCCGGCGCACGAACCCTTGCACAAATTCGCCCGCGGTGACGGGATAGGTCCCCAGAAGCAGGCCGGCCACAATGCTGACCACGGCGACGACGGCAACAGCGCCGAATAGCGTGCGACGAGACATCAATCCAGCGTAATGACCGGCCAGCGATGCGCTACGGCGTGCGCGCGCAGGACGGTGTCCGGATCGACCGCCACGGGATGCGTAACCCGCTCCAGCAACGGCAGATCGTTGTGCGAATCGCTGTAGAACCACGACTCCCGGAATGAACCGAGGCTCCTGCGCCGTCCCGCAAGCCAGGACTCCAGGCGCTCGACCTTGCCCTCGCGAAAACACGGCGTGCCGGCGACCCCGCCGGTGAACGTACCAGCGCGCTCTTCCGGTTCGGTCGCGATCAGGTTATCGATACCGAACTCGACTGCGATCGGCCGTGTCACAAAACTGTTGGTGGCCGTTATGACCGCTCGCAGATCGTCGCGATGGCGTGCCACGAGCGCGCGGGCACTGTCGCGTATGATCGGCATGATCTTTCGCTTCATGAACTCGCGGTGCCAGCCATCGAGCACGGCACGCGGATGCCGGGAAAGCGGTTTCAACTGAAAGTCGAGAAACTCGCGGATATCCAGCGTGCCGGCGTTGTACTGATCGTAGAACGCCTGGTTGCGCGCTTCGTAAACCTCGCGATCGAGCACGCCCTGCTCGATCAGAAACTGCGCCCACTCGAAATCGCTGTCGCCGGCGAGCAGCGTATTGTCCAGATCGAACAGCACGAGCCGATCGCTCATGCGGCGCTCCCCGGTTGCAGCGCCTGCTGCCGCGGCTTCGTCCCCTGCAGCAACTCGCGTGCGAGCGCCACCGTGACTGGACGTTTTGCCTCGAGCGAGTAGCGGTCCAGCGCATCCAGCACGGCGAGCAATGCGGACATCTCGCGCGGCGCCCGGGTCAAGAGATAGGAGCACACCTCGTCGGCGAGCATGAATCCGCGCTCCAGGGCGCGGCGCCGCAAAGCCTGTGCTTTTTCGTCGTCCGACAGCGCGTGGACCTCGTACACCAGACCCCAGGCCAGCCGGGTGCACAGATCGTGACGCAGCGCCAGCCGCGCCGGCGGCAGCGTGCCGGCGGCGAGCAGCGCCCCACCTTTTTCGCGCATCGCGTTGCACACGTTGAAGAGCCCGATTTGCGCCGCGTCGTCCAGACTCTCCACATCGTCGACGGCGACGCAGTCGTAAGCCGGCAAGTCTTCCGGCAGCCGGGTCTCGGCTGCGCAAGCAACGTAGAGGGAGGGCGCCGATGCCGCCCGCGCCGCGGCGACGGCGGCCTTGAGCAGATGGGTCCGGCCGCTACCCTCCGCCCCCCACAGAAAAATCGCGCGCTCGCCTTCGCGTGAAGTCGCAATCCGGCGCAGGTTGTGCATCAGCTCCGCGTTGCGTCCCGGTATGAAATTCTCGAACGCGGGCGCGGGCAGCACCGAAAAATCAAACGCGAGCTGTTTCATCGAGTGCATTCGGGAGCCGACCGGCGGGCTGTCGAAACGCGGAAATCCCATTTACGGTAAAATTCTCGTGAGCAGCACGCGCATAGACGACACGGAGGGCGGGCGATGGCGCACGCCAGGCGGCCTTTCTGGGCGCATATGTTAGCCGAATTCCCGTCGGATCCGATCAACTTTCCGACGACCGCGCGGTCTTTCTTGCCGCGCGGCAGGTTCTAGCCGGGACGCGCAACTTGTCGAAGACCACTCCGCCCAAAAAACTGACTTACCGGGATGCCGGCGTCGATATCGATGCCGGAGACGATCTCGTCGAACGCATCAAGCCCTACGCCAGGCGCACGTTGCGCGAGGGCGTGCTCGCCGGCATCGGCGGATTCGGCGCCATGTTCGAGATTTCGCGCAATTACCGGGAACCGGTGCTCGTGTCCGGCACCGACGGCGTGGGCACCAAGCTCAAGCTCGCGTTCGAGTTGAAGCGCCACGACACGATAGGCATCGATCTCGTTGCGATGAGCGTGAACGATATTCTCACTTCCGGTGCCGAGCCGCTGTTCTTCCTCGATTACTACGCCTGCGGCAAGCTCGAGGTCGACACCGCCGCCGACGTGATCAAGGGCATTGCGGCAGGATGCGAGATGGCAGGATGCGCGCTGATCGGCGGGGAGACTGCGGAGATGCCGGGCATGTATCCCGCCTCCGAGTACGACCTCGCCGGTTTCGCGGTCGGGATCGTCGAAAAGAGCGAGATCATCGACGGCACGTTGATCGCGGAAGGCGACATCGTTCTGGGGCTCGGCAGCAACGGCGCCCATTCCAACGGCTATTCATTGATCCGCAAGATCGTGGAGATGAAGCGCATCGACCTGTCCGGAGAACTGGGCGGGCAACTGCTGAGCGATGTCATCCTTGCGCCCACGCGCATCTACGTGAAACCGGTGCTAAAGCTCATGAAACGGGTGAACATCAAGGGACTGGCGCACATCACGGGCGGCGGGCTGGTGGAGAACGTGCCGCGGGTACTGCCCGGAGGGCTGGCGGCGCGTATCGAGCGCGGCGCCTGGCCCATGCCGCCGCTCTTCACCTGGCTCAAGCAGCAGGGCAACGTTTCCGACCGCGAAATGTTTCGCGTCTTCAACTGCGGCATCGGCATGGTGGTGATCGTGAGCGCGGCGGAAGCCGCTGCCGCCGAGGCCCTCCTCGCCGAAGCCGGGGAGACGGTATGGCGCATCGGCTCGGTGCGGCGCCGTAACGGGAACGGTCCGCAGACCGTCATCGTGTAGCGTGCCTGAACGTGAGCAGCCGGTGAAGCGCATCGTCATATTGATCTCCGGCCGCGGCAGCAATATGGAAGCGCTGCTCCAGGCCAAATTGCCCGCCAGCGTGGCTTGCGTCATCAGCAACAAACCTGAGGCCGCGGGGCTCGACATCGCGCGCGCGCGGAACGTGGCAACCGCCGTCGTCGATCATCGCACCTATGGCGACCGCGAGTCGTTCGATGCCGAGCTGGCAGCGGAAATCGATCGGCACCGGCCCGACCTGGTCCTGCTCGCCGGATTCATGCGGGTGCTGACGCACCGTTTCGTCGAACGCTATCACGGCCGCCTGCTCAATATTCATCCATCGCTGCTTCCGGCTTTCCCCGGACTCGACACCCATCAGCGGGCGATTGCAGCAGGCGTGCGTATCCACGGCTGCACCGTTCATTTCGTGACGCCCGCGCTGGATCATGGTCCGATCGTGATACAGGCTGCGGTGCCGGTCTTGCCGGACGATACGGAGCCAGTGCTGGCGGCGCGGGTGCTGCGCGAGGAGCATCGCGTGTATCCTCATGCGGCGCGCTGGTTTTGCGAGGGGCGGCTCACGCTGGGGCCGGATGGCGCGGTTCGCATCGACGGCGTCCGGACGCAGGAATCCGCGCTGGTTTCACCCGGCATCGGCGGGGCGATCGAGCCGTGTCGCTGAAACGCTTCGCAATCTGTATCGCGCTGGCGACCGTCACGGCGGGGCACGCCACCCCCAAGCTACCGGCTCCCGCAAGCGTAGTCGCGACCCACGATGTCTTGCGCAACGGCATCCACGTGGGCGTAGTCCGCGAGCAGTTCGAGTCCGAGGACGGCCGTTACCGCATCGTGAGCGAAAGCACTGCGGTGGGTATTTTCGCGCTGATACAGCCGCGTCCCGCGGTCGTGACCAGCACCGGTCGCGTCACCGCCAGCGGCTTGCAGCCCGAACGCTTCGATGGCACCCGCGGCGCACGCGACGCGCGCAGGGTGAGCGCTGAGTTCGATTGGCGCAACCAGACGCTTGCCCTGGCGCACGACGGGAAAAGCGAGCGGATCGAGCTGCCGCCGGGCACGCAGGACCGGCTCTCCATCATGTACCAGTTCATGTTTTTCGAATACGGCGAACGGCGCGAGCTTGAGTTCGCCATGACCAACGGCCGCAAGCTGGACCGTTACCGCTACACCGTCACGCATGGCGTGGAGATCGAAACGCCGCTGGGACGCATGCCCACGCTGCATCTGGTCAAGCAGCGCCAAGCGGGCGATTCGGAGACGGAGATCTGGCTCGCGCCCCAGCATCGCTATTTTCCGGTCCGGATGGTGATCGTGGAGGACGATGGCGTGCGCTACGAACAGTTCATCACCCATCTCGAGCTGCAGCCATGATGCGCCGCGTCCCGTTTCCGCGCCTGCTGCTCGCGGTATCGGTGTCGTTGCTGATACACGCCAGCCTCATGTCGGGAAGCTGGCTGCAGGCGCCGCAGACCAGGTCTCCGGAATCGCCGTTGCGGGTGAGCCTCCTCGAGGCACCGCCGGCGCCTCCCCCACCCGCCGTGATGAAACCCACGCCGCGCGTGCGCGCCGCGCGGCAACCTTCACCCGCCAGGCGAGCGCCGGTCACGTCCTCTGCAGTGCCGGCGGCGCCACGCGTCGCTCCGGAACCGCAGTCCGCCGATTACGAAGAGGAACGCAGTGAATCGCCTGCGCCGGAACCGGCGCCGACGCAAGTGGCAGCGGCGCCGCCCGAGCCCTTACCGGAGCGCGCACCGGTCAAGACGCTACCCAGAAAAGGGCGCATCGCCTACACCATGTATATCGGCGACGGCGGTTTCACCGTCGGCAAGACGGTGCAGACGTGGGAAGTCGATCACGACGGTTACAAGCTGGGCAGCGTATCGGAGACCAGCGGCATCGTGGAGCTGTTCCGCGCTCAGCGGCACATCTATCTCAGCGAGGGCCGCTTCACCGACCACGGGCTGCAGCCGGAAAAATTCTTCATGAGCCGCACACGCCGGGGCCGCACCGAGGCGGCGCAGGCGCTGTTCGACTGGGAGGCCGGCGTGATCACGCTCGGCCGCGTCCCGCAGCAGCGCGGCGCGGCGCTGTTTCCGCAAGCGCAGGATATCGTCAGTTTCATGTATCACCTCGCCCTCTCGCCGCCCCCGCCAGGGCGTATTCGCCTGCCGGTCACCAACGGTTCGCGCTTCGAAACCTACGATCTCGACGTGCTCGCCGAGGAACGCATTGAAACGCCGCTCGGCGTGCTGCGCGCGCTGCCCGTCAAACAGGTGCCGCGCCCGGGCGCGGAGAGCATTGCGGTCTGGCTGGCGGTCGACTATCGCCATCTTCCGGTCATGCTGCGCTTCTTCGACCGGGATGGACGGCAGACGGCAGAGCAAGTCGTCGACCAGATTCAGATCAGCGACGAGTGACCGCGATTCATCGCCCTCAACTGCAGGCAGCGGGCGAGGCGCTGGGCTTGACGCTGAGATTCGACCGCGCGGCCGATGCGATTCTGCACGACTTCTTCCGAAGCCATCCCGGGCTAGGGCCCCGCGACCGCGCTTTCGTGGCCGAGTCGGTGTTCGGCGTGCTGCGCCACAAGAGCGTCATCGACCATGTAGCCCCGCAGGCGAGCCCGCGGCTGCAACTCCTCGTATATCTCACGCGCTTGGGCGGCATGAGCGTCCGCGAGCTTGCTCCGCTGTTGAAGTCCGCTGAAACCGAAGCCGTCAGCCGGATCAAGGCGGTTGCGCTGGAAGGGCTTCCGCTCGCGATCCAGGCCGAACTTCCCGAGTGGGTCGTCGAGCGTTTGCACAGGACGATGTCCGAGCCCGAGATCCTCGCGCTGGGCCGCGCGCTGCAACAACCCGCGCCGCTCGACCTGCGCGTGAATACGGTGCGCGCGAAACGGGACGATGTGCTCGCCGCCCTCGCCGCAGACGGCATAGAGGCCCGCGCGACGCCCTATTCGCCAAGCGGCATTCGTTTGCGCGATAAGCCCGCGATCAACCGGCATCCCCTGTTTCTCGACGGTTCGATCGAGGTGCAGGACGAGGGCAGTCAGCTGCTCGCTTACCTCGTCGCACCGCGTCGCGGCGAGCTGGTCGTCGATTTCTGCGCCGGCGCCGGCGGCAAAGCGCTCGCCCTCGGCGCGCTGATGCATTCCCAGGGCCGCGTTTACGCCTTCGACGTATCGGCCCGCCGGCTGGCACGAATGAAGCCGCGGTTGAGGCGCTCCGGATTGAGCAATCTGCATCCGGTAGTAATCGCGCACGAAAACGACACCAAGGTGAAACGCCTGGCGTCCCGCATCGACCGCGTGCTGGTCGATTCCCCGTGCAGCGGGCTCGGCACGCTGCGCCGCAATCCCGATCTCAAATGGCGCCAATCGCCGGCCAGTGTCGAGGAGCTGAAGAAGAAACAGGCGGCGATCCTCGCGTCGGCGGCGCGCCTGGTGAAGCCGGGAGGCCGCCTGGTCTATGCGACCTGCAGCCTGCTCGCCGAAGAGAACCAAGAGATTGTTGAGCCCTTTCTGGCCGAGCACCCCGATTACAGGATCGTGGACTGCTCCGAAATCCTGCGGGCCCAGCGCATCGACCTCGATACCGGCCGCTATCTGGTGTTGCGGCCGAACTGGCACGGCACCGATGCGTTTTTCGCCGCCGTCATGACGCGCGTCTACGAGCCCGACCAGACCAGCGTCCAGCGCACAAAACCCTGACCGCCCGCAAAATTCGGCGGCCCGAAACAATTGCGTTGCGCAACAAGGCGTTAACCCGGCGTCAGCGGCGGAAGCAACAGCGCAGCTTGCATAAATTTCTTTGCCGAATCAGCGAACTTCTGTAGACTGCTCGGCTCCAACACAAGCTGTATCGCAGAGGGGGTTCATGTTTACCGGAGCTATCGATTTACCGTGGTGGGGTTATGTCGTCTATGCGCTGGTCGTCACCCATATCACCATCGCGGCAGTAACGATATTTCTGCACCGACACCAGGCGCATCGCGCGCTGGATCTGCATCCCCTCCCCAGCCATTTTTTCCGCTTCTGGCTGTGGCTCACGACCGGCATGGTCACCAAGGAATGGACCGCGATACATCGCAAGCATCATGCCAAATGCGAGTCGGAAGAAGATCCCCACAGCCCGCAGGTCATGGGCATCAACAAGGTTTTGTGGGAAGGCACGGAGCTTTATCGTAAAGAGTCGCGGAACAACGAGACCCTCGAGCGATACGGTCACGGCACGCCGGACGACTGGATCGAGCGCCATCTGTACACGCGCCATTCCGTGCTCGGAATTTCGCTGCTGATGGTCCTCAACTTCGCCCTCTTCGGTTTCATCGGCATCACCATCTGGGCGGTGCAGATGGCCTGGATTCCGTTCTTCGCAGCAGGCGTCATCAACGGCATCGGACACTATTGGGGGTATCGCAATTTTCAGCCCGAGGACGCGAGCAGGAATATCGTGCCGTGGGGCATTCTGATCGGTGGCGAGGAGCTGCACAACAACCATCACGCCTATGCGAGCTCCGCGCGGCTTTCCAACCGGTGGTTCGAGTTTGACATCGGGTGGCTGTACATCCGCACGCTGGAAATAGCCGGCCTGGCGCAGGTCAAGAAGGTTGCACCCAAGGTCCGTCTCGTCGCGGACAAGACCCATTGCGATCTCGCCACCGTGCAAGCGGTCGTCACGCACCGCTACGAAGTCCTCGCCAAGTACACGAAATCGTTGCGCAGCACCTGCGCCACTGAGTTGCGGTCCCTGCGGGCGCGGGCGGTGAGCGTGGATCGGGCGATGCTCAAGCGCTGGCTGCATATCGATGCGCAGGCGCTGCCGACCACCGAGCAGGCCCACATGAACGAGGTGCTCAGCAAGAGCACCGTATTGAATACGATATACACCATGCGCCAGGAGCTTTCCGCGCTCTGGCAACGTTCGAGCGCATCGAAAGAACAGCTCGTAAGCCATCTCGAAGACTGGTGCCGGCGTGCCGAGGCAAGCGGCATTGCGGGATTGCGGGACTTCGGCCGGCAGTTGCGCTGCTACGCTTAGAAATTAAGCCGCAAATTGAAAAAGCCCGCGCGCTGCGGGCTTTTTTATGCGCACGTTGAACGGCGACTTTGCGCCGGTTCCAACGTGCGGAGATAAAACGGCCGGCGCAAGCCGTCCGTTTTATCCGGATTTATTTGATCTTCGTTTCCTTGTAGATCACGTGCTTGCGCGCCACCGGATCGAATTTCTTCATCTCGATCTTGTCCGGCGTCGTGCGCTTGTTCTTGGTCGTGGTGTAAAAATGGCCGGTCCCGGCCGTCGATTCGAGCTTGATCTTTTCACGCATGATGGGTCTCCTTAAACGGCTACGCCGCGTGCCCGCATCTCAGCGAGCACGGCGTCGATTCCCTTCTTGTCGATGGTACGCAGACCGGCCTGAGATACCCGCAGGCTGATCCAGCGGTTTTCCTTTTCCACCCAGAACCGGCGGTACTGCAGATTGGGCAGGAAACGCCGCCGGGTTTTGTTGTTGGCGTGGGAAACGTTGTTGCCCAGCATCGGCTTCTTGCCGGTCACCTGACATACGCGGGCCATGGCGCTCGCTCCAGTATTCTGAAAGGGGCGGATTTTACACGACTTTTGGACAGCGCCTCAACCGCGTCACAACAGGCCGCGCTCGGCGAAGGACATTGCCGCCGCCCCGCCAATCACGAAGTGATCCAGTACCTTCACGTCCACCAGTGCCAGCGCCTGCTTCAAAGCCTGGGTCAAAGCCTCGTCGGCGCGGCTCGGTTCGGCGACACCCGATGGATGGTTGTGCGCGAAAATCAACGCGCCCGCGTTGTGATGCAGGGCGCGTTTCACCACTTCGCGGGGATAAACGCTGGTCTGCGTGAGCGTACCGCGAAACAGTTCTTCAACGGCAAGCACGCGATTCTGGGCGTCGAGAAACACGCCGACGAACACCTCGTGCGGCCGGTCCTGCAGCTTGAGACGCAAATAGTCGCGCACCGCCTGGGGCGAGCCCAATACGGTGCCGCGCGCCAGCTGTTCCCGCAGCGAGCGGCGCGCCATTTCCAGAACCGCCTGCAACTGCACGAACTTGGCGGTCCCCAGGCCGGGTATCGCACAAAACCGGGCGTCGTCCGCCGCACACAACGCCGAGATGGATCCGAAGGACTTCAGGACCTCGCGCGCAAGGTCGACGGCACTCTTTCCGCGGATGCCGGTGCGCAGGAAGATAGCGACAAGCTCGGCGTCGGAAAGCGATTCCGGCCCCTTTCCCAGCAGCTTTTCGCGAGGTCGCTCGTCGAGCGGCCAGTCGGTAATGGCCATCCTGCCGTGCTCCGCATACGAATCACCCCGAAGAACGCGGGATGACGGACTAGGGTTTACGCTTGAGCCCCGGTTTGCCGCTCTGCGCCAATGCAGTTACACTCTGCGCTCCTTACCGAAGGCGCTACGTGACTGATACCGCACGCAAAAAGGTGGTTCTCGGCATAACCGGCGGCATCGCGGCCTACAAGGCTGCGGAACTGTGTCGCAGGTTGGTGCAGAACGGCATCGATGTGCAGGTGGTCATGACGGACGCTGCACGGGAGTTCGTCACACCCGTGACCATGCAGGCACTTTCGGGAAAACCGGTCTTCAGCAACATGTGGGATTCCCGTGTCTCGGACAACATGGGGCACATCGAACTGTCCCGCGGCAAGGATGCGATCATCGTCGCGCCGGCCACTGCGGATTTCCTGGCCAAGCTGGCCAACGGGCTGGCGGATGATTTGCTGTCATCCTTGTGCCTGGCGCGGGAATGCCCGCTGCTGGTGGCGCCCGCGATGAACCGGCAGATGTGGGACAACCCGGCTACGCGCCGCAACGTGGCGCAGCTTGCAAACGATGGCGTTGCCATCATCGGTCCGGCCAGCGGCGATCAGGCATGCGGCGAAGTCGGCCTGGGACGCATGGTCGAGCCCGGCGAGATCACCGCCGCCGTGGCGGCGGTGTTTGCGCCGCAGTCGCTTGCCGGAGTCCGCGTGCTGATCACCGCCGGTCCGACGTTCGAGGCGCTGGATCCCGTGCGCGGCATCACCAATCGCAGTTCCGGAAAGATGGGCTATGCCGTCGCCCGGGCCGCGCTCGCTGCCGGGGCCCGGGTCACGCTGGTGTCCGGACCGACCGCCCTGGCTGCTCCGGCAGGCGTAGGCCGCATCGATGTCGTATCGGCACAGGACATGTTCGAAGCGGTAAAGAAGGAGCTCGCGCAGGTCGACGTCTTCATAGGGGTGGCGGCCGTGGGGGATTATCGCCCGGTACGCGTGAGCGGTCAGAAAATCAAGAAGAGCGAGCGCAATGTGACCGTCGAACTGGAGCCCAATCCGGACATCCTGGGCTACGTCGCCGGCTTGCCGCAGCCGCCGTTCTGCGTCGGATTCGCCGCGGAAAGCGAGAAGCTGCTCGAGCACGCCGAAGCGAAGCGCCGGCGCAAGAAACTGCCGCTGCTCGCAGCGAACCGGGTCCAGGACGCAGTCGCAACCGATCTCAGCGAAATCACGTTGCTTGACGATCATGGCGCACACCCTCTGCAGCGCGCCTCCAAGGACGTGCTGGCGCAGCAGTTGATCGCTCACGTCGCAAAACTCTACGGTGAAACCAGGACCGATACGAGCAGGCAGAGACGCCAGGAGAAGCGGGGCGCGAAAACCTCGGATCGACCCCTGCATTGATGGACGAGCGCGCGCTTGTCGATCGCTGAGGCGGGCGAGCTTCCATCCACGATGAAGAGAATCGACGTCAGGGTGCTGGACGACCGGGTGCGCGAGCAACTGCCGCAGTACGCGACGCCCGGGTCAGCAGGTCTCGACCTGCGCGCCTGCATCGATGCGCCCTTGTCGCTCGCGCCGGGCGACGCTGAGCTGATTCCCACCGGCATCGCCATCCACCTGGCGGACCCCGGCCTGGCGGCGGTGATCCTGCCGCGCTCCGGCCTGGGGCACAAGCACGGCATCGTGCTCGGGAATCTGGTGGGCCTGATCGACTCCGATTATCAGGGACAGATTTTCGTCTCGACCTGGAACCGCGGCAACGCGCCTTTCATCATCGCGCCGATGGAACGACTTGCGCAACTGGTCGTGATCCCGGTGGTGCAGGTACGATTCAACGTGGTGGACGATTTCGCCACCAGCGCCCGCGGCGCCGCCGGCTTCGGGAGCACGGGAAAGCAGTGAAGTCGGCTCTTGTCCTGTTTGCGCACGGCGCGCGCGACGCGGAATGGAGCGCACCGTTTCGCCGGATTCAGGCGAGCGTCGCGGCGCGTTGTCCCGGCACCACCGTGGAGCTCGCGTATCTCGAAGCGATGCCGCCCAAGCTCGAAGAAGTATTGGAACGGCTTGCGGCAAGCCATCATGACAGAATCATCATTGCGCCGCTCTTCATGGCGCAGGGCGGTCATCTGAAGCAGGACCTGCCCCGGCTGCTCGATGCGCTGCGCCAGAAGCATCCCGCACTTGCGTTCGAAGTACTGCCGCCGGTGGGAGAAGTCGAACCGGTCCTGAGCGCGATGAGCGACTGGCTTTCCTCTGCCGCCGGAACCGAACCTGCGCGCGCGCCGTGAAGCTTCCTGCACTACGGCACGCCCTGCTTGCAACCGTGCTCCTGTTCAGCGCCGTCTGCGCTCAGGCACAACTTCCCGAAATCACGCTCACCATTTCGGGACACAAGATCACGGCGGAAGTCGCCGGCACCGACGCCGAACGCTCGCAGGGCCTCATGCACCGGCGCATGCTGCCCGAAAACCGCGGCATGCTGTTCGTCTTTCCGGAACCCGCGCTGCATGCCATGTGGATGGTCAATACCTACGTGCCGCTGTCGGTCGCGTTTCTCGACGCGAGCGGCGTCATCATCAACATCGAAGACATGACACCGCACACGCAGACGCCGCACGGCGCGGCGCGCGCGGCGAAATACGCGCTCGAAGCGAATCGGGGTTGGTTCAAGAAGCGCGCGATTCAGGCCGGTGCCAGAGTGGAAGGCCTGGAACGCGCGCCGCCGGCCAAGTAATGCTCCGCCGGGTCAGCCGAAAAAGACGCCTTGGTGACCGGCTGCCGCCATGAAGAACAGCATCGGGATGGATAGCATGGTGTTGGTGCGCGAGGCGAGGAAGGCAACGCGGCGCGCCCTTGCCTTTTCCGCATCAGTCGCCTGAACCATCCCGAGAATTTTCTTCTGGTTGGGCCAGATCAGGACCCAGACGTTGAAGATCATGATCGTTCCCAGCCAAGCCCCTACGCCGATCGCATAAAACGCGCGATCCATGAAGAAAAAGGCCTTGAAGAAACCCGCGCCGAGCAGCATCGCCCCGAAGACCCAGGTCGCCACAGCGGCCCAGCGGAACCAGAACAGCGCACGGGGTGCAACATGCTTGGTGATCCCGGCGCCGGTGTTGTCTTTGGCGGCCTCGGCAAGCGCGGGCACCTGCACGAAATTGAAGTAGTAGAGCAGCCCGATCCACATCACGCCGGAGATGATGTGCAGCCAGCGGCCGATACCGAGTTGTATGAAATCCATGGTTCCCCCTACTTCAGCGCAAAGTTGATGATCTGGTACAGGATCAGCGTGAGCACCAGACCAGAGATCACCGTGCCCCACAATGAATCAAGCGGATTTTTCATTGCAGCCTCCTTTTGAGGATAGTGGTTATTGTTCGCAAGAGAGCCGGCCTAGGGTAACCAAAGCGGACACGCTAGGCAATAGTCGCGAGCGGAGTCAACCGCTCGTCATAAAAAAGGGCGCTTGCGCGCCCCGGAACCCGACTTGTGGGTCGAGCTCAGCTGCCGTACTGATCAGCGGCGAATCTCCAGTTCACCACGTTCCAGAATGCAGCGACGTAATCCGGACGGCGATTGCGGTAATCGAGGTAGTAAGCGTGCTCCCAGACGTCGCACGTCAGCAGCGGCCTGCGATCGGTGGTGAGCGGCGTGCTGGCGTTCGAAGTCGATTCGATCGCCACCGACCCATCGATGTTCTTCACCAGCCAGACCCACCCCGAACCGAACGTGCCGGCAGCCGCCTTGGAGAACTGCTTCCTGAACTCTTCAAAGGATCCAAACTCCCGATCGATGGCTGCCGCGAGTTTTCCCGGCGGCTTGCCGCCGCCCTGCGGCGACATGCAGTTCCAGTAGAACGTGTGGTTCCACGCCTGTCCGGCATTGTTGAACATCGCATCTTGCGATTTGCGCACGACATCTTCGAGCGACATGCGTTCGAATTCGGTTCCCTCGATCATGCCGTTCAACGTATTCACATACGCCTGGTGATGTTCCCCGTAGTGGAACTCGAGGGTTTCCTTCGAAATGTGTGGCTGCAGTGCATCCATCGGATAGGGAAGCGGGGGCAGTTCGTGCTTCACTTGGGGACCTCGTTGCAGGACTAAACAAAAGGGACAGGCGCTTGCCGCGAAGGTTCCTGCGCGAGCGCGACCGGCAAAGAACGTCTCAGGAATACGCGCGCCCGGTGCTCACGTGCCGGCCGCCGAAAAGCGGCCGCCGGATCACGGCAATGGCGTAGAGCGCCGCGAGCCAGAGGAGCAGCGTGCCGACCTCCTGCTGCTCATTGGCAAGATAAACGAGGCAAAGCCGGTCTTCCGCCGCGAGATAGCCCCAGCCGAAGCGCAAGAGCATCGCGATCACCTCGAGGTGCACCACCGCGCGGGCGATGCCCGGACAGCGCCGCCAGGAAACTGCGACGAACACACCGGCTGCCGCTATCGTCATGAATTTGATCGCGTCCACCACCGGATCGAGCCGCGCCAGGTCGAGAAAGCGCGGCAGCATCCACATCACCATGATGAACGCGGCCATCACGAGCCCGGTGGCGCCGCCCGCGTTCCAGGTTTGGCAATAGGCGAGCATGCGAGCGATGGCGCCATCGTGCCGCGCGGCGAGCCAGGCTCGCCCGATCCAGAAGCCGCTCAGCGCGAGCAGCGGAAGCTGAACCAGCATGTGGAGCACCATGGCCGATTCGAGCCAGTTGCGCATCGCCGGCACTGCGAGGGCGACAACCAGCGCCAAGGCCAGGACGGCGCGTGCAGTCGGCTCAGCGTAGGGCAACACCCGTCCCTCGGGCGATTTCGCGAGCCTTGCCTGCGATCGCATCGATATCCTGGTAATCCAGGATCGCGGCCAGTTTGCGCTCAGGTCCAACGATATGCACTGCGGCGTTGTGCACGAAACCGCCCATGCCATCCGGGATCACCACCACGCCGAAAGCGTCCAGCCAGCGCGGTAGTTCCCCGGCCGGGGCAGGTCGTGCCACGTGCCAGCCTGCGGCTGCGTTGCTGAAGCGGGCGCGGTAAGCGAACAACTCCTGCGGGCCGTCATGTGCGGGATCGAGGCTGATCGACACCAGTTCAATCTCGCCAGCCGCGATTTCCGCGGCAAGCTTGTCCTGCAGGCGCGCGTACACCGAACCGAGCGCCGCGCACACCGTCGGACAACGCGTGTAGATAAAGTCTACGAGCACCGTGCGTGCCGGTGTTTCCGCGAAACCCGCACGCCGGCCATCGGAGAATTCCAGCTGCAGCTCTGGAACCGCAGAGGGCGAACGCAGGGCCTGCAGGCGCCGCGCCGATTCGAGGGTGAATGCCTGGAAGCCGTCGGTTGTCGCATGCGCGACCGCGAGGCCGACCGTGCAGGCTAAGGCGACTGCAAGCGTCGTTCGTGCCGCACTCACGCGGACAGCGACAACTTGGGCAACCGCGACAGCAGGCGCACGCCCAGGATCAGCGCCGCCATCAGCACGAGCACCCCGGCGACGGTGCCGATCTGCGCGTATCCCGCCCAGGCGGCATCGTGTACCGCGAAGCGCCGCGGGACCCCCTGCCAGCCACCGGCGAGAAAGACAAAACAGAACAGCACCCCCGCCACGCCATATGTCCAGAACGCGGTACGGTCGAGCGACGTTTCCGACCACGCGTTGCGTGTGCACACGTAGAGCATCGCGCCCATCAGCATCGGCACCAGGCCGAGCAGCAGATAAAAGTGGAAATGCCCGGGAACCCATTGCGTGTTGTGCATCACCAGATTGACACGGATCATGCCGTCGATGATGGCCGGGAGAACGCCCGCCGCCCAGCCGAACAACGAAAAGACGATGAGCCGCAGCGGC